>JAFGTC010000267.1 GCA_016934335.1 Candidatus Omnitrophota bacterium | reverse complement strand
ATTGTTATCAAAGAAAATGCACCATAATAAAAAAAATTTATATAAAATTCATTGACAAAATCGATTCTTATTGCAAAATATAGAATAGGAAGTGTATGGTTTCAAGTTATTTCAATGATGACCATAAGAAAATCGTTGGTTGGAGTCAAATTATGAAAAAGCGTCTGTACTTGTCTCTGTTTTTGGTTTTGGTGATTACTTTTGTTGAGTCCACCCTGATTTACGCACAACCCGCTGCAGTATTGGAAGAAGATACGTATGATGCAGGCGTCGTGTCGCCGCAAGAAGCCGTTTCTTACGATTACGTAATCAAAAATACGGGAGATCAAGATTTAATTTTGAAGGACGTTAAGACGACCTGTGGATGCACGGCCGCCATTTTATCGGCGACGACCATCGCCCCCGACGCCACCGGCGTGATATCCGTAAAGATGAACACGGGCAGTTATGACAGTAAAATGTCGAAAGCGGCGATCCTTTACACCAATGACCCCAAAAAAGAGCAAGTGCGCATGAATATCAAAGCGGAAGTGCGCAATCTGCTTATTTTCGATCCGAAGCCAAATTTCGATTTCGGAAAAATCCCTTTCAACCAAGACGCCTCGATGACGCTTTACTTGAAAAGCCGCGACGATGAAAAATTCGATGTTTCGGAATGCAAATCGTTTCATCCCTCGCTAAGCGTTTCGGTGGGAGAACGGGAAGAAAAAGGCATTCCCATTACGGTCAAGGTGCAGCCGGAAAAAATACGAGACCGTTTTTATAACACTTTACAAATTGACACGACTCACCCAACCCAAAAAATATTTCGCTGCCGCGTTATCGCCAATGTCATAGGGCCGATTGAGTTTACGCCTTCTACGCTCTATTTTGGATCGGTTACCCCGAATCAAAAAATATCGCGGGAAATCAAAGCCCAATTATCTGAATTCATGCCCTCGCAAGATCAAGAATGGAAGATAACCGAGATTGAATTTGATGAAGATGAAGATATTACCAGCGAGATTAAAACCGATAAAGATAACAAAAATGGGTATGTACTCAATTTTACATATACAGCGCCGGACAAAATCGGCTACCGTCATGGAGTGGCAAAAATTCATACAACATTGAAGGAATCGCCCATTGTACAAGTCAATTATTCCGCCGTCATTCGAAAAGAGAAAACAGAATAGGGAAAGAAAGGGCGGGCTAAAATCAAAGTTGAGCCCGCCCCGTTTTTTCTAAAGAATGATCGGCATGGTTATGATGGGCGTTTTTCCATATAGACCTGCCAGTTTTTCGAAAGCCTTCGAATGTTCAAAATTCGTATGATTAATGGCTTCCGGCATAATGTATTTCTTGAACGACGCCTGCGCGTCTTTGGAAATTTTCACGGAATCCTGTTGATTCGATGCGCCTTCGGTTAATTTCACATTCTGCTCGCCTCCGCTTCGACGATATCGAATTCCTTCCGACAAATAAATAGCACTCATGGGCTCAAGATTCATAACATTGACCATCATGACAAACCGCCTTTCATTCGATTGAATATTGTTCATTCTATCTTCGGCCGATCCAATCGAGAATTTAGAGTTTTGTATGAATCCCCCCATCCCAACCGGGACAACAATAATTGTTCAATTGCGCATTAAGTTTTTCGGAGCGGGCGCCGATATTGGTAGTAACTTGCCAGGGAAGGCTGCGTTGGATCCATGGATGGATCACGCCGGTTAGGGATTCTTCGCATGGATCTGACGGCTGTTCATTCCTCTTGGTTTAATCTTCTATTATTGCGCCGATCCATATGCAGCCCTAACGTCTTTACAAATCCGACCGGCTCGTGAAAGTCATTCAGAGTGCGGCGGAGGCAGCGGATCAAGGGTGATGTTTTGACTTGGTTCCCAGGATTTTTATACAGAAGGGATGCGCGGCGGTTTTGTATTTCAAGTGGAAGCCAAAGCGGCCGCGACAGTCGATTCCAACGCCCTAACCGGCATCATTCAACCGCTACCCGTTGTCTGTGGGGTTGAACGATACATTTACGGCAACGGTTAATTCTCCTCCGTTGGGTGTGATGAAAATGCATCACACCCCTTTTTTTATGCATCGCGTTCTTGCGCTCATCCTTGTATGATAGAAGCATCATGGTTGAGCCGATTTCTCCGAAATTTTCTTTTATGCCGCAGCAGGCGCTATCATCCGGACTGGCCGGATTATTGCAGGACGGCCCGCTTCAAGGGAAGGTGTTGTCGAATCTCCCGAGCGGAAAGATGACGATTGCGCTTCAAAGCCGAACCTTCGCGCTGGATGCGCCTGGATCGAATTTCAGGGCGGGCGACGCCGTAACGGTACGGATAGTGGAAGGCCGCCTGGAGTTGGAACTGATGGGGCGCGCGGCGAGATTGGATTCGCCCTCATCCAGCGAGGCGCCCGCGAGATCATTGGGCGCGTCGCTGGCCAACATGGGGCTAAGCGGATCCAATGTACAGATCCTGGCGCAGGCGCTGCTGCAGGCGGGAATTCCGCTCGATCCGGCTGCCTTGAGGGAACTGGCGCAGGTATTCCCCCAACTTCATTCTGAACAGATGACAAGTTTATCGTTTTTATTTAGTCGAGGCCTTCCATTTAACCCCGCCATAGTTTCCATACTCGCGCAACTTTTCATGCCTCGTCCGAGAATTTCGGAGACGATCAATCGCGTCATAGATCGTCTTAATGAGATCGGGAGGAAATTGGATGGGGACGAGGATTCAGGCGCAGATCCAGTTTTGGATGCTTCACAGCGGAGAAAACTGAGAGACGCGCAAGAGGCGCTGGAGCGTTCCATATTCCATTTGCGAGAACAATGCGATCCTCAGCAGGAGAGAGAGTTCGATGAAATACTCGCGGCGGCTTTGGCGTCTCCGGAAGCGTTGATTCAGCAGCATCCATCGGGCGCAGAAATCTCATTGGGCGAATCGGTCGTGCATCTGTTTGTATTGCTGATGGATCTTTGGCCCGACATCGAGCCCGGTGCGCATGCACAGTTGTTTGCAATCTTGATGCAGGACGTTCAGCAACTACATGAAACGCTCGCCGGGCAGGCGATTCAGAATCTGCCGCCGCAGAGCGGCGCCGAATTCCACCCGATATTCGTGCAAATCCCCATTAATGTAGACGGTCAAAACCACCAACTGGAAATCCGATACAAACCAAAAGGGAAAAAAAGAAAGTCAGGGCAATTGGATTTTCGGATTGAACTGTCTCGTTTAGGCGCGATTCATACCGCGATTCAATGGGATCATCCGCGAATCAGCGTCACGCTCACAACAGCCGATTCATCCGTCCAAAAGTTTATTCAAACGGCGCTGGACGAATTAAAAGATTTATTGCAAAACAAAGGCTTTCAAGTGCAGTCGATCGGGGCGATCGTTGGAGAAGTTCCGCCCCAATTAAATAGGCGCGAAAAAGAAAAAATGTCCACGCCCGAAAGCTTGGATCTTCGCGCTTGATTCAAATCAGGATGAGAGGCCTTTCTTTAACAACCCTGCTTCCGTTATGCTTATAGACGTCTTCTCATTAGATCGAATTACCAGTACGACGTGAAGGAGAAAAACGAATGAAGCTGAATCGACGGGAAATGTTGGGAGCGGCTGGAGCGGGGCTTGGAGCGATCGGATTATTCAACTCAGGCGCCATCGCCGATCCGGATTATAAAAGCGGCGATAACTTTGTCAAACCATCTAAAATCAAAGTAGGGCTAGTGACGTACAATTTAGCCAAAGATATGGATGTAGACGAAATCATCGATGCCTGCACGAAATCGAAAATACAAGGGGTGGAACTGCGCGCTACGCATGCGCATAAAGTCGAACTCGATTTAAACAAATCACAGCGCGCCGACGTCAAGAAAAAATTTCAGGATTCGGCGGTTGAATTGATGGGATTGGGAAGCGCATACGACTATCATACGCCCGACCCGAGCAAATTACGAAAAGATATTGAAGCGACCAAGGAATATATCGTACTTGCTCACGATGTCGGAGCGACTGGAATCAAAGTACGCCCCAACGGCTTTCCCGACGGCGTCCCGCGTGAGAAAACCTTGGAGCAAATAGGAAAATCCCTCCGAGAAGTTGCGGCCTTCGGCTCGGATTACGGCGTACAAATACGCCTGGAAGTGCATGGCCGGGACACTTGCTATCTGCCAAATATCAAAATCATGATGGATCACGCCGATCACCCCAACGCAGGCGTTTGCTGGAATTCAAACATGCAGGATCTGGAAGGAGAAGGATTCGATTTCAATTTCAACCTCGTGAAAGATAAAATATTTTCCGTGCACATGCGCGATTTGTGCGACGAAACGTATCCGTACCGCCATCTTTTGCAGCGATTGAATGAAACTGGATTCGAGGGCTACTGCCTGGCCGAACTGCATCATACCAATCCCGATCCGGTTTTGATTCTGAAATATTTCCGCTGCATGTTTCTGGCGTACCAGGGACTTCTATAAATTTTGCGAGAGGCGCGGCGTTAACAATGAACAACGCGAAATCAAACCGCGGACAACTTCTTACGCTGGGCTTTGGAACAACGACGATCATGTGGACGGCGGGATATGCCTGCCATATCCCGCCCGCCATAGTTCCCAGCCCGATTGTGTTGATTCTTTTACTGTTGTGTCTGCTTGGCGGCGGATATGCAGCGGGACGATTTACAGCGAAAGGGTGGAAGGCCGGCTTGCAAAGCGGATTGATAACCGGCGCCCTCAATCTTTTAATATTGGGAAGTTTGCTTACGGGCGATCAGCCCAATCAAATCACTCCGTCGGCGTTGTACTGGATTCCCGGCTCCATAATCGTCTGTGCGATGTTAGGAGCGATCGGCGCCGCTCTCGGAAGTCTCTCTGCGCGGCCGGTTGATATTCATTGGACGGCGGCCTTCGCATGGACGGCGGCCGCCGCAACCTTCATCCTGCTCATCATCGGAGGGATCGTCACCGGCCAGGAAGCGGGGCTGGCGGTTGTCGATTGGCCTAATTCATTTGGATATAACATGTTTTTGTATCCGCTGTCCAGAATGACGGGAGGCATCTATTTCGAACACGCGCACAGGCTATTCGGTTCCCTGGTGGGACTAACTACGCTGACGCTGGCGGTGCACCTTTTTTTCGCCGATTCAAGAACCTTGCTGCGGATGCTTGGAATCGTCGCGCTCATTCTGGTGATCGCGCAGGGAATCATGGGGGGCCTGCGGGTAACAGGGCATTTCACCTGGAGCGACATACCGTCGGATACGGCGCCCAATTTAATATTAGCCGTAATACACGGCGTTGTAGGACAAGTTTTTCTTGCGCTGCTGGCTTCAATCGCCGTCATCGCATCGCCGTCATGGAGCGACTCAAACAATTTCCTGCGCTCCTCATCCGCCGCGACGGAAAAGGTTTTGTCAATCATCCTCGTCATGTCGGTCTTAGCGCAGATTGCAACGGGAGCGGTTGTGCGCCACACATCGCATGGCTTGTTGATCCATATCAGCCTGGCCGCCATCGTTGCGGTGATTGCCGTCGCGGCCAGCGTTCGTCTCTGGGGATTTTATTCCGAGAACAGGCATCTGCGAAGCGGCGGATTAATATTGATCGCCTTGATTTCACCGCAACTGCTGTTCGGACTGCTCGCGCTTCTGGCGATCGGTTTGGAGCGCTCTAACGCGGCCTCGCCCCATCCAGTCGATGTGATCGTCACCACCATTCACCAGGGCGTCGGCGCTTTGATTCTGACGGCGTCCGTTATGTGCATGTTGTGGACCAATCGATTTTTGCAAAGCGAATAACGCTGAGAAAAATCACCGATCACTACAAACGACATATAAACAATGCTATTTCGGCCATAAACGAATGAGTTGCACGCCGCGCCTGCGAACGTCAGCGGCATAATGTTGATCGAAGACGCCTAGATCTTCCTGCGTCCATAGATTGCGGACGCGATGCGGCCCCTTTAGTTCGAGTTGATCCCAAACCGCCTGAATCGTTCTTTCCGTTTCGGATATATTGAACAATCCCACCGCCAGCGAACCGTCGTGCATGGGCTTCGCCATAATAAATTCGTCATCCGTTTTGCGAATCATGCGGCCTTGAATCCCCAGTGGATCCTGATCGACTTCGATTACTTCCGCATTGCATAGAACGTTCAGCGTAAATTCATCCAGATGAGTGATGTCTCCGGAATAAAAAAGAGGCGCCGCCATCAGGCACCACATGGACATATAACTGTATTGCTCGCTCGGCGTCAGCGGGGTGGGCCTGGGAGGATCCTGAATGCTGCGCGCATTGCCGACCATGCCGATCAGAATATAGTCGGGATCGTTCCATCGCCCCGGTCGAGCGTATCCGGCGTGCTCGGCGTTGCTGAAGCCGATATGATAAAATCCAGGCAGTCGATCGCCGGCCTCAAGACCTAAATCGCCGGTCGTTCTCCAGCAATGGCCGCCCACTTCCCCGCCCCATTTCCACACTTCGCTCATGCCGTACTGGCAGAGATTCAGAATGATGTCGCGATTCAAGTTTTTCAGAATTTCCCCCATCACACGATAGGGCTTCTGCCGTTCTTGCAGGCTGTCGTCTTTAGCGATATTTCCATAACTGCACCAATCGTACTTTAAAAAATCGAAGCCCCACTGGGCAAAGCGCTGAGCGTCCATCCATTCGTGTTGATAACTGCCCTGGTAGCCGGCGCAGGTGCGCGGGCCCGGCGAAGTATAAATGCCCGTCTTTAATCCGAGCGAATGAATGAAGTCGCACATGGCCGCCATGTCGGGAAAATTTTTGTTGGGCTTAATGGCGCCCATTCCATCGAGCGGCTCGCCCCCCAGCGCGGGATCGTTTGAGCCCGGCTTAACCATCCAGCAGTCGTCGATGTTTACATATTGGTAGCCGAAATCGGCCATGCCCGATTCGATCATGATTACGGCCGCGTCGCGGAACAATTGATCCTGCACATTGTGATAATAGGTGTACCAATGATTCCATCCCATGGGGGGCGTCAGCGCGAGATCGTCCCCAACAACGATCTTCAAGGATTTTTGATCTTCTCCGCTCTTATTGCGCGCGGCGATTTTTATTGAATATTCTCCGCGTTCAGCAGGGGCTTCGCCGTGAATGACGCCGCCGGCCGCATCAAGTTGCAGCGAATCGGGAAGATTCGCCGCCGTGAAAAAGATCGGCCGATCGCCCGTACAGGGAATCCGATAAAGAAAAGGCCTGCCGGGCCGGCAGCCATAAACGGAAGGAGTATTGATATTGGGGGAAGAAGCGGGCGGGGGCGTCAAGAAATACGGTTCCTCCTGAATCGCCGGCGCATCAGAAAAAGATTGATGCATCGATGTTATTCCTGAAAAAAGAATTCCCATAATAAAAAAAATCTTCAAACAATGTTTCATTGGTTTTTGACTCCTGCTCATCGTTTCATAAACATGATTATTGCACCAATCCCTTATTGGACATATAGAGATCGCCGGATGATTTCAATCCGTTGGATGCGTTATACGTGATAAGATGCGCTTGATCGTGCGGGTAACTCCAACCGCGCTGATCCTCCAGATCGGGCCCCAGGCTGGTAATCGTATAAATCGTGTTGCTGGGATGCCAGGCCGTCCTTGGACTTTCCACGCCGCTATGCGGGCCTGCATATTGAAAGTAGGGGAAACTCTTGGGATGCATGCCTCGCGTCGTGGAGGAGCCAAAATAGGGATCAAGCGGGATGGTCGCCATATAGGCCACCGGCGTCGTCAACTTTGAATACGTAAGATATTCATTCTGACTGACGCCGGATACGCCGGGAACGGCGCCGCTGTCATAATCAGGAACATAAGTATTGTGATCCAGCCGGTACATTTCCATGCCGTTATACAGCGCTTTCAGGTCAGCGAAGGTTCTGGCGACTTGAGCGCGCATTTGCGCATTTAAAAAGTTGGGCACGGCGATGGCCGCAAGAACGCCGATGATCGCAACGACAATCAATAATTCGAGCAAGGTAAATCCTTTTTTAGAGACGCCCATTTCAATCCTCCTTCTTGGCATCGAGGATAGATTTTTCAAGCGTGAAGCGATCGGTTGATCGCCTTCTTGATTTACTCTAAAAGTTTTCTCAAAAAAGATAGAGGAAAAATACAGTTTTCTAAATGTTCCTCGCAGCAAATTCATTTCAACTCAGGCGGTGCGCTTCCATACGACCAGGGATTGCGAAAAGCCGGCGCCGGTTCGGGAGAGGGCGCCGTTCCGGGCGACATATCCGAGGCCATTTTTAATAATCTTTCCATCATGACATTTCCCGCATTGGCTTCGAGATGGCTGTAGCTTGTCAAGCGAGTTTCATAACCGCCTCCATGGTCGCCAAGCGCTTCAAGAGTCGGGACATAGCCGACGCAGCCGTTTGCCAGTTCAACGGGAAAAGTAAGCGGGAATGGACTTTTTTCCTTCAAATCCAATCCATACTGGCAAAACATCTCGCCGGGCGTCGTCAATAAAACAACCGGCCCAATTTGAATCGCCTGCACTTCCACCTCCGTCTCGCTTTTTTGCGAAAGCAGCGCATCCAGCAGGACGATCTCTTTGGCAAAAGTCCAATCGGTCCGCGTCTCATTCGTCGGCGCTTCGCGTACAAGTTCATAGCAGCGTTTTACTCTATCGGGATCGGGAACGCGATGCCGGCAAGGAACGCTTACAGACTGAGATTCTAAGGGTTGCAGCGTCCCTTTTTCCATGCTCAAAAGAACTTTAACGGCTTCCGCTCCTACGCGTCCTCCCACGATCTGAGCCCATTCATCACCGGAAGGATTCGCATAAGGGCTGAGGTTGTCGACTTGGGTCACATCTCCGGAGAATCCTTGGAGAAAAACGACGATGGCATTCTCTCCCAAACATCCTCGAATCGCTTTTTCCATATAATAGATCCAATTGGCGGAGGCGCCCGGCGGACTCGTGGTGGCATGGCAGGCGTAATTGACGATGCAGCCTAAAAAGACGTCCTGTTGATCCCAGACGCCTATCACTCCAACTTCGGGATCCGTCGGCCCTGCGACGGAAAGAATGTCGGGATTGCCTTTGCCGGGATGCGTATAAACCCATCCATTTTTCATGTGAAATCGCCGGTTGTAAGCGACCTGGTCTTCGCTTCCCTTTCCCGCGCCGCAGAAGACCGGCGCCAATCGTTTATCGGCCTGGCAGACCGCCTTGACGATCGCGGATTTCACTTGATTCAGGTAGAGTGAATCTGCGCAGGAAGATTCTTGATACGCCAATTTCTGGACAAAGGGAGAAGCAAAATCGTATTGGCCGGGTTGAACCATTCCAACCGGACCGGAGGAATGAGAATGCGATGCGCCGATCAAGACGGCTTCAGGCCGAATGCCGCACTTGTCAAGTATTTCTTTTCGAGCTTCGACTGTGAGTCGGCGTGGAATCATGAGGGCATCGACGCTGACCAGCGCAATTTTCTTCTTGCCGTCATGGAATACAGAAACTCTCACTTTGCATGGATCGTGAATTTGTTTATGGAAGGCTTTTCCATAACCGCCCGGCATCTCCATCCCAATCGCCGGCGTAACATCCTCCTCGGCCAATCCCGCTTCAAAAGAAGATTGAGCCAAAACAGCCGTATTTGCCCCGAATAACAACAACAATAGAATGCCATAGCGCATAGACATGGATCTTTCCTTTCCTCGCTTGATTCATGATGATTCGGTGTTCAATCTCGTTTCTCTATTTTTCTTTTCGCGCGGGGCAAAAACAAGAACAATATCTCTGAATTAAAAGTAATTCAATAAAAAGGTATTTATGCCTTGTACGAGTTTCATATTTTTCTTATCATCGAAATGACTCATTCAATATCCCTCATGCAAGCATCCGAGTAAAGTCTGCTACCGCTTGCGATGTTTGAAATTGAAGAATCAAAAGAAAGGATCTTCCCATGAGCAGCCAGTCTTTTTCTCGTCGCAGGTTTATGAAACAATCCTCTCTCGCCGCAACGATGCCCTTATTCACAGTCATTCCCCAATCCGTCCAAGGCGCCAATGATCGAATCGAGATCGGCATAATCGGCTGCGGCAGCCGAGGTCAAAACGCTTTGATGCAAGAGATTCATCAGTTCAGCAGCGAAGAAAATGTCGCCATAACCGCCGTCTGCGATGTGTGGCGGCAGCACAGAGAGTCGGCCGCCCAAAAAACGTTGGATTGGTATGACGCCAAAGCGAAGGAATTCGTCCAGTATAGAGAATTGTTGGAACTTCCTACTATCGATGCAGTGGCGATCGCGACGCCGGATCATCTCCACGCGACCATCCTGTACGACGCCATTGAAGCGGGTAAAGATGCGTATTGCGAAAAACCGCTGGCTCGCAATTTAACCGAATTGAACCGAGTCGTGGATCGCGTCAAGAAATCGGATCGCGTCGTTCAATTAGGAACTCAACTTCGCAGTTGGCCGTCGTTTTCCGGATGTCGCAAAGCCGTACAAGAGGGCCTTCTCGGGCCGATCATTAAAGCCGCACAAGTCCGAAATTCTTATGAACCTTACTGGAATAGATTCGCCCGCCCTCTTCAAGAATCGGATACGGATTGGAAGACGTTTCTCGGCCATGTCGAATATCGCCCGTTCGATTCCGATCAACATACCGCTTGGTACGGATACAGGGATTTCACGGACGGCTCCATCAGCAACCTGATGTGCCATTTCATTGATCTTGTTCATTATATTACCGGGGCGAAATATCCTCGCTGCGCGGCGACTCTGTGCGGAAATTACGCCTGGAAGAATCAACGAACCTGCCCCGATTCCGTTCATACTCTTCTCGAATATCCTGAGGGCTTTATGGTCAGTTACACGAGTTCTTTCGGCAACGGATTTGGCAACTATACGCGTTTTTGGGGTACCAAAGGCATGATCGACGCCGCCAATTGGCGCGAACCGTTCATGACCGGCGAAGGCACAGATGATCCGGAGCGCATCAAGGAAAAACAGCGAGTCCCCGATGTGGAGACGACGCCTCACATGCAGAATTGGCTTCAGTGTCTGCGCAGCCGCGAACAGCCCAATGCCGACATCGACGCCGGAGATCAGCACGCCGTCGCCTGCCTGTTGGCTGACGCCGCGAATATCGAAGAGCGAAAAATGATCTTCGATCCGGACGAAAGAACGTTTCGTCCAGCGTGATCGAATCACGATCCATGAATTTTCGTTAAAAAACCATCACGGGCAAGGAATGACTCACACGAGGAGAATGAATGATGGATGAAAAACTGGCGATCGAAGGCGGTGCGAAAACCGTAGTCGATCCACTCGCAAGTTGGCCTCAATTCGATGAAAATGCAATCCAAGCGGTCGAACAGGCGTTGCGTTCGGGCAAAGTCAATTATTGGACCGGCCCTCTCGGGATGAAATTCGAAAAGAAATTCGCCGAATGGCAGGGCAGCCGATTCGCCGTCAGTACATCGTCGGGCACATCGGCGCTTCATACGGCCCTCTCCGCATTGGGAATCGGTCCGGGGGATGAAGTGATCGTTCCCAGTTACACCTTCATCGCCAGCAGTTTTTCGATTGTTCAAGCCGGCGCCGTGCCGCGCTTCGCCGACGTAAACCAGGACGATCACTGCATCAGCGTCGATTCGGCTGAAAAATTGGTCACCCCTCGCACCAAAGCCGTCATGCCGGTTCACTTATATGGAAATGTATGCGACATGGACCGGATCATGTCCTTCGCGGAAAAACACAATCTCTTCGTGATCGAAGACAACGCGGAGGCGTTCGGCGGCTCGTATAAAGGGAAAAAGACCGGAACGCTTGGCCATATCGCCGCTTGCAGTTTCTGCCAGAATAAAACCTTTACCACCGGAGGCGAAGGCGGCATGGTTACCACCGACGATGAAGAACTGGCCTGGAACGCCCGCAGTTTCCGCGACCACGGCTACGATGTCAAAGAACGCCTCAATCTGTTGGAAATGGAGCAAAAACTTCCTTACATCCACAACATGATAGGCTGGAATTATCGCATGACGGAGATGCAGTCGGCCATCGGATTGGCGGAATTGGAGCGCATGGATTCGTGGAATATGCCCAACCGCCGGAGAAACGCCCATATCATCATGGATATCTTGAAGGATTATCCGCAGATTCTTTACATGCCGATCGACGCGCCGGAGCGCCGCAACGGCTGGTATGTTCTCGCTTTTTCTTTGGATATCGAAAATATGCGCTGCGATATCGATCAATTCGTCCAAGCGGCGGGGGCCGAAGGCGCGCCATGCTGGAAAGTATTCTGGCCGCAATGCCACACGGAAAAAGCGTTTCAAGAGCATCATTCGTTCGGAAGAAGCGGCTTCCCTTTCCGTTCCCAAGAATACGCCGATCCGGCCAGCATCGATTACAGCCGCGTGGACGTTCCCAATGCTGTTTGGCATCAAAGCCATACATTCACCTGCTTCGCGTACCCGACCTTTACTCCGGAGGCCTGCGAACAGATTGGAAACGCCATCGCAAAAGTAATTCGCGCCTATTCAAAATGAGCCAATAGGATAGGATTCAATGGGCCTTGCCGCCCGCCGCTTCGCCTACTTGAAAAGGAGAGCCAAAATGTCACGGATCATTAAATGGGGCGTCATCGGATCGGGAGGAATCGCGAGACGAAGAACGATTCCGGAAGGCATACTACCCTCTCGGAACAGTGAATTGCGAGTCGTATTTGACATCAATGCCGATGCCAACCAATCCGCCGCCCAAGAATTCAACGCGACGGCCGCCGGCAGCCTGGACGAACTGCTGAAATCGGATATTGACGCGGTCTATATCGCTTCGCCCGCCAACGCCCATTTCGAACATGCACAGCAATGCGCGCAGGCGGGGAAGCATGTGTTATGCGAAAAACCGCTCGGCTTGAACGTCGAAGAAGCCGAGGCCATGATTCAAGCCTGCCAAAATCATAACGTTCTCTTGGGCGCGGCTCTGATGATGCGTTTTCATTCTCAGCATCAGGCGGCTCTGAGCCTGATCCAACAGGGGAAACTGGGCAAGCCCGTCTTCGGACGGGCTCAACTTTCCTGCTGGTATCCTCCGATCGAAGGCGCCTGGAGGCAGGATCCTGCGGAGGGAGGCGGCGGTTCGCTCATCGATATGGGCGGCCATTGCATTGATTTGCTGGAAATGTTCTTTGGGCCGGTCAAAAAAGTATCCTGTTTTATCCACAATACCATCCACTCTTATTCGTCGGAAGACAGCGCCGCCGCTCTGCTTTTCTTTGAAAATGGAGCGATGGCCTCCGTGGACGCCTTTTTCTGCATTCCTGACGCAAGCAGTAAAAACATGCTGGAACTTTATGGCTCGCAAGGGAGCATTCTTGCCAAAGGCACGATCGGTCAAGATCAGGCGGGCGAAATGATCGCTTATTTGGAAGACGATGCGGATTACGACGCCCTCCAAAAGCGTTCGAACGGCGAAGGACTCGTTATCAATCCCCCGCCGGTCAACACATACAAAGCGGAAGTGGAAGAATTCGCCGACGCCGTCCTGGAAGGAAGAGAACCATCCAATAACGCTCAGTTGGGGCTGCGCAGCCAAAAGATTTTGACAGCCTGTTATGAGTCGGCCTTATCCGGCTGTATCGAGAATGTATAAAACATTATGAGCTGTTCAAAAAGTCAATCAAAACGTCAGATTTAATTGACAAAAATCGCTCCGCCATCTTTTCTCAACGGTTTTTGGGCTCCTTCAAAATGGCATGCGCGTGGCGAGATTGGTGGCCTCGCAGATCGTTTTCGTATTGTTTGAGAATTTTTTCACCCCGCTCCTGATAATCGCCGCAGCGATACAAAGCGCGGGCCAGGATGAGTTCGCGCAGCGATTGAGAGCGAGTTTGACGCTTGGCCTCTTCGATGCTGGTTACGGCATAGCCGGTCATGCCCGGCTTATCGAGAAGATCGGCCAAGGGTTTGGCGGCGGCGGGATCAGCCAATGTCTCGAGCGCAATGGCGACGGCGCGATGATGGGAAAATGCACTCTTAGAATCCAGTTGTTTCATTTTCTCAAGAATGGCTGTTGCGCCTCGCCGGTCTCTCGTGCGCCCGAGAGCGATGATCAAGTCATCAAGCGGGCTTTGCCGCCGTCCGTATAAAGATCCTTGATCGTCCCAAGCATGCGCTTCGATGGCGTCGATGAGCGCGTCGCTGCCGTCTGCGCTTCCCATCATGCCCAGAATCTGAGCGTAAATCAGTTTGTCATCCTGATTTTCCGAGGCTCGATAAGAATCTTTTAACAAAGGCAAAGAATCCTGCGGCTGGGCAAGGATCACTGCGATTGGATCGAATTCCTGAGACGGCAGGCGAACATCGCCTATGTTCTGTTTTCCTTTGAGATCGAATAAAACATTCTTTACCGCTTCGGCAATCCGCTCCTTGGGCGCCGGGAATGAATCCTCATCGGTTAAGACGCTTTCTGGCAGATTTCCGATTTCAACAAGATGCCGCTGTAATTGTTTGATATCGATGTCGCGCGTCCGTTTGTTTTCTTTGGCGGCCATCGAAGCGGCGACTCCCATTGCGTAGCCTTGATTTTGAATGTCCGGCTGCATGCGCAGGAAAGGCATGGCGTCTCGGTGGGCGCTGACGCCCAAGCCGATGACCAGGATGCCGTCAAGAGATTTTGGAAGCATGCATCGATAAGGAGTATACGCCGGGAAATCCCTCAGATCCGGCGGCTTGAGCATGACGATCGGATGGACGGTAAAACCGTGCGTGTCAAAGTTGCTGCTCGAGAGATTGATTGTGTCAGGAAACGTTCGTTGCGTAAAAATATCGATTGGCGTCTGCACATAGTCGCCGACGATTCGTCTTCGTTCGCGAGTATCGACCAGCTGGCCGAGGTCGTAAGCCCCTTTGAATTTTTCTCGAGCTGTGACGAACGAACGCCACACGTCGATCAAATCGGATTCATCGGTATACGTATAGTCGGTATTCGTGTAATAGGCGCCCGGTTGATGCGGCGGAAGGCCGGTTCCCTGAAGAGCGGCGTGTTCGGCGTCGGTGAACATATAATCGGCGCCGGCGGCGATGGCAATATCCGAACTGCCGGTCGAATCAATAGTGACTTTGGCAAGAATGACGCCTCGGCCTTCGGGAGTGGCTGCAATAACTCCTTTGACGCATCCGTTTTCGACATACGCGCCGCAGCCGAGAACGCCGAACCATATATCCGCTCCCGCTTTACGCAGTTCGCGGCGATACCATTCCATTTTATGTTCGATGTTCCAGCCGCGCTTCTGTTTATAATCCGGCCCGCCGATTTCTTCGACGCCGCGATCGATTTCAGCGGTGAATCCTTCGCGGAATCCATGATAATAGATGCCGATCAAGCCGAGCGTCCCGACGCCGCCCAGGCCGTGTAAATATTCAAGAACCAGGGTTTTGGCGCCTTGGCGAGCCGCCGCGATTCCGGCGGGCGCGCCGCCTGTTCCGCCTCCGACCACGACGACGTCGTATTCTCCGATTACTGGCAAGGCGCGCTTCGCCGCTTGGATTGCAGCGGGATTATCCACAGTCGGACGCGCACCGATCAACAACTCGCGCACGTCGCCGGATGCAGCCGATTCCGCATGTGTTTCAGGCAAATGAACGCCTTCGAGGGCGGACATCGAGCGCGCTTCTTCAGCGGCCGCTTGTCCGATGCGCCGGCCAATTTTAATAAAGGTCAGAGGGCGCAGAAGTCTCGCGGCCGCCTTTCGGGGCATATCCGCACAGCCGTTCAGTATATAGATGCGCTCCTGCTTTTCCGGACGAAAAACATCGAGATCGACGCTCTCCGCACCCGGCCAGGAGTTGGAAAGGCTTGATTTGCCTTTCATAGGATCGGGAGGAATTTGAAACAATTCCTCGGAATCATCCACCTGACCGGGATGCCAGGTTCGATCGCGAGCGATTTGCTCCGCTTCGGCGAACGAAGCGAAAGATCCGTCTTTCATGGGGATGTCGAGCGTATATTCAATCGCCGGATGCTCAATGAATTTCGAGTTTTCCATATTCGAACGAATCGTGGTGGGCATGATGCGCGCTTGTAAGCCTTCGCGGATTTCACCCCCGATGACAATGCGCTGGAATGTTTGATCTCCCGGCGGATAGGATTGAAATTCGACGCCGGCGAGCCGGGCCGCTTCGGAGCGGGGCATGGCGTCGATGATCACTTTCGCCTTGACCGCCTGCCGTCCGGAACGATTCACCATAACGATTCCCGCCGGTTTGCCGTTCTCGTCTCGAAGGATGTCCGTGACATAGCACCCATACAGAAATTGCACGCCAGCGTTTAATAGAGCCTGATCGAGAGTGTATTTGACCTGCATAGGCATCGGCGTCAGTCGCTCGGAAGTCGGCGTCGCTTCCTCTTGAGAATCGTCTGCCTTCTCTTTGCTGTAATCCAGATGATCTGCGCCGAATTGAGGGGCGAAAGCATTTTGAACGTGAATGCGTTCTTTCTTAATTGTGGATTCAATTCGAATTTCTCCGATCAACATCCGCTCAACATCTTCTTTTTTCTCGATGAAAAATTTCAGGTATCGGGATGATGCTTTCAAAGGAATGGAAAGATCGAGGGCGGCGCCGCTGTACGAACGTGTATCGTTGCGGATGACGGCCGCCTTTCGCCACTGCTCCCCATCGTCGCTCAGAAAAACGGTTACGCGATCCACTTCATAATTATTAGGGCTATGGAACGCATACACGTGCACCATTTCAAACGCCTTTTCACCGCCTAAATCTACGCGGATGTTTACATCGCGGTTGTATTGCACGCTTTGCTTCACGGGCTCGCTCCATTCTCCATCGGACAGCATAGAGGGAGTCTCCGTATCCTTATGGACGCCTTCCGAAGGTTGATCCGCCGTATAAGTAAAAGGAACGCTGTCGCCGCCGATGGGAACAAGCGGCGGTTCGCGGAACAACTCGCGCGTGAATGCCGTCGAAGGGATTTCATCCGGCTCCAGCCAGAGCCGGTACGGAGCGCAAAGATCTTCGCCCAGATACGGGCGCGGAGCGGCAAGAAAGACTGTCGCGCCAAGACGGGCGGCTTCGACGACCGCCGCCGCGCCGGCCGAAGAACCGCCGACGACTACGACATCCACATCATACGCCAGCGGGATTTTTCTCGCCGACTCCATAACGCTTTTCGAAAATGCCAGAGGCGATACAAGACACGAGAGCAACAGGATCGCTGACATTGATCTTTTCATTTTTCTACTCCAATTCGATGTATCAATGATATATGACAAGTAAACAATTCATGGGCGGATGCGTTTCGCTGTCTTCTAAACTGTGGCCATGATACAAACTTTCTTCGCTTGATCTATCTTACACGAAGCGACTCGATCTCAAAATGACTCAATCATACAATGGCGCTGAAACCCGCTATGAACCCAAATATCATCACACAAAAATAATCCAAGCCTAATTCCATTAAAAAGGGGATAGCATATTGATTTTTTAGTACATCTAACAATAATGCAGAGACGCATGTCCTCGCATACGAAGAAGCGAGGCGCGAAGATTTCACATCCACTCACGGCAGGATCCGGAACGAGAGATTAGAATCGAGGGGATCGAGCAGGTTAGATTATGGAAAATCATCCTTTTTTTGGCGTTTTTCTTCATTCGATTGGAGGATTGGCCGCAGCGAGCTTTTATATTCCATTCAAAAAAGTTCGGAAATGGTCTTGGGAAAGTTACTGGTTGATCGGCGGCGTATTCAGCTGGATTATCGCTCCTTGGATTATTGCCTATTTGACCGCTCCGAATCTGCTCGCTACGCTGGTCGGCGCGCCCCGATCTTCTCTGATGTGGTGTTATTTTTTCGGGATTTTATGGGGAATCGGCGGGCTGACTTTTGGTCTTTCCATGCGTTATCTAGGGATGTCTCTCGGATATGCAATCGCCCTGGGATTCTGTGCGGCGTTTGGAACCATTATTCCGCCGATTTTTCAAAACCAGTTCGTTGAATTGCTCCAAACCGCGTCCGGCGTGGTTACACTGGCGGGCGTCGCCGTCTGTCTATGCGGGATCGCATTCTGCGGCGCGGCGGGTATTCGTAAAGAAAACGAATTGCCCGAAGAAGAAAAGAAGCAGACCATCCACGAGTTTCATTTATGGAAAGGCGTTTGGGTTGCGCTCTTCGCCGGCGTCATGAGCGCCTGCATGGCGTTCGGGATCACGGCGGGCAAGCCGATCGCCGCATTGGCGTTGGAAAACGGGGCGCCGACATTATGGCAAAACACGCCGGTGTTTGTCATCGTCCTGGCAGGTGGATTTACAACTAATTTCGTGTGGTGTCTGTACTTGAATTTTCGCAACCAATCCTGGAGCGATTACGTTCGCCTTATGGACGACGCATCCATCTTGACGAATTATATTTTTTCCGCCATAGCGGGCGTCACCTGGTATTTGCAATTCATGTTTTACGGCATGGGCACTACGCAAATGGGGAAATATGATTTTTCCAGTTGGACGATACACATGGCGTTCATCATTATCTTTTCCAACATCTGGGGATGGCTCTTTCATGAATGGAAGGGAGTGAAGAAAAAAACGCATGCCTTGGTTTGGACGGGAATCGCCATATTGCTTCTCTCGACCATCATTGTCGGGATTGGGAATTATATATCAGGGCAATAAATCGGATGAAAATCGGCGTTGAATGATCAACAATTAAAGATCCGCTGAAACAACGGGTTGAATTTGCCACCCGTTTTCGGAAGTATAAAAGCAATAGCGTGATTCGGTTTTCGCAATAAAGGAGTTTCGATAAGGCGCCCGGCTATAGGCTTTGATCATGAAAGATTTTTTAACGTCCGTCTCATTCAACGCTTCCTTGACAGGTTCAATGTAAAATCCGTAAACAGATTCAATGACTCGAGAAAATTCGGACTGCGCCTCATCATAAAGGAGGGGATCTTCATAAAGGAAAACCGGAGCGAAGGATTCATGAAAGGTTTGAGGTTCAAGCGCCGTCGGATCAGGGATGTTTTCCACCATCAACATGGCTCGCTCGAAAGCGCTTTCCACCAGCCAGTCCGCCTGTTTTTTTATTAAATCGCGATGCAGATCACGAGCCATAGAAAGATTGCGGCTGACGGCGGCGGCGATCAGCAATCCCGCCACAATGACAAATAGCATTACAACAGAAAGCGACGCCATTCCGCGTTGAGACGATCTGTTCTTCATCGAATTCCTCCAACCGGATGCACATAGGCGGCCAAACTGTGATTTTTGCGCTCCAGCGGTCGGCTGCCGGCGCGCCGGCGCACTTCCAATCGAATCATTCCCTCTTTCAAAAAAGAGACCTCCAAAAACAAGTCTTTCATGGAAGCGGTCTTCACCGATTGAACGACGTCGCCGCCCCTAATCACATCCCGTACAAGTTCTTTGCCGTCCATCCGATAAGCCACTTGTTGGACTCTCCCATCGTCGATCTTCTGCGTCAACAATAAAAGAGAGTTCTCCGTGCGAGACACTTTCACAGAGCGTCGAATATCGTCCCGCAAGTGGCTCAGAATGTTGCGGCTTTGAAACGTAAACGCCATATTATGCCGGACAGACGCTGACATGTGCTCCATGCCGCTCCATAATTTCGCCATAAATCCACTCATCACGAAAATCATAACTGTGACAATGATCAATTCAATTAAGGTAAATCCCTTCCGTTTTAAATTCATGGCTGTTGATCCGCCTTCCATCGTCTGTATCCGATAAGACGGAAATGACGATCGTTGACTTCATTGATTTGCTGAGTCAGCAAAACTGTAATTTTGACGATCCCCTGCTCATCCGTCTTTTCCAGCCGGTACTTTCCCGCAAATCGATAAGGGGTGACAAACGACTGTAATTGAATGGGTAAAGAAAATGCTTCGGAGGAAGACGGCGCCGGCAAAGGAGATAGAGACATGAGTGCGTCCATTTCTGAATTGAGAATTTCAATGGCATGCGCGCGCACCTGCATCTCTTTCTGCATCCGGATGATCGAAGTCCAACTGTGAAGAATGCCGGCCGAAGCGATGCCGATGACCGCAACTGCGATGAGTAATTCAATCAATGTAAAGCCTTTTTTTGTTTTTTGGTACTGGTCGAAAAAAGGACGATTGCGATAAGGGAAAAAATATCGCTTCCACTCAATCTGACGGGGAATATAGGCAAGAGCGATCAAAATGCATCCAAAAGCCAGTATTAAATTGCCTCCGATCCCCATGGAAGGGCCAAACGACGCCCCGCCGTCCTCTAGTTGTGAAAGGGCGACGAAAGGAGGAATCCCTTGCCAGCAAATGCAAAACGTCACGAAGCAAAAACAAAAACCGACCATCCAAAGAGAAAATTTTTGAAAGATAAAGTAAATGGATAAAATCACGGCTAATGCAACCGCAAAATGAAAACCGTCCGGTTCTTTCCCCAGACTCAACACGCCTCCGTAAACGATCAGAATCAGCAATATTAAGACAGCGTAAAAAATGATCCGTTCATTGCGGATGCAGTTCACGGCCCAGATGAGCAAGGGAATGAACATCAAGATAAAAAGGGCTGCTATCAGTGGAACAACTTGACGGAAACCGCCCTGCCCCGCTTGCCAAAAGGCAAGGCCGATCACACCGGCGATGCTTAAAAATATAGTAAGGAGCGCCGTTCGAATGACTCGAACGACCAAAGGCGTCTTTGGTTTTACGAGATTGGATATTCGTTCCGGATCTTCCATGTCGAGTCTCATTCAAATCAGTTTATTATTTATTTAGAAAAATAAATTGGATGGGCCCAGTTGAAACAATCCTGTATAAAAAACGATGATAGTGCCTCCTCCCATGACGGCGATGCTGAAGAGTAAAAGAGGTTCGATCAATTCTCGAATTAGGGAGGAGAGCGAATCCACCTGGCGGCGGTGATACTGCGCGATTCCCAGCAGCGCCTGACCCAGTTCCGGCTTTCCGCCGGTCTCCGATATCATCCATAACGACGTGGGCGGGATCAGACTGCTGGCTTCCACTTCCTCATAAGGCTCACCTGAAATCAGCGCCGTATCGACTTCCTCCAGGGCTTTGTGCATAGGCGCATTATCCATAGCGAGTTTAGCAATTTGAATCGCATCACGAACATTATGCCCCCCATCCACCAGCAGCCCCAACACTTCGCAGGCTTCCGCCGCCTTGGCGTGCCGCTGCAGACTGCCGATGAACGGCAGATAGTAGACAATTCGCTGCGATAGAGATGAAGCGGTTGAACGGCCTTCTATATCGGCCGACAGCCATCCGATCACGATCCAAACCACGATCAAAAGCAGTCCCTCTCCGATGAGAAGCACGGAGGGGCCGACGCCTAAGAACCATAAGATCGTATTGGAGCCGCCTCCTGAAGTCGCTTCGAACATCTCATAAAATTTGGGAAAGACAAACGTCACCAAAATCCCAATATCCAACAGCAGCAGCGTCCAGATGATCAGTGGATAGATCATGCATTTTTGCAGACGATGTTGAATTTCTCGCGCCGTTTGGATATATCGGCTCAAACTGGACAACATTTTGGGAAGGATATTTCCCTCCTCGCCTACGCGTATCAAGCGCCGCACCATGCCGGGAAAGAATTGGGGATAATTGTCCATGGCTTCCGCCAAAGGCGATCCCATTCGCACTAATTCCGATACGCTTTGCTGCGCTCCGGCCCAACGGCGATCCAAACTCTCTCGGCTCATGGAAGCGATCGTCTTATCCAAGGGAAGCTTCAATTTTGTCGCCGTAGACAATTGCTCCATAAATAAAATCAAATTATCCCATTTGTATGCAGCCATAATATCACCTATATTTCTTCAGGAGATTCATATCGTTTCATGCTTGGAAAAACTTTACGGCGCAAATGATCCCATGACGCCTCTTGACATCATTCCGTTGCTTGGACTGTAAAGTTGAAAGGATGCAGGAGACAGAGGATCATAGTCAGTCGTATACGAGGGCCCCAATCCATAGATCAGGTAATTCGCGCTCCCTTCCAATCCATAAGGCTTCAACGAGATCCTCTGCCCGTTGGTTTGCAAAAAATTGATATAAAAATAATAGGGATTCCCATTACGCTCGCTTTGGATGAATTGTTTTCTTTCGTATTTGCTGGGAGCGATAAAAATATCGTAGGGGATTGAGCTCATATAAGGAACAGGCGTCGTTAAAGACGCCAGGTCGCCCGGTGAAGATACTCCGGGCTCGGCATTGAGAGGATAGGCGTCCTCATCGACATTATACATTTCCAACGCCCAGATAATCGTTTCGATCTCCGCCTGGGCGCGCGCGACTCGCGCTCGATAGACCGCGTTTAAAAAATTCGGAACCGCGATAGCCGATAAAACTCCAATGATGGTCATTACGGTCATTAATTCCAACAAAGTGAATCCTTTAAGCAATGCGCACCGTTTCATTGGTTCTCCTCAAATTCATTCTGTTTTTATCCGCGATTCTTCCCGTTATCCGTTGGAAAAAAATCATCGCGGCGCCGCCGTTCACAAGGAAGTACTATTCTCCGACATATTGAACGATTGATCCGTTGTGCGAACATCCACCAGTTTTTTAGACGCGTTGTTTTCTGATTCATCAAGAATCCCCTGTTCGCTGAAAAACTGCAGCGTATCCGAATCATAAATGGTTTGCAGAACCGACTTTTGAAAGGGAGAGGATACATTATTTATTTCCATTTGAGGCATTATCAATCCCGGCAAGACGCCGTAAACGCCTCCGATCATCAGGAAGCAGGCGGCCGCCGCGCCGACCATCCAGCGACGCATTTGGTGAGTGAATTGCCGCGACCAATCTTCATACAATCCCACTTGACGTTTGACTCGGTACACCAGTTCCGGCGGAGCGTCCATGGCCCCATCCAGCGAAGCGATCGAATCGAATTCCACCAGCATTTCGCGCCATTGTCGTTCTTCATCCCGGCAATGGCGGCATTCTTCCAAATGCCGGACAAATAACGATTGCTCCGGCTCGGATAGTTCCCGGTATATATATTCCGGCCATCGTTTTTTGATATCCTCACATGTAAATCGCATGGATTTTCTCCCCTCGATCAGCCGGTTTGACTACAGGACTTTGACCTCGAAACGGATGCGTCGGCATGCGCTTTTTTCAAGAATCCTTGAAGTTTGCTAAACGCTTGATGAAGAGTCGCTTTCACCGTTCCCAACGGCATTGACATGATGTCGGCGATTTCCTGCATTTTCAAATTTTGGAAATGGCGCAGAACAAAGATGGCCCTTTGCCGATCCGTCAGTTCCCGCAAGGCTTTCTTGACTTGATGGAGTTCTTCCATTCGTTTGGCATATTCACGCGGATTCATGGATGGTTCGACGAGAGAAAGAAACACCAGATTGTCATGCGTTTGCTTATGCTCGTAAATTTTCAGAGAACGAAGCCTGTCGATGCAGGTATTCACCGCAATTCTGTACACCCAACGCTCCAATAAAATCGATTCGCTGAGTTTGGGCGCAAAGCGCCATATTTTTAAAAAAACTTCCTGGGCCGCATCCAATGCATCGTCTCGCTCGCCTAACATTCGCAACGCCGTAAAATAGACTCGCTGTTGGAAGCGCCGGACCAATTCTTCGAATAAACCGGGATCATGCCGCTTGACTCCCCGTATCAATTCCTGATCGGTTCGCATCACCCTACTCCCATATTTTCAGAGGCCCATACTCACTACATATGTTCTAAAAGTAAACAGAACTGTTATTAAAGACGATATCTCAGAGAATAAGGTTTAGTCCAGAGAAAATTAAAAAATTCAATCAGGAAGGAAACTAAACAACATAACAATTCATCGAATGGGCGGCAATCGGGAGCCAACATGAGCAGGAAACGATAATCTTCAACGATTACTCTTCTATCTCTCCATTGGGCTCCAAAACAACTTTAATAAGACGTGCGTCGCACATGCCTTCAAATCCCTCTTGCCAGCGGTCAAGAGGCAGACGTAATACGTTCAAAGGAGATAAATCAATGCGGCCGGAAGCCAGCAATTTGAGCGACTTTTCCCATATTTCCCAATTATGGCTGAATACGCCCTGCAGGCAGACGCCTTTGTGCACCAGAGGATCCAGAGAAAAATTATACGCGCCCGGCCCCCAACCCGCCCGAACAATCTTCCCTTCCGGGCGTACTATATGTATTGCGTCCCTTAACGAGAGATTCCGGCCGGAAAGATCGATAATGACATCAATGCCAAGTCCATCATGAATTTGGTGGATGACGCTTAAAAGATTTTCTTTATCGACGGCGACAATATGAGTCGCTCCCATTTTCCGGCCGACTTCGAGTCGTTTCTTATCACGCTCTAAACCAGTTAAAATGATGGGATCGGCGCCCTGCATCTTTGCCAATTGCACGCACATCAAACCTACGGCGCCGCATCCGAGAATCGCTACGTTTTTTCCCGGGTGGATGCCAGCATGCGCCACGGCGGCATTGTAAGATACGCACATCGGCTCGGTCAGAGCCGCATAACGAAGCGGCAAGTTTTTGGGAACTCGATGGAGACAATGGGAAGGAACCTCTACATATTTAGTAAAACCTCCATCCAGCATTTGACCGAAACTTTTGCGATGCGCGCAAAATTGGTAACGGCCGGTTCGGCAGTAGTCGCAGTCGCCGCATACGACCGCTGATGTTTCACAAACCACTCGATCGCCTGGAGCGAAATTGCGCACTTCGCTCCCCATTTCATAAATCACTCCGCTGAATTCATGACCCATAATCACCGGCACATTGATAGGCCAGGAATGCTCGTTTAGATATTGATGAACATCGGTTCCACAAATCCCCGCCGCCGCTACTTTGATGATCACGCTTCTGGGCGAAGGTTCGGGAATAGGCGCTTCCCGCATTTCCACCGACCGCTCTTTTAGCGCGAATTGAACAACAGCAGGTTGATTCACCAACTACCTCCAAGAAGACATAAAGTTAAACGGCATCTAATATCGTGACAGTACTTCCACGAAATAGCAATCCTCCAAGATTATAATTCTTGTAAAAGAGATAAAACAAGTAGAGAAATCATCCCTTATAGAAAATATTTATCTACTGAAAACATGATAGACCGAAAGAATATACATGCCTCTGAGATAAAAAAGTAATGTCGCCGCCCTTCGAGATCCTTTTTGAGTACAATTATGAAATACGATTGGCATCCATTTTCAAAACATGCAGAAATGTTGATCTTTAATCATTAGAAATTCAAAACTATATAAGAATCATGATCATGGACAATATAATCAAACAACTGCTTTGGGAAACATGGGCGATGCTGGTCATGGCAGGCCCCTATATTCTCTTTGGGTTTCTAATGGCCGGCTTGATACATACATTTATTTCGCCTGCGAAAATTGTATCGCTGCTCGGACGGAAAAATTGGAAATCGGTGCTTACGGCATCGATCTGCGGGATTCCTCTGCCGCTTTGCTCTTGTTCTGTACTTCCAACGGCAGCAGCGTTGCGCCAAAAAGGCGCAAGCCGCGGCGCAACGACTTCGTTCTTGATATCCACACCGGAAACAGGAGTGGATTCGATTGCTTTGACTTATGGAATCATGGATTTAACCATGGCAATTTTGCGACCTCTCTCTGCTTTCATAACGGCTTTCATTTCCGGTATTTTTGTGAATCTTTGGGGCGAGCAGAAAGGAAACGATCAAGAAGAAGCCCATCAATCTAAAGAAAAAGCCTGCTGTAGTTCGAAGAATGCCAATTCCAAAGATTCTGGTAAAGTGCGACCTGAATCAAAGCAGGCATGGTGGAAAAAAACGCTTCACTATTCGTTCTTCGAGTTGTCAGACGACCTGTCGCATTGGCTTGCACTGGGAATCGTTTTGTCGGGGATTCTGTCGGCATGTCTTCCCGATACGGTTTTTGACGGCTGGGCGGGACAAGGCGTTTCATCTCTTTTGTTCATGCTGGCTATCAGCATGCCCATGTATATTTGCGCGTCAGGTTCGACCCCGATTGCGGCCGTTATGATTACCAAGGGTTTGTCTCCCGGCGCAGCTCTCGTTTTTTTGTTGGCGGGCCCCGCCACTAACATCGGTTCGATTCCCATACTCCTCAAAATTTTGGGCAAGCGATCCACAATCATTTATTTGCTCACCATTATCGCCATCAGTCTTTTGATTGGCTTTGGCGTCAATCTCTACTATTCTTCCTATTTGCTGTCGCCTTCCATGGGAATCGATTCAGGAAGCGAAAAAATGGGAGGGCCAATAAGCATCCTATCGGCCGTAGTTCTTTTGTTTCTCTTAATAAAAGGAATCATCATGCGCCCGGTTCCGGCGGAATGGAAAAATTTGAACGACCTTTTGGAGCGATATTCGGGATTTCGGTTGAGTTGGCTTAAGATTATCGTTTTTTCCGCCATATTACTAATTTTTTCTTTCTTGTCATCATTTTTGTAATTATTTCATGCATCCCTGTTTAAAAATTTGTCAATTCTGTATTTCGATGGACTGGTTATCAGATGAAATACATATGCAACTCTGTTGCATATTAACAAAATGAGGAGTATAATGAAGAGCAGGAAAGCATAATGATTCTGATTCATTGGCGAGACAATTTTACGGCACGCCAGAACGACGCAGCCATGAATGAAAAGAACATCCGAGCCATTCTGAGAAAAGCGAATCTTCGATGCACGCGAGGCCGCGTCGATGTTCTTCAGGTGCTTTTAGAATCGCCGGATCCGACGACTCACGAAGATCTGCACAAAAAATTACAGGGAACAGGAATCAACCGAGTCACAGTTTATCGGGTTTTAGAGACGCTGCAAAAATCCGGCATTGTTCATCGCGTGGAAGCGGGAGATCGAATTTGGCGCTTCGCAGTGTGCGGGCGAATGCATCCTGGACATTGCCACCCCCATTTTATTTGCCGGCAATGCGGAAAAATCGAATGTTTAAAAGAATTCCCCATGCCCGATATGCCGAGCGTTGCGAAGGATTACACCGTGGAAGAACAGGAAATGTATTTAAGGGGAATTTGCCCGAATTGCGCATCTAAAATCAAAAACCTGAAATGCAAATAAAGGCAAGGAGCATTGTATGAAAATCCTTAAAACGGCGCTTTTATTTCTGTTTTCCATCCTATTGAGCACTGCGTCAGACCTACATGCCGATCCGGAGCGAATTCAAGTATTCGTCAGCATCCAGCCTCAGGCCTATTTTGTTGAGCGGATTGGAGGCGACAGGACATCGGTTGAGATTATGGTTAAGCCCGGCCATAATCCCGCGACGTACGAACCAACGCCTAAACAGGCGGCTTCGTTGGCGCAGGCTAAACTCTATTTTCGGATCGGAGTTCCTTTTGAAAATGTTTGGATGGATCGGATCTCCCAAGTTAATCCAACGATGAAAATCATCGACACGAGAAAAAATGTTTCTTTGCGGACAATGGAGAATCATTATCATCATGGAGATGTTGATGCGCATGAACATGATGAAAACAGCGCTCAAGAAAAATCCAAGGATCCTCATATATGGCTTGATCCCAAACGAGTCAAAATTCAGGTTCAGACGATATGCGATGCGCTTTCTGAGATCGATCCCACCCATCAAAGCGAATATGAAGCCAATCTAAAGAAATTCCACCATGATTTAGATTTACTGGATGATGAAATTCGAACGACTCTCAAAGATCTACGCATCCGGCGATTTTTGGTATTTCACCCCTCCTGGGGCTATTTCGCCGACGCCTACGATTTGACGCAGATTCCCATTGAAATCGAAGGCAAAGAGCCGACGGCCAGGCAGCTGGCGGAATTGATGGAATTGGTCAAACAAGAAAAGATAAAAACCGTTTTTATTCAACCTCAGTTTGATAAGAATATAGCCGGCGTTATCGCTCAAACGATCGGCGGTTCAGTAATAACTCTCGATCCCCTGGCGAAAGATTACCTAAAAAATATGAAAGAGACAGCAAAGCGTTTACAGGAAGCCATGCAATGAATCCTGACGAGAAGATCATCGACATTAAAAATTTGTCTTTCGGGTACGGTCGAGAAAAGGTTTTAGAGAATGTTTCACTGCGCATCGAGGCGGGCGAATTTTTGGGGATTGTAGGGCCCAATGGCGGTGGGAAAACAACGCTGCTAAAAATAATTCTCGGCTTTTTGCGCCCTGAATCCGGATCGGTGCGCGTATTGGGGAAGTCGCCGGAGCAATCTGTTTCGCGCATCGGATATGTGCCCCAGCATGCCGATTTTGACTTGGAATTTCCCATTTCCGTTCATGAAGTCGTGCTGATGGGTCTTTTAGGACAATCGTCTCGCTTTGGCCGCTTCCGGTCGCAGGATCGAGAAAAAACGCGCAGAATATTAACCAAAGTCGACATGCACGAATTCCGTCACCGCCGTTTTGGCGATTTATCCGGCGGGCAAAGACAACGCGCCCTGATTGCTCGCGCGCTGGTCGGCGATCCGCAGCTCTTAATTATGGATGAACCGACTTCCAATGTTGATAGTTGGTCTCAAAAACAGATTTTCGATTTATTGAGCGAGATCAACAAAAACTGTACGATTATCGTCGTTTCGCACGATTTGCATATCGTACCGGCTTACGTCACCCGGGTCGCCTGTTTAAACCGAACGCTGGTGATTCACCCTACAAAAGAATTGACCAGCGAAGTGTTGGAAAACATGTATCATACGCCAGTGCAATTTGTCGATCACGAAAAAAAAGTACTGGAATCGAATCATACTCATCAAACTGATAAGTCTTAACATTTCAACAAGAGAAAAGAATCCATGGAATTTTTTCATGCACTTTGGACGCAGGAATTTCTTCAACGCGCGATCGGAATGGGATTGTTGGCCAGTCTGGCGTGCGGCGTCATCGGATCGTATGTCGTCGTTAAACGAATCGTCTTTATCAGCGGCGGGATCGCCCACGCCGTCTTGGGCGGAATGGGCATCGCGTATTTTCTTGGATATCACCCGATCGGGGGAGCGATCGTCTTCGCCTTGCTGTCCGCGCTGGCCATAGGGTTGATAAGCCTGCGCACGCGCCAGCGAGAAGATACGATCATCGGCGCTCTATGGGCGCTCGGAATGGCCGTCGGCTTGATTTTTATATCCCAAACACCCGGCTACAACACCGACTTGATGAGTTATTTATTCGGCAACATCCTGCTGGCATCCAACCAGGATTTGATCATAACCCTGATTCTCGACTGCATCATTGTTATAGTAGTGCTGCTTTTTTATAAACAATTCCTTGCAGTATGCTTCGACGAAGAATACGCCAAACTCCAAGGCGTACGCGTTGAAGCCGTCTATCTCTTGCTGCTATGTCTGATCGCTTTAACAGTAGTTGTTCTGATCCAGGTTGTTGGAATCATCATGGTGATTGCGCTGTTGACGCTGCCGGCCGGCGTCGCCAGCCACTATACCCGAAGTCTCTGGGGGATGATGATCGTTTCCATCCTATCGGGCGCATTCTTTACGACGGCAGGGATGTATATTTCATATCAACCGGATCTGCCGCCCGGCGCGACAATCATTACCTTAGCAGGCGCCGTTTATTTACTCTCTTCCCTTCTAAAGGAATGGCGAATCCGAAAAAAGACGCCTCTCTCCGGATGACGCCATGACGCTTCCATGCTAATTATTTAGGAAAAATGCGCTCGATGTCTTCCGCTGTGGGGCGAGAGCCATATTCGCAGATTTCAAACGTTTCCGCCAATTGAATCGCTCTTCCGCCTCCATAGCGATTTTCCAACTGATTGATGCAGCAAGCGGTCATATCCGAGAGCCAAGGCGTCCACATAGCGATCATCCACTTCTTCCTCTCTTCCTCGCCGTCAGGAACCGCTTCTTGACACCCATCCACATAAGGAAGCCACTCGTAGAATTGCGAAGTATGACAATGCATCATATTCCATTTCGCTTCCATAACCTCATCGACGGCCACCGCAACATCCGGCTGGAATGGATAAGGCTTAAGAAAAGGATCCCAGAAATAAAAGAAAGAAGGATTATGAGTCAGGGGAGGCGTTTCAGAACAAATAGGCGGAACCATAACCATGTAGGCGGCGTCCTGCACCGCCATGGCGGTGTAGCGATGATCGGGATGATAGTCATGCGGACGGTGAGAAAGAACCACCTCCGCACGCCATGAACGAATTTGACGAATGATCTCCCATCGCACATCCAACGACGGCGTCAATTCGCCGTCATTGTTATCCAGGACATCGTATTCGATTCCTAAAACATTCGCCGCATTTTTCGTTTCCTGCAAGCGGCGTTTTTTCAGCGCTTCGCGATCATCTTGATGATGGCCTGCGTTGCCGTTCGTTAGAGACACGAATTTTACGGCATCGCCGCGGCTGACAAGTTTAGCCGCCAGACCTCCGCAAAAAATTTCACAATCATCGGGATGAGCGCCAAAAGCGATTACGCGTAGAGTTTGTTTGGACATGACATTCCTTCTTGCTTGTATAGGCGCTTCGAAGCTGAAAGCGTTCGAAGCCAATTTCATCTAAGCACAATCGATTGCTGTCAGGCATGCATCCCGCCGTGAGTTAGGCGTCAATCGATAAAAACTCATGGGGATGCATCGTAAAAAGTCAATCTTTTTTCTTCCGGAAAGCGGCGCGTTTTTTCAATACGAATTTTTCTTCTTTGTTGTCCAAAGTAGCATTTTTGTACCAGCTGCCGTTTTTCACGATATATTCGGGGACGCCATTGGGGCCGTATGTGTCTCCCTCTTCGCAGAGATAAACAAAACCGTCACAATATTCGCCGGCCTCATCTTCGCTTTCGACGGCGGCCGTGCCGTCTCCAGCGGAGAGAATAATTGTCCATTCCGTACTGTAGGCGTCCTTGAATATCGTTCCGGATTTCAAGAGAGAGGCGGGCCGGTTGGACCTGATTTTTCGGGTTCTCATGTTTTCTTGCCTTCCAATCTATAAAGCTCAACGCATAAGGATGACGCAGTCTTACTCTTTCGTCAATAAATCGATATAGGCGTTATGAATTAAATCTTCGTCTCGTATGCCTAAACGAGTCATCAAATCGACGGCAATTTGACGCCCGGCGTCAATTGATTGACCGGCTTGCATCACGACTTCAAGTTCAATAAACGAACCTAATTCCTCCACTTCATCCAGATGAATTCGGGTCTGCCCCGCAAGGTATAAAATGCGCTTTTTTCGAACTACGCCTCGAACATCCAAAGCGGAGGATAAAAGAGAATTCAAAACGGCGGGAGATTCGATCTTGTAAACCAAATAGTGTGAGGGTTTAGGTCCGCATGCATCTTCCCTCTCATAATAAATTAATTCTCCATAATCGGGAGACACAATGCGCAGTTTCAGGCGTCCATGCGGCGTATGATAAAAAATGTCTTCCTGTTCAATCTGTTTCGCAGGCTCGTCGCTGAGGCTCTCGGCTATTTGTTTCTGACGTTCAAAATCGGAGGCGACAGCCTTAATTTCGACGTTATGAGGCATAAAAAATTCTCCAACATTAAGTTGTTGTCTAATTTTATATCGGCAGACTTTAAAGTGAACTATCCGGCCGGCGGGGCGGCCTGAAGATATCCGCAAAGAGCAGATGAATGCAATTTGATATTAGAAGCGCTATTGGAGTCGCCTTGATTTTATTTCGATAACGGCAGCACCATACACCGGCCGCCGCTCGCGGGAATTTTTATCATTTTTCCACTTACAGTCAAGGTAAGAGGAGATTGATTTTGAGTAAAATCAGTGCGCCTCACTAAGACTTGATTTCCTAGCCGCAGCCCCGAAACTACCGCTCCGACATTTTTGGGAACATCAAATGTAACGGGAATTCCACTCTCCAAAAACTCGCCGTACTCCTGCGCCGCCGCCCAAACCGGATGCAATAACTCCACTTCCTTGGACTGCTCTTTCTCCGTACACCACAAGAAAAAGGCGTCCGTCCCCCGCAGCAGCATGTGCCAGAGCAATTCCTGATAAGCCCACTCGCTCATCTGCTGCGGCTTCTCTGCATTTTTCGATGTCGGCCGCTCATCGACTTGAAGCCCCACATCCACTGTATGCCAATGCACAAACGCAATGATGGGAACATCTCTCGGCGTACTGAATCCTGCGTTGCCTGCGACCAGCAAGCCGTTGTAAAACCATCGATAGTCTCCCGGCTCGAAATCATACCAATTCCAAGTCCATGACCAGGGATACACTACCGGCATGGCGAACGTAAATCCCGTACCTTCAAAATCGTTCGACCAATGGCGGTAATGCGCATTCTGATCGACAAGCGAAGGCTGCCCCTCTACAAATCGCTCAAAATAATCGTACCAATAGCGCCATCCATTATGGGGATAGACGGCATAATTTCCCACCAACGCCCCGGGAAAACGCTCTAAAATCGGCGCCGCATACGCCTGCCGCTGCAAACGGCTGCGGATGCGGCGCAACTCATGCTGATAGGCAAGAAAATCATCGAATTGGGGTAAATGTTCTTGGCAGATCCGGCAACGTTTGGCTGAATCGTAGGCGCGATTCCACTCCAGCGGCCCATCGATCTCCCAATCAGTGAAAACAAAATCGACAGAGAGATTTTCCTTGAGATATTCTTCGGTAAACCGATCGAATCTCCCGCGAATTGGAGCAATGCGATGTTCCAGACGAAACGGGCAGCCCATTTTCTTTTTCCCAAATGCATCATCAAAGAACGGATTTCCGGCGGAATCGATATGAGCCGTTTCTTCGGATCCGTCGCAAAAACTATTCATCAGCGACGTCGCATTGATATTCACCCGAAGCCCCAGTTTCTTTTGAGCGCGAGCGATGGGAAGGCATTCGGTCAGACTTTCCTGCATATTCTCATAATTCCAAGAACAGACCAATCCGATTCCCCGATCATTCAGCAGAGAGACCAGATTTTCTGCAGAAGAATCGGTAAGTTTTCCCGGATTCATGGCCGGCCATAAATACAAAGGCAGTCTGGCGCCTCGATCATATTTCAGTGGCTTCGTCTTATCGAGCACCAGTTGGATCGACTTTTTCCAAACCGCTTCTTCCTTATCGGCGGCCGCCAAATAATCCACGGAGAATAACGCACCCAAAATCAAAACAGCCAAAAAAGAGAAGAACTGTTTGGAGTTTTCTTTACTGAGGATCTTCATTCTTTTGAAAACAACCTTCCAAAAAAGTTGGATGTACAATCATTGATCGTATTCTTCACTCACCCAAAGATTGCAGGAACTTTCGCGCTTTTTGGGCTTCCACGGCGATTTCACGCAACGATCCCTGCTTCAAAGTCTCAATGACCAGCGGCCCTTGAGTAAAGCCGCCTTTTTTCAATCTTGCCAGAACGGCTTCGAAATTCACCTGCCCTTCGCCTGGAGTGACAAGGACATTCTTGGGATGTAAATAATCTTTCACGCACATTCCCGTTACCAGCCCGTCCACAGTCGCCGCATCGTCGACGGGATCCAGTTCTCCATTCGAATAGTAATAAATATTACCGGGATCATACCATAAACGAAAATTTTTATGATCGACCTTTTCGATAATGCTTCGGCATTGCGGTCCATTCGCATTGAATCCGCCGTGGGGCTTGATGGTTAAGCCGACTTTTTTTTCAAACGCATAATCGCAGCACTCTGCAATGGCTTTATAGTAGGCATCAAAAAGATCCTGCGATCCAATCCCGCCCATCAAAAGCGTCTTGGCCTTCACGGCGGCGCAGCGATCGATTAATACTCTCAACCCTTCGATTCCCGCCTGCAGCGATTGATCCACGGGGATGCCGCCGCCGTACACGGAAAGGATTTCGAGATTTCTCTTCGCCGCTTCTTCGCCGATCTCCAAAGATTCTTCTTCGGTTGTATGGATGGAAATCACTAATCCTGTTTTGGAATTGCAGGTCATCAAACCGGCATATTTGAATCCAGCCTCTGCGATGGCGTCCAACGCCGCGCGATAATCATACTTGTCCCACGGGCGCGTATAACAACCGATCTGCCAGTTTGAATTTATCGAATGCTCCAGTGCAGAATTCGCCTCGCGTCGCCAAGCCGAAAAATGTGCGGCCGATATAACAGCGCTCCATTGCAGACTCCGATGTAAGAATTGTCTTCGATTGGATTGGCTGCCCATAAGTTTTAAGCCTTTCTATTGTAATTGCTTCATACCTATTTCAAAAATTCAATATTTCACATTCGATGGAATTTGATAGACGCGGACATAATCAAAGACTGCGCTGTCCGGCAGCGCGGCTTGTTGAATATCTCCAGCCCACTCCCCGACTTCCAAACTGAGAATGATGTATTGCTTGATTTGGGAAACTCCTTTGCCGGTGCGCCAGGCTTCTTGACCATCGACATAAAAAACATATTCGTTCGGCGTCCACTCCAATGCGACTACATGATAGCCATCCGGAGTTTCCTTCATCTCAAATGACGAGCCGGCTGTTTGATGATATTCCTTGCCATACCCGCCCCAATGCAAATTAAAGAGGATGGTTTTCCCGTTTTTAATCAGATACTCGAAAATATCGATTTCCGTCCCATTATTCTCAGGATCGCCGCCGTCTATAAATTTGGGAGATTGAAGCCAAAACGCCGACCAGTGGCCCAACTGAGTCTGAAGTTTCACCCGGCATTCAAAATAGCCGTAGCAGGCCTCGTATTTTCCCTGCGTGCCAATCATGGCGGTATGGTATTCATCGCCGGAACGCTTAGTAGACAGGATCAAGCGTCCTTCGCCGTCCAAAGCGACGCAATCCTTCACATTGATTGCATCGCGCCTCGGTCCGAGCCCCCGATAATCCCATTTCGATAAATCCAATTCCGTTCCATCGAATTCATCCGACCAAGCCAGTTTGTACTTATCGGATGGAAGATCCGAATCTGCGAATAGCGGGAAAAACCAAACCAGCGCCAATAGGATTGCTGCAACTTTCATAGAATCATTCCTTTCCATTCATTTCATAAAGAAAATCAGTTTATCATTTATAATATGCGGATTGAAAAATGGAACATGAATTCACTGCGTCTTTCTTCATGAATCACATCTTCATTTGTTTTATAAACTCATCGAACATAACCGATGTCATGGCAGGCGGTATGCCGAGCGCTTCAGGATCGCCGTAATTGAACACGATCAATCCTCCTTGCGGCGTCTTCCAATGCCGCACCAGCAGACGCGCTTCTTCGCGAACTTCCTCTTCAACGCCGCGTGGAAGGGTGGATTGGATATCAACAGTCGTAAGAAAACAGACTTTTCCTTTGAATCTCTCTCCAAATTCAATCAATCCATAGGCGCGAGGCTGCTGCATATTCAAAACATCGACGCCCAATTCAATCAGGCGCGGCACAAAATCGTTGATTTTCCCGCAGGAATGAAGAATCACATGCCGCCCTTGGTCGTGGATCGCCTTGAACAACGTTTTATAGCGAGGCGCAAAGAATCGCTCAAAAATTTCCGGGCTGACAAAAACGCCTTGCTGGGTTCCCCAATCATCCGTCAGGAAAATCCCATGGACGGCGCCTCCGAAACGACGATCGATCTCTTCAATATGTCCCAATCGATTTTCTAAAATTACATCCAACATCGAATCGATCCGATCCGGCGCGAGGTAAAAATCCTCCATGACAGCCAGGAAGCCGCGCAGCATATGCAGCCGCTCAATTAAGTTGAAATGGCAGGTTATAACCGTATAGCGATCTTTGGCTTGTTCGAGCAGTGGGGCGATCCGTTCATAATAAAAATCGTTATGGGGATCGGGAGGCGTCCATTGATGAAAAGAGGTCCAATCGGCCAGGGGATGCTCGACTACCTGCCCCATATTTTTAACCTCGGAAACCGCCCAGCGACACCCCCAATCATCCCAGCCGGGCGTGTCGAAAAACCAGCCGGCTTTGGCCCGATCCATTTCGCGGATTTCCCAAACATCGCTGGGGACGTCCGGCAGATCGCTCTGGTAAAAAGGCAGGCGCGGCGGCGTCTGAAATTCTATGGCGCGGCGAACAATTTCTTTCGGTGTCATTTTTTGCTCATTTCCATCGACTTCGGTTGCGGTGAATGAATCACTTCCTTTATCATGCACAAATGCACAGATGTTGTCTACTTGAAAGAAGATTGGATCACAGCAATAAATCGATGAGGAGAAACTCGAATGTCTATTCAACCTGTTGACGCCGTTTTGCTGGGAGCGGGGATGCGAGGATTTTGCACGTTTGGAGGATACGCTAAATCCTTTCCGAACAACTTGCGCTTTGTCGGCGTGGCGGAGCCCGATCCCGTTCGACGGAAGCGCTTCGTCGAAGAGCATTCCATCCCTGCCCAAAATGCGTTTTCCTCCTGGGAAGAACTTTTGGAGCGCCCCCAAACGGCGGAAATTCTGATCAACGCTACGATGGACCTCGATCACTTTCCCTCCACCATGAAAGCGCTTGACGCGGGCTATCATATTTTGCTGGAAAAACCCATGGCGACGGATGCCTGCTCCTGCGTCCAACTCATGAGGAAAGTCGAAGAGACCGGCAAAATTGTACAACTCTGCCATTCTCTTCGATACAATCCTTTTTTTGTTCGTTTGAAAAAAATTCTCGAGTCGCCGGATGTAGGCGACGTCGTCAGCATCATGCACAACGAGAACATCGCGTACTGGCATTACGCCCATAGCTTCGTACGAGGGAACTGGAGCAACGAAGAACGAAGCAGCCCCGGCTTGCTGTCAAAATCCTGCCACGACATCGATATCCTGTATTGGCTGGCGCAAAAACTGCCTGCGCGCGTCTCATCTTTCGGATCCCAAATGCATTTCACCTCGGACAACGCAGGAGAAGACATCCCTCAGCGCTGTACGGACGGCTGCCCGATCGAATCCTCCTGCCCGTATTCCGCCATACGAATGTATCTAGGCGACAATATCGACTGGCCGATCAATACGATCTCATCGGATTTATCGTATGAAGGACGCCTGCAGGCGTTGCGAGAAGGTCCGTATGGCCGATGCGTTTATCGCTGCGACAACACGATCGTCGATCACCAGATTACAACCTTTGAATACGACGATGGAATGACAACGGGCTTCAATATGCATGGGCATTCGCATGATAATGTGCGTACGCTGCGAATTTCCTGCAGCCAGGCGACGATTCGAGGCTTCCTGGAAAAGCGCGAGTTGGAAGTGAACTATTATGACGACGGCCGTCAGGAAATTATCCACACCGGCGGTCCCGACGACCTCCACGGCGGAGGGGATACATTGATGATTCATGATTTCATCGATCTCGTCCGCCGCGGGCGGCCCGATCAAGTCATCGCCTCCGCCAAGCAATCCTGCGAGAGTCATCTTATCGTTTTTGCAGCGGAAAGATCGCGCAAGACGAATCGCATGTTTCATATCCCGACATTCATTAAGCAAGTCAATCAAGACCTTGAAAAATCAGAAAAAAAATAATTCCTAACGGATCATGCCGACTTTACGAGAGCGTTTTTTTCAATGGCTGAATGGAAAGCATCAAGGGCGCATTTTGTTTTTCCCCGATATTACGGATTGGTATAAAGCAAGACGGACGCCGATCGGCGAACCGCAGAGATACGAACCGGGGCAGATTATTTATGACGAAGATCCTTTTCATCAAGGCAGCCGCGACATGCCCGCTCTGTTTCACGATTGGACGCTTTTGGATTTTTATCGCCGTTTTAACTGGGGATGCCCCATCCATCTATATGAATGGCGCGATCTGGAAAGAGACGGCTGCCAACAAACAGTGCGCCTCGAAGGCCGCTTGGAAATCACCCGCCTGTCAACGCCGTTGGGCGAGCTGCGCCAGATTCGAACCCAAGCGGCGGACGGCAGTTTTTGCATTACCGAACATTTCGCCAAAACGATTCACGACCTGGATATACTACGTTGGGCGGCTCAACACACCTTTTCCTTGGTTCGGGGAGATCGAATCCAGAAAGCCTTGGATGCGTTAGGCGATTTCGGAGTAGTCGACATCCCCGTCGGCCGTTCTCCTTTCGGTGCGTTTATTCACGATGCCATGGGTCTCTTTAAGGGGATCTATGCTCTGCATGACGAGACGCAAGCCGTTGAACATTTTCTCGACGGCTTAAGAGAGCCGTTTTTGGAAACCATTCGAGCCGCCGCCGAAACGCATGCCCGCATCGTCATCATCAGCGACCATGCGGATGAACACCTGATCGCTCCACCGCTTTTCAAAAAATATTGCATGCCGATTTATCAGGAAGCATGCTCGATTCTTCACAAAGCCGGAAAAATAGCATCCACTCATGTTGATGGTAACATCCGCGGCCTGCTCCCCCTTTTTCCTCAAACAGAAATCGATTTGCTGGATGGATGCACGCCTGCGCCCATGAGCAACTATGGCGTAGATCGATTGAGCCATTTTTTGGGAAGCCGCCTTTATGCGTACTGCGGCATTCCATCATCTCTGTTCATGACTCATCGCCCCGACGAGGAAATTTTCCAGTGGGCCGAAACCATAGAGCAAGCAAGCCAAGGTCGCATGATTCTGAACATCGGCGACATCCTTTCTCCGGAAGGAAGCATCGACCAGGTCATCCGATTAGGAAAATGGATTCAGGAAAAAGATGCCAGACATACTTCGCCCTTCCTTTAAGAATCGGCGCGCCCAATCTATCCTGTATAGGCCTCGATCTATTGGTAATAACGTGCTAATTTTCGGCTAAGCCGCTTTATTTACACGCGATTGAATTGATTGAGCAATACCAAAAAAGTCTAATCGAATGGGAAGTAATCATGTCGAATCATACCCAAACAATCGAAGCGAACTATAAAATCGCTCAAGAACAATACGCTGAGATCGGCGTTGATGTCAATCGAGCCATCGAACGATTGGCGGGAATCGCTATATCACTGCACTGCTGGCAGGGCGACGATGTAGGCGGATTTGAGAATGCGGGCGAGGAACTGGGAGGCGGCTTGGCAGTGACCGGCTGCTATCCTGGCAAAGCGCGAACGCCTGACGAGCTGCGCATGGATCTGGATAAAGCGTTGTCTCTGATCCCCGGGCGCCATCGCTTGAATCTGCACGCGTGCTATGCGGAAACCGGCGAAATCAAGGCGGATCGCAACGAGTTGGAGCCGGAGCATTTCCAAAATTGGATCGATTGGGCGAAACAGAATCAGATGGGCATTGACTTCAATCCCACCTTCTTTTCCCATCCCAAGGCGGATGACGGCTTCACGCTGGCGCACCCCGATAAAGCGATTCGAAAGTTTTGGATCGAGCACGGCGTCTTATGCCGCCGAATCGGGGCCGCGATCGGCGAGGCCCTGGGTACTCCCTGCATTACCAATGTTTGGATTCCGGATGGTTATAAAGACGTCCCCATCGATCGTACAGCGCCCCGGCGGCGATTGGCCGAATCGCTGAATGCGATTTTCGCCGAAGACATCGATCCCCTATATAATCTGGATTCCGTCGAATCGAAGCTGTTCGGCATCGGCTCGGAAAGTTATGTAGTTGGATCTCATGAATTTTATATGGGATACGCCATCAAAAATAAAAAACTGCTTTGTTTGGACACCGGTCATTTCCATCCGACCGAAATGATTTCAGAAAAAATATCCGCGGTCATGATGTGGCTGGACGAGATTTTACTGCATGTCAGCCGCGGCATTCGCTGGGACAGCGATCACGTGGTGATACTTTCGGATGAATTGGAGGCGCTGGCTCAGGAGTTGGTGCGCGGCGATCTTCTGGAGCGCGTTCACATCGGCTTGGATTATTTCGACGCCAGCATCAACCGCATCGCAGCTTGGATCATCGGAACGCGCTGTATGATCAAAGCGCTGCTGATGGCTTTGCTGGAGCCTACCGATCTGCTGCGCCGTTTGGAAAACGAAGGCGATTTCACCTCGCGACTGGCCATGCTGGAAGAGTTGAAAACACTGCCGTATGGTGCGGTGTGGAATTATTATTGCCTCAAGTCCAATGTTCCCGCCGACCGGGCTTGGATTGATGAAGTGAAGAAATACGAAAACGATGTTCTATCAGCGAGGTGAGAAAATCTTATGAGCGAAAACATGGAATCGACTCAAAATCAGGAGCCGATCGAGGCGCAGCAGACGGGCGGCGAATATGAACGGGAACCGGTTCCTCAAAAATCCCTGCTCGGATTCAAAAGTTTTATTGGGATGTATGCGGGAGAACACTGCGCCGGAACGGAAATAATGATTGGGCCGCTCTTTGTGGCCTCGGGCGTCAGCGCTTTCGACTTGATCGTCGGTTTATTGTTGGGCAATTTCCTGGCTGTGATGAGTTGGGTTTTTATGACCGCTCCCATCGCAACGCGCGCCCGGCTTACCCTTTACTACCAACTGGAAAAAATCTGCGGACGCAACCTGGTAATCATTTATAACCTGGCCAATGGAATCATGTTTTGCTTTTTGGCCGGCGCCATGGTCACCGTCTCAGCGACGGCCGTGGGCATCGGATTCGACATATCCATGCCTGGTCTCAACGATTTGTATCCCAACAGCATCGGATGGGTACTCACCGTTTTACTCGTAGGCAGCGTCATTGCGATTGTCGCCGCTTACGGGTATGAAAGCGTCGCCAAATTCGCCAACATTGCATCGCCTTGGATGGTCTTGGTCTTTTTAGCATTCGGTTTTGTCGCTCTGCCCCAGCTGGGCGTAACTTCGTTCGGCGACTTTTGGTCAAAAGCCAATGAAGTAATCTGGAAAGGCGGCGATCCTCTTACCGGCCAGACCAAATTTACATTCTGGCATGTTACTTTCTTCGCATGGTTCTGCAATATGGCCATGCATATCGGGATGTCGGATCTGAGCGTACTTCGATTCGCGAAAAAATCCTGGTATGCCGTCGCATCGGGTTCGGGAATGTACGTCGGTCATTATTTCGCCTGGATTTCCGCTTCCCTTCTCTACGCGCTGCAGCTGTTCCGCGATCCGTCCAACACGGACGTCCTCCCGGGCCCCCTGGCATACGACGCCGCCGGCATCGCAGGTCTTATCTGCGTCATCATCGCCGGATGGACTACGGCCAATCCGACCATTTACCGAGCCGGTTTGGCGTTTCAAGCCATTATTCCGAAAGCGTCTCGTTTCAAGGTCACATTAGTAACAGGGCTGATCGCCACGGTTGCGGGCATGTTTCCCGCCATTGCCATGAAATTGCTCGACTTTGTCGCCATTTATGGAATGATCCTGATGCCCATGGGCGCGGTTATATTCGTGGATTTCTGGCTGATTCGAAAATTTGGATTGGCGAGCTATTACGCCGAACTAAGCCGATCATCCTTCAATTGGGCCGCCGGTTTGACCTATTTTCTCACTCTTGGATTTTGCCTGTTCTTGAATCTTTACGTCGGAGTGGAAATATTCTTCGTCAGTCTGCCCGGCTGGTTCGCCGCCTCTATTCTCTACATTGTTTTAAGTAAGTTGTACCAATCCAAAATGCATCCCAGCATGGCTGTAGAAGGAGCGTGATGTCATGAAAACACTCTTTAAAATAATCTCAATGCTCGCTTTAATTGGAACGATCGCTCCCTCCATGATCTATTGTGGAGGAATGATGTCCCTCAATATGGTGAAATGGCTCATGCTGCTTTCTACCATCGTTTGGTTTGTTTTTACGCCCTTGTGGATGAATCACAATAATCCATCCTGACCACCTCGCGACGTTTTTGGACGCAATCCGCCTAAGAGCCTTTCATTAACTGGCTCTTAGGCTTTGTCTACAGCAAAGAAAATGTTCTATGGGAGAAAGTAAAGTCATGTCGAATCGATGCTACCTGGGAGTCGATCTTGGAGCGGAAAGCGGCCGGGTTATGGCCGGGCTTTTTGACGGCGAAAAAATCATCCTGGAAGAACTGCGCCGCTTCCCTAACGGCCCCGTTCAAATAGGCGGAACATTGCGCTGGGATGTATTGGGATTATGGTCGGAAATCAAAAAAGGCCTTGCAAGCGCCGCTCAAAAATACGGCCGGGACATCTCCTCGGTGGGCGTTGACACATGGGGCGTCGATTATGTCTTGCTTTCCCAAAACAACGAAATCATAGGGCAGCCTTTCCATTATCGAGACGCCCGAACCCGCGGCATGATGAATAAAGCGTTTCAACGCGTTTCTCGAGAGGATATTTTCGCCGAGACCGGTCTGCAATTTTTGGAGCTCAACACCTTATATCAATTGTTGGCGGCGCAGCAGAATACGCCCGAGATTTATACCGTCGCAGACAGCCTGCTGATGATGCCTGATTTTTTCCATTGGTGTCTATCCGGCGCGAAAGTAAGCGAATTCACGGAAGCGACAACTTCGCAATGCCTGCATCCAACCAAAAAGAATTGGGCCTATGACCTCTTGAAGCAATTCGAAATCCCGACTCACATATTCCCTGAAATCGTTCCGCCGGGCGCGAAAGTTGGATCGCTGCTCGGCGAGATCGCTGCAGAAACCGGCCTGGGACGCATAGACGTCGTCGCGCCGGCCGCCCATGATACTGGTTCAGCCGTCGCCGCCGTCCCTACCCAGAAAACGGGACAGCCGGTCTGGGCGTATATCAGTTCGGGCACCTGGTCGCTGGTCGGCGCTGAAATCAACGCCGCCAATCTTAATAAAGATGTATTAAACTTGAATTTCACCAACGAAGGCGGCGTTGACGACACATATCGCTTATTGAAAAACATCATGGGGCTCTGGCTGGTTCAGCGCTGTAAATTGGCGTTCGAGCAGCGGGGAAATTGCATGGGATATGATGAACTGATTCAACGCGCAGAGCGAGAGCCGGCCTTTCGATCGCTGCTCAATCCCGACGATCAACGCTTTTTGAATCCCGCCGATATGACGGAAGCCATGTCGGGATTCTGCCGGGAAACCCATCAGCCTACGCCGGAGACGGAAGGTCAATTCATACGCTGCGCTCTCGAGAGTTTAGCGCTGAAATACAACGAAGTGATTCAGTCCGTCGAAAAATTGACTGGCTTCGAAATTGAAGTCATACACATCGTTGGAGGCGGCACTCAGAACCAATTGTTGAACCAGTTCACCGCCGACGCCTGTAACAAGCCGGTCGTGACAGGCCCTATCGAAGCGACGGTTTTGGGCAATGTGCTCGTGCAAGCTCGTACGTCCGGCGAAATTGGATCGTTGGAGGAAATTCGATCTGTTGTGCGCGCCTCCTGCGAACTGCAGCAATATGAACCTCAGAATCCAGAATCCTGGATGGAAGCCAAACAGCGATTTTCTCAATTGCTCAGCCATCCATAAAGATTGTTCAAATAGAAATAAAGGACTGCGCTTCTCTTTGAGCCCGCCCAAGCAAATCTTAATATGAAACAAAATCCTAGAAGGAGCCGGAATCATGCCTAGCATCCATTATCGCTTTTTATCCGCCATTCTCGTGATCAGCTGCATAGGAGCGGCGTCGCATGCAGCATCCATGACTGTTTCTGATTTACGCTGCGAATATTTGAAAAATCCCGTTGGAATTAATGAAACTGCGCCGCGGCTGAGTTGGAAGATGGAATCCGATCAACGAGGACAAAAGCAAACCGCTTACCACGTCCTGGTCGCCGGCGACATCGATCTTCTGAATGACAACCAAGGCGATCTATGGGATTCGGGGAAAGTTGATTCCAATCAATCCATTCATTTAGTTTATAATGGCGCCCCCATGCAATCGAGAATGGAATGTTATTGGAAAGTTCGCGTCTGGGATAAAGAGGGACAGCCTTCGGATTGGAGCGAATCCGCTTATTGGAGCATGGGGCTTTTAAATCCTTCGGATTGGAAAGCGGAATGGATCGGCCTGGATCAAGAGAACTCGGAAGAAAACCTTGAACAGCCAAACGACATTCAACAAGCCCATTGGATTTGGCTTTCGGCCGGGAATCCCGCTGAATCAGCGCCAGTGGGAAACGCGTATTTTCGCCGTGTTGTTCATCTGGATTCCGTCGAAAAGCTACGCTCCGCTCAAGGCATGTTCACGGCCGACAATTCTTTCACCTTATGGATGAATGGCCGGGAGATGGGAAAAGGAGGCAACTTCAAACAACTGAATCAATTCGATCTGAAAGACGTCCTGAAAAGCGGAGACAACCTCGTCTGCGTAGAAGCAAAAAATGCAGGAGCGTCTGCCAACCCGGCGGGGCTGATCGGATGCATTCGACTCGAATTCAAAGACGGCAAGTCGCAAATCATTTCTACCGATTCCAACTGGAAAGCGTCGGATACGGAAAATTCTCAATGGCTTCAAGCCGATTTTGACGATTCTCAATGGGAGAAAGCCAACGCTTTCGGCGAATACGGCATCAATCCGTGGGGTGAAATCCAAGGCCCCAATGTCGAGGCGCTTCAAAGACGCCTGCCCGCCCGGCATCTTCGCAAAGAATTCACGCTACCGAAAAAAGTGCGTAAAGCATTCGCCTATATTTGCGGTTTAGGATTGTTCGAATTGCAGATCAACGGTCAAAAAGCGGGCGATCATGTTCTAGAACCGGGACTCACGGAATACGAAGACCGTGTTTTTTATGAAACTTTCGATGTAACCGATCTTCTCAAAGAAGGGGAAAACGCTCTTGGCGTTATTTTGGGAAACGGTCGCTATTACGCCCCCCGCATAGAAATCCCTACATTCACAAAAACCTATGGTTTCCCCAAATTACTGTTGCAAATGCACATCGAGTATGAAGACGGTTCAAGCCATGTCGTCATGAGCGGCGAAGACTGGAAGATCACGACGAAAGGCCCCATTCGCGCCAATAATGAATATGACGGCGAAGAATACGATGCGCGCATGGAAATGCCCGGTTGGAGCGAAATCGGTTTCGACGAAACCGACTGGCGTTCCGTAGAAACGGTTGCAGCGCCCGAGGGCGTCCTGCGAGCGCCGATGACGCCGCCTATCCGCGTCACAGAAACTCTTCGACCCGTAGGGCTCTCCAATCCCAAACCGGGCATGTACATTTTTGACATGGGCCAAAACATGGTGGGATGGTGTCGCTTGAAAGTCAAAGGCCCGAAAGGAACGTCCGTAAAACTTCGTCATGCGGAGTTGCTCAAAGAGGATGGAACGCTTTATTTAGACAATATCCGTTCGGCCAAAGTCACTGATATCTATACCCTAAAAGGAAACGGGCTGGAAATTTATGAACCTCGTTTTACTTACCACGGTTTCCGATATGTCGAAATGACGGGATTTCCCGGAGAGCCGACTCTCTCTTCTCTGGAAGGGCGCGTTGTTCATGACGACGTCGAACCGGCCGGCGCCTTCCTTTGCTCGAATCCGCTCCTCAATCAAATTCGCCAAAACATCTATTGGGGGGTGAGGGGCAACTACCGCAGTTTTCCGACGGACTGCCCCCAGCGCGACGAGCGCCAGGCCTGGCTCGGCGACCGAGCGGCGGAATCCAAAGGCGAAGCCTATCTCTTCAACATCGCTCCGCTTTACGCCAAGTGGATGACCGATATCGATGACGCTCAAAAAGACAATGGCTCCGTGCCCAGCGTTGCGCCGTCGTATTGGCCGATGTTCCCCGATGATGTAACGTGGCCAAGCGCCTTCACCATCACCCCAAGCAGTTTATATACGCAGTATGGCGACGTACGCGTTTTAGAAAAGCACTACCCCGGCATGAAACAGTGGATCGATTACATGAGCCGGTTTCTGGAAGACGACATCATGCCGCGGGATACCTATGGCGACTGGTGCGTTCCACCCGAATCCCCCGAATTGATTCATTCCCAGGATCCCAATCGTAAAACCGCCAAGGCTGTCTTGGGAACAACGTATTTTTATAAGAATCTACGCCTGATGTCGCAATACGCCTCGATTCTGGGCAAAAAAGATGACGCCCGGCGATTTGAGAGCAAAGCGCAACAGATCCGGCAGGCTTTCAATGAAAAATTCTTCGATGAAGAAAAATGCCAATACGATAACGGTTCGCAAACCTCGTATGTGCTTCCTCTCTCTTTCGGCATGGTTCCCGAACCATACAAACAGAAAGTCTTCAATCATTTGATCGATAAGATCGTGAATGAAACCGATGAACATATTGGTACGGGCTTAATCGGCGGACAATGGCTCATGCGCGTCTTATCCGACAACGGCCGTGCGGACGTCGCTTACACGATCGCATCGCAAAAGACGTATCCCAGTTGGGGTTATATGATTGAAAAAGGCGCGACGACAGTCTGGGAACTTTGGAATGGAGATACCGCCGATCCAGCCATGAATTCGGGCAACCATGTCATGTTAGTCGGTGATCTCAATATTTGGATGACCGAATATCTGGCAGGGATTCAGGCGGATCCTAACGAGCCCGCCTTCAAGCATATCATCATGCGCCCCCATCCTGTCGGAGATTTGACATCCTGCCAGGCCCATTATGATTCGATGCATGGAGACATTGTCAGCGATTGGAAAATCGAAGACGGCCGATTCGTTTGGAAGATCGAAATTCCCGCCAACACGACAGCCACGGTCTTTATTCCTGCTAAAGAGGACGCCCAACCGACGGAAAGCGGGAAATCCATTACCGATGCGCCAGGCGTCGCCTTCCTCAAAACAGACAACGGCCGCGCCGTCTGCCGCATAGAATCCGGCCGTTATCAATTTGCATCCCAAGGCTGGTAGACGACCAATTCAGGCGTAACGAGAACTTATAATGACTAGACTATTTCTTCGACATATTTTTCCGGCGGCGGCGCTCCTTCTTTTCGCTTTTTTGAAGAGCGGATTCACGCAAACGGATTCGTTGAATCCATCCGGCGCGGAGAGAAACGCTCTTTGGGATACATTCAGCGATACATGGGCCGCCGTCGATGATTTAGGCAGACCGGTCGCTGAACATAACCTCACAGGCGACGCTCGCGCCGGAAAGTTTGTAGGAGTCTTTTACTATATCTGGCACGGTCAGCACACAACTCAACTTTACGATATTACGAAAATATTGGCGGAAGATCCTTTGAATCCAAACTGGGGGCCGGAACACGTATTCCATCATTGGTCGGAGCCTCTCTATGGATATTATTTATCAGATGATGAATGGGTCATCCGTAAAAATGCACAAATGTTGGCCGATGCGGGAGTCGACGTCATTTTCTTCGATGTCACCAATGCCGTCCCCTACACGCGCATTTATCTAACCTTGTGCCAAATCTATCGAGACATTCGCAATCAAGGCGGGCGAACTCCGCAAATAGCTTTTTTGACCAATTCGAGCTCCGGTCAAACCGTCCAATCGATCTACGAAAATCTTTATGCCAAAGGAATATATAAAGAGTTGTGGTTTCATTGGAAAGGAAAGCCGATCATCCTGGCCAAAGAAGAAGAATTGACGGATGAGCAGCGGGAATTCTTTACAATTCGGCGCTCGTGGGCCTGGCAGCCGGGGCAAGATAAATGGCCTTGGCTGGAGCACTATCCCCAACAAGGCGGGTGGCGCGATAATCCGGACCAAATCGAGCAAATGGTAGTTGAGACGGCGCAGCATCCCTTGAATCACAACGACGGTCTGGGCTTGGGAAAGAGTTTCCATGACGGTGTCCAGCCGCCGCCGGGACAGTACCAAAGCGAGAAAGGATTGTGCTTCAACGAACAATGGAGGCGCGCGCTTGAAGTGGATCCGGAGTTTATTTTCATCACCCAATGGAACGAATGGATCGCCATGCGCTTCCTGACTGACAAGCCCATGAAACTAGCCGGAAAAGACTTGAATCCGGGCGATTCCTACTTTGTCGATTTGTACAGTATGGAGTTCAATCGAGACATCGAACCGATGAAAGGCGGATATAAAGACAACTATTATTATCAAATGGTGGACGGCGTCCGGCGATTCAAGGGAGTGCGAAATCTTCCCAAAGCCTCTTCTCCCCGAACGATTCCTCTCAATCATTTCGAAGCGTGGAAGGATGTGCAGCCGGAATATCGAGATGATGTAGGCGACGTTTTTCCCCGTCATCATCCAGGATACGGCGATCTTTTTTATAGGAACACCACGGGAAGAAACGATTTTAAAGTCATGAAAGTCGCCCGCGACGATGAATTCCTGTACTTTTATGCGCAAACCGTTCTTCCCATTTCGCCTAAAATCGGAACGAACTGGATGATGCTGTTCCTTCAAATAGGAAATCCCGAACCAACTTGCTGGGAAGGCTGGCGTTATTTGGTACAGCCTGTTAGCAGCGAGAGAGACTCGCCGCTGGCGCTCAAAAAATATCAGGCTGGAAATTGGAAAACGATCGGTTTCCTCAATTATGATTGCGACGGACGCGAAATGGCGATCCGAATCCCTCGAGAGATGCTGGAAATCCGCGCCGGTTGTACGGATCTGGATCTACGATTCAAGTGGTCTGACAATATGCAGGAATTCGATCCGCTGGATTGGATTGTGAACGGCGATGCGGCGCCGAATGGACGCTTTCAATATCGTTATCAATCAAACTGACTGCAAATCAAAATTTCCGCGCCGTTCGAAGGTTGTGTAATAAGGATTCTAGGATCTTGACTCGCAGCGCGATCTCGATAGTAAGTCGATTCCATTTTTTTGACAAAATTATTGACCTTCTTTTTAGGTACAAGATTGATGGTGCACCCGCCAAAGCCCGCGCCCGTGAGTCGAGATCCCAACGAGCCGCTTTCCATGGCGCTCTCGACCAGATCGTTTAGTTCCTTGCATGAGATGGCGAAATCGTCGCGAGCGCTTTGATGCCCTTTCAGCATGCATTCGCCGAATTTTTTCATATCCTGGTTCATGAGAGATTCACGGCTTTGCTCCACCCGCCAGCCGTCTGAAATGATATGGCGAAACCGCTTCCCGCAGGAAAATTCCAGTTTCGAATACGTTGAAGCGGGCCCAATCGAACAATCCTTTAAAATTTTAACGGCGGCTTTTTTATCGCCCAATTCGGAAATCAACTCGTCAAAAGAATAAACCTCCTTGAGCGATCGCCGCGCCAGTTCATCCAAATCAGAATACGTATAATTGTGCGGCTTTTGCAACAAATCGCCGAGGCGCTCCCATGAAAACGATTGTCCGGAGCGCTTCAGGAAACTGTCGATCAACAATTTCCCCAATCGGCATTCCGCTGATCGAAAATTATAGGCCTGCAAAGCATTTTCCGATTTTTGGGCTCGGACGCCGCTGTCGCAGATGACAACCGAGTAGTTTGGATCCCAGGGAATCTGGGTTGCGCGCAAGGGGAAAAAATCAAGTTTGAGCAAATGATCCGATTCCCCTAGAAGACATGTCGCTTGATCCATCCCTCCGCCCCGCGTACCTACATAATATTCTGCTTCCGCCATCCATACGGCCAACGGCGAACGGTGAAATGGAATATAATTGGCCTGCAAAAAACAAAGCGCAGAAGCGACGACCAAAGCCGATGAAGAGGAAAGCCCGGATCCGTAAGGGATGTCGCCCATCATATACAAATCGCATCCCTTGCAAGCGCGGACGTCTTTCCTTTCCATTTTATCCAAAAGACCCTTGATCCCCGCTTTGACATAATTCACCCAATGGCCTTGCGGATGCTTGGGGATGGAGACGCCAAGTTTAAATGTAACGTTTTCATCATTGAAATCATGCGCGACGACATGAAATTGATTGTCGTTTCGGGCGCACCCCGCTATGACGATGCTGTGATCGATCGCCATGGGCAAAACCGGCAGCCCGTTATAGTCGGTGTGCTCTCCCAATAGATTGACTCGGCCGGGAGAACGGACCAGGAAGGAAGGCTTCTCTGCAAAATAATCAAAAAAAGCCTGGTGCGTCTTTTCTATAAGATCATTCATATTCTTTTTGCTTTAGTGTAAAGTTCGATTTTGCGTATCGTTTTGGAGGATGTTTTCATCCTTCTCGATCATAAAACGCAACTGCTCCACATCCTCCGGCGTTCCGATATCGCCCCAAAATCCCTTCAAAGGCATCGCCATCACGCTCTTATTATCTTCGATCATCAACCGAATCGCATCGGGCAGTTCGTATTCACCGCGCGGAGAAAGTTCGATCTGTTCAATATAATCAAACAGACTCGGCGTAAAAACAAATATGCCGGAATTGTTCCATTTGGTTGTTGACGATCCTTTAGGAGGCTTCTCGATGATTTGAGTGATCCGTTTTGTTTCCGGATCAAAATGAACAGCGGCGCCTTTATAAGGATCTTCGATTTCGTTGACGCTGAGCAAAGCATCCGATGGGTTTCGATGAAACGTTTCTATCACTCGAGAATAATTGGCCGGATTTGTGATGATGTCGCCGAAACTGAGCAAAAAAGGTTTGTCATTCACACAGTCTCTCGTGATTCGCACTGCGCCGGCCGTTCCGTCTAAGACTTTCTGTCGGACGTAAGTTATCTGGATGCCGAACGAATGGCCGTCTCCAAAAAAATTTTCAATGATGTTGGCATGATATCCCGTCACCACGACGAACTCGGATATCCCGGCATCGCGAATGGAAAAGACGATTTTTTCAAGAATCAGTTCTTTTCCGATATCGATCATCGGTTTAGGTTGATTGTCCGTTAGATGACGCATGCGCGTTCCTCGCCCGGCGGCGAGTATCACAGATTTCATCAAAAACTCCTTGCAGCGATCACACGGAGCGTCGCCGCGATTCCATTAGTTTTCATTGAGACTCGGATGATTCCGGTTCTTCGACCGGTTGGTCAGGCAATCCCGTTTTTCTCAATTCGCTGAGCATTTTAAGGACGTCAATCCCTCCAAAAATGACGACCCAAACGCTCATCAAAGCAAATGCTGTAATGCTGATAAAAAACACATAGGTCCAGATGCTCATCCAGGGTTCCATTATGACGCCTCCTTCATGGTTTGATTCTCCGGCGCTTTATCGGGCCAGAGCAATGAGCCGGCAATCATGGCGAAAATGCTTAATCCTAAGGTAAATAATCCCATGACTGGCGCGGTCAATTCGAATCCGACGACCTGTTCAATGGCGTCGTAATTCAGGAGATCCCGTACTTTGCTTAATCCGAAAATTGCGCTGAATCCAGCGATCAGGGCAAGCGTCGCCCCGGTGGAGCTGGCTCGCTTCCAGTACAGGCCGAAACTTAAAACGGCGATCGCGCCAGTGGAGTAAATGGCGCCGGTGATTCCCATGTATTCCCAAATATCGTCCGATCCTTCATACCAAAGGCCCCAGACCACAATATAGATCCCGATCAAGACCATGATAAAACGAGTCAAGAACACTTTCCCTCGATCGGTCAATCCTTTGCCCTGCCGGAGAGGATTGACGATGTCGAGCACGATGACCGATGACCAGCAGAGAAGATAACTGTCATGGGTCGACATGAAGGCGGCGATCATGGCGGCTGAAACTAAACCGAGAATCCCCGCCGGCAGCGTATGAGAAAGAAAGATGGGCATGGCGTAAAGATTGTCGAGGCCTTCCTGTCCGTTCGCGGGGAAAAAGGCTTCCTTGAAAATGCCGCCCGACGACATAATAAAAACGAATGCGGCGATTCCCAGAAAATACGGGATCAGGAAGCGTATTAAAAACGAAATGGAGGATAGCATATATTGACGCTTCACCACTTGCGTATTTCGCGCCGATAAAGCGCGCGTGACGGCCGTCGGCCAAATTGCGCAGCTGACCAATCCCAACACGGCTTGCCAACTCATGTAAGCGGGGCCGAAGCCGCTTCCTTTGATCGTAGGATCGAAGCCCGAATCCCCTTTATGTTGTTGAACAACTTCCACCATGTGGCCCCATCCAAAATGGTAAAGACTCATACCCACCACTAATAGCAAACCGATCGACAAGACGGTGAATTGAATATAATCGGCGATCACGACGGATACCATTCCGCCCAGGATAGTATAAAACAGAATCAGGATGATCAGCGAAATCATGACTAAAGGCAGCAATCCGCCGGAAGGATCGATTCCCGTCACTCCGACGACGAATTGAGAACCGATCTTCAAGAATAATCCCATGTTCAGAATTCCTCCGAACGCCAGCAGAATCCCTCCTAAAATGCGCGTTCTACGCCCGAAGCGCATCTCGTAATACTCGGGGATGGTCATGGCTTGGGTTTTTCGCAAGGGGACGACAATGAAGCCCGTGAGTCCGACGATAAATGTAACGATGCATGCAATGACAGCGATATGAAACGCCGCAAAGCCGCCGGTGAACCCTTTTTGGGCCGAATACATCACCGTAATCAATCCCATCTCCGTCCCGGTCATGGTGGCGACGGACAAGGCGGTTCCTAGATTTCGACCCGCCACGACATAATCCGCCACGCCTTTGATGAAGCGGTTCGCGAAAATGCCGATAAAGATCGATATCGAGACGTAGCCGATAACGATGCACCAATCCAAAGCCGTAAACGCGCCGCCTGCAAACACGTTCTGAATCAATTCATTCGATTCCATTTGAGCCGCCTTTTGTCCAAAAGTTTCAATAAACGGATCTACTATACAAGATGTCTTGCCGTCATTCTATTCCAAAACAACGCCTCTCCCAAATCGGCGAACCGATTCTGAGAAAAGTTGGAATGAGTTTAACACTCCATGGAAATCAATCCAATGTACATAGGACAAAGAGATATCATTCGATGCTCTCCATCCGTATTTAGAGCGAAAGATCCACGCGATTTTTTACTTTGTATAATGAATGATCATTGCGCCTCTAAGACGGACGACATTTTTCATCTTTTTCTCAAAAGCATCTTTCTATTGGATTCTCAATCGATTAATATGAATTATTGGTTAAATGCGATTGAGTTCAAAACTGCATCATGTTTATCGAGAGGCTGCCATGAATGGGAAAAAATGCATCCGCTACGGTTTCGTCTATATATTTCCAATTTTATTGTTTCAATTTCTCAATAATTCCAATCTTATTTTTGCGAATGACGACGAACATTTTACCGATGCCATCGAAAGCGACTGGCAAATGCAGGAACTGCGGTTCAATCGTTCTCCCGAAGATCCAGAGACGATTCGCGAAGTTTTTCTTCGAGGACGCCGCCTCATCAAAGATTTGCTCGAAATGAAAGAACCGCCCGACTTAACGCGTGAGCTTGAAGATCACCGAAAATTCGAAGACAAAGTAAATGATCTCGATTCAATCGATGCAAACGGCCGCTTATCGTTATACCGGGAAATACGCTGGCTAAATCGAAGCATTGCATTAAAAAATCCTTTATTCGCATCTACTAAACTGGCGTTTCTTCAACGAAAGCGATTTATCTGTCAGATGCTCCATGAATATCTGGGCTATTATTACGATTACGCGGATATCGAGGGCGGCGGCGTATTCTTGTTGGAGCATCCTGGAACTTCTTTTCATGTTCGAGATCTGACGGCGGGCCGCCTTCCTCGAGGAAACTACACGACGCTTTCTTTATCCTTTGACGCCCAAACTCTTTATTTCGCTTTCTCAGAACGCGCCGAACAGAAGCCCGATTATTATTCCAGCGATCGAAAAGGATTCCACATTTATGCCGTGAATTCGGATGGAAGCGATCTGCGCGCTTTAACCGGTGGTCAATACGACGATTTCGATCCCTGCGAACTTCCCAATGGAGACATCGTTTTCATGTCGACGCGGCGCGGCGGATTCGGCCGCTGTCATAATCCATGGGAGCCCCTGCCGACCTACACGCTTCATCGAATGAAGCCCGGCGGCTCAAACATTCACACCCTTTCCTTCCATGAAACCAACGAATGGCATCCCAGCATTCTACCGGACGGGCGCATCGTTTATACGCGCTGGGATTACGTCGATCGCTCCGCCGCCAATTTTCATGGCCTATGGTCATGCAATCCGGATGGCAGCAATCCCATGTCCCTGTTCGGCAACTACACGATGCGCATCAATGCCTGCTATCAGCCCAGAGCGATTCCCGGATCGGATCGCATCATTTTTGTCGCTGGTGCGCATCACGCCGATGTCGGCGGATCGTTGGTGATTTTGGATCCCAAACAAGCGGCGTTGGATTCGCAAAACGGGGAGGATGACTTTTCCTCGTTAGAATTTCTGACGCCCGAAGTATGCTTTCCCGAAGCGCCGGGCTGGCCCCAAAGTTATTTCCACAGCCCCTGGCCGCTTTCGGAAAATTATTTCTTGACTGCATTCAGTTTTGATCCGCTTCCCGGCATGGGGCCGCATGTGGATAAAGATACGACCACCGGCGTTTATCTGTTGGATCGATTTGGGAACATGGAACTTTTATATCGCGAGGACGGCTTATCCAGCATGTATCCCATCCCGCTTCGACCACGATCCGTTCCGCCCTCCCTTCCCTCCAATCTGAATCCCGATTTGGGGATGGAAGGAGAATTTCTTTTGAGCAACTTGTATCAAAGCCATTTCCCTATGTCCTCTTCTCGCCCTATCAGCTCTCTGCATATTTTCCAGATCCTTCCAAAAAGCGAGACGCATGTCGCCAATCAGCCGCGTTTGGGATACGCGAACGCCGAATCAGCCCGGATGCTGCTTGGCTCGGTCCCGGTAGAACAAGACGGCTCGGCTTATTTCCGCGCGCCGGCTCGAGTTCCTCTCGCATTTCAGGCGATCGACGGAAAAGGCAAGGCTGTGCAGGGAATGCGAAGCCTTACGTATCTCCAGCCGGGCGAGCGGCGCGGCTGCATTGGATGCCACGAACCGATCGGCCGCGCCTCTGGACTTCAGCCGACTATGGCGTTTCAGCGAAAGCCTTCCAAAATCAAACCGGGCCCGGATGGAACGCTGCCATGGAGCTACCCGCGCTTAATGCAACCCATACTCGATCGCCATTGCATTGGCTGCCATGACGGCGCTCATGAAGATCGACCGGATCTTACCAGTAAAACCGTGGGAACATTCACCGCATCCTACGAAAACTTAAAACCGTATGTTCGGTGGTATGAATGGGGAAATCAAAGCATCACGCCCATCGTTACGCATCCGGGGCGCATGCCGTCCGATGTCAGCCCGTTGCTCGAGATTCTGAAAAATGAGAACCATGCTAAGAACTTATCTCTAAACGATGACGAATGGAGACGAATCTATCTCTGGCTGGACGGCAACGCCTCATTTTACGGATGCTATTCGAAGCAGGAACAACTTGCGCAACTGCAAGGCGACGCCATCCCCCCTCCTGAACTGCAATAACATTTCGTAGTCCGCATTCAATTCGACGCTGGCGTTCAGTTTCCATTGCATCGATATTCCGCAACTTTCCCACAGAATCCTGTTGACTTTATCGAACACGGATGATAACAATATTAATAAAGGAGAAATGGGAAATAACCCAGCTGGATTTCCCTCCTTTAAAAAACGCGAGGGCGACGTTTATCGCCCCAAAATCGCATAGCCAAGAGTTGTGAAACCTTGCTATGCAACCCAAAACCTGAATAGCGCATTCAGGAAAACATGCAAAAGGGAGGCGTTATGCACAAAATTGATGCGCCGCCCGAAGGGTGAGGAAGGAGTCATTGTCCAATCCAATGACTCCTTCCAATTTTTGAACAAAATTTTTGAACAAAAAAAGCGCCCCGAGGAGCGCTCTTTTTTTGTATATATGCTTATTTCTGCGCTTAATGCGATGTGCTGGAAAGAACTTCCTCAACCGTAGTGAGTCCCTGCAGCACTTTTTCCCAGCCATCCTCGCGCATGGTGCGCATGCCGTCCTTGCGCGCCTGACGAAAGATGACAGCGCTCGAATCGCGATTCAGCACTTGTTCTTTTACTTCGTCGGATAACAACAGCAATTCAAAAATTCCGATTCGACCTTTATAGCCGGTATAGTTGCATTCGGCGCATCCTCGGCCGTGGAAGAAGTTGATGTTTCCGACTTCGGCGGGATCGAATCCTATTTCTCGAATCAAGGCCGGATCCGGTTTGTAAGGCTCTTTACAATCCAGGCATACTTTTCGAATCAGGCGCTGCGCTACGACGGCGGTCACGGCGGATGTGATCAAGAACGGCTCCACGTCCATATCGATCAAACGAGTCAGCGTGCTAGGCGCATCGTTTGTGTGAAGCGTAGAAAGCACCAAGTGGCCGGTCAGAGACGATTCGATGGCCATCTGCGCCGTCTCAAAGTCGCGTATCTCGCCCACCATGATGATATCAGGGTCCTGGCGCAGAATGGCGCGCAGACAGCGGGCGAATGTAAGACCGACGGAGTGGTTGATGTTGACCTGCACGACGCCGTCCATTTGATATTCCACCGGGTTTTCCGTCGTAATCATTTTCAACATGGGGCTGAAAACTCGGCGGAGCGCGGCATATAAAGTCGTCGTTTTGCCGCAGCCGGTAGGCCCTGTAACGAGAACGATGCCGTTCGGCCGTTTGATGACTTTGTCAAACATTTCCAGCGCATCGGGAAGCATTCCGATGTTCTCGAGCCCCATATCCATCATCTGGCTGTCGAGGATGCGCATAACTACGCTCTCGCCGTTAACTGTCGGAAGCGACGAGACGCGCAATTCAACGTTGCGATCCGACATCGACAACTTCACGCGGCCGTCTTGAGGCAGACGCCGCTCGGCGATGTTCAGGCCGGACATAACCTTCAAGCGAGAAATGATCGCGTCGGTCAAGTGCGAGGGCGGGGGGACGGTTTCGTGGAGAATTCCGTCCACACGATAGCGGATGCGCAGCGTGTTTTCAAAGGGCTCCACGTGCAAGTCGGAGGCGCGATCCTTAATGGCCTGCAGAAGGATCAAGTTCACCAGTTTGACGATGGGAGCCTCATGCACGATCTTTTCGAGGTTCCCGAAACTGTTGTCCTTGAAATCGATGTTGTAATCCTGCGAATCCAACTCATGAAGAACATCATCCACGGACTCGCCGCCGGATCCATAAAATTCTTCTATGACGCTGTCGATTTCTTCTTCCGAAGCGATGACGCCGCGCACATTGTGATCCAACCAGATGCGCAAATCGTCTAGAGTTTGGACGTTCAAGGGATCGGAAATCGCAAGGGTGATTGTATCGGTCTCTTCATCAATCTCCAACGGGAAGACCTTATATTGTCGAGCCAAATCGGGCGGCACCAAATCAACGATCGATTGCTCGATTTCATAGTCATTGATTTTGACCAGCTCCATCCCCACTTGTTCCGCCAACACCGCCAGCAAATCTTCTTCCGACGTATAACTGGTTGTTTCTTCAGAAGCTTCGGTTACCTGCTCCAGCATGGCGTCTCGAACCGCCTGCCCCGCCTCGTCAGGCATCATCGGAGCGCCTTTCGAATCGCCGACAAGAGCCGCCGACTCCTCTTGAGAAATCTCCGCAACCGCTTCCGCGGCGCCCGCTCCGGCATCCCCTTCTGCAGACGATTCATCCATCGTTGAAATGATGGCGGCATCCGAGTCACCCGTGTTTTTCTTCTGAAGATCGTCCGTTGCGTCTTTCGACTTTTTCTTTCGTCCTAATCCAAGCATTGATTATTCCTCGCCGGAATGAAAGTGTATGTAATCCAAATAAGAAAACTCATGATCTAACGTCACGAGAACAAAATCTTCTTGCGCATATCTTCAGGCTCATGAGACCGTTCGATGCAATCTTCCGCTGTAATCGTTCCCTTGGTGTACAAGTTATAAAGGAATTGATCCATCGTAATCATCCCGAGTTTTGCTCCCGTCTGAATGGATGAAAGAATACGGTTGGTCTGACGCTCGCGAATCAAGTTCGCTATAGCGGGGGTCATGAACATAAGTTCATAAGCAGCGACCCGCCCTTTCCCGCTGGCGCGACCCAACAAAGCCTGGGAAATGGAAGCGATGAGCGTAACAGACAACTGCATGCGAATCTGCTCCTGCTGATTCGTCGGGAAGGCGTCCACAATTCGGTTGATTGTCGCCGCCGCACTGTTCGTATGCAGAGTGGCAAAGACCAAATGCCCCGTCTCCGCCGCAGTGATGGCCGCCTGCATGGTTTCGGTGTCGCGCATTTCACCGACCAGAATGACGTCTGGATCCTGGCGAAGAGCGGAGCGCAAACCAGCCGCGAACGACGTGACATCGACATGCAAAGCCCTATGCGTAACGATTGATTTTTTGTGGGGATGAAAATACTCAATCGGATCTTCGATTGTGATGATATGCGTGTCCCGATTTCGGTTGATGTAATCGATCATCGTGGCTAATGTCGTTGTCTTGCCCGATCCGGTCGGACCGACGACCAAAACCAGACCGCGGGGACGATGCAGCAACTCCTTCGTGGCGGCCAGGGGAAGGCCTAGATCTTCAAAAGAGAGTATGCGGGATGGAATCAGACGCATGACCATCCCGTAATTTCCATAAGTTCGAAAGATGGAAACGCGAAAACGAGCCAGATTCTGAAACGCATAGCCGTAGTCGGCGCTTCCGATTTCCGCAATCGCTTCACGATGCATATCGGGAGAAATGCTGTTCATCAAGTATTCCGAATCTTCGGCCGTCAAAGGCTCGTTTCCCAAATCTTCCAAACGGCCGTCAATTCGAATAACAGGCGGTCGCCCAACTCGAATGTGCAAATCGGAAGCGTCCCGCTCGACGACAATCTTGAGGAGATCCTCCATTTTCAAATTAACCACGATGATTATACCTTTCTATTTCTTTCAATTTTTACAATAACTAACTAAAATTAAATTTCATCTCCCGCCGTGATGCGAGCGACTTCAACCATGGTGGTTTGACCGCGTAGAACTTTCAGCCATCCATCCTCACGAAGCGTTCTCATGCCCTGTTTTCGCGCCAAAGAGCGAATTGCGTCGGACGTGGCGTTATTCAATACCAAATCTCGTATTTCATCCGAGTTTTCCATCACCTCGTGAATAGCGGTTCGACCCTTGTACCCCGTATAGTTGCAGTTCTCGCAGCCTTTGCCCCGGTAAAACGCCTGTCCTTTGTATTCATCCGGATCGAATCCAAGATCTTTGATTACCAGGGGATCAGGCTCATACTGCTCTTTACATTCCTTACAAATCGTTCGCACGAGGCGCTGAGCGATGATAGCCTGGATCGCCGAGGCCACCAGGAAGGGTTTCACCCCCATTTCCACCAGACGCGTATTCGCGCTGGGAGCATCGTTCGTGTGCAGCGTCGAAAAGACCAAATGCCCGGTCATCGCTGCGCTGATCGCGATTTCCGCTGTTTCCAAGTCGCGGATTTCACCGACGAGAATAACGTTCGGCGCCTGGCGAAGAATGGAGCGAAGCGCCAACGAAAATGTCAATCCAATATCATCGTTGATCTGAACTTGATTGATCCCCTCAATCTGATACTCCACCGGGTTCTCGACGGTGACTATCTTCGTATCGACATTATTAATAACATTGAGAGCGGAATAAAGCGTAGTCGTCTTCCCGGATCCCGTCGGACCAGTCATCAAAATGATGCCGTTGGGACGCTTAATCATATCCTTGAACTTTTCAACGTTGTCTTCTAAAAACCCAATCTGCTCCAAACCGAGCAGAACGCCTGACTGCTCCAACAGACGGGTGACGATGCTCTCGCCATGCAAAGCGGGAAGCGCCGAGACGCGGAAGTCGAAATGACGGCCTAAAATCACCCTCTGGATGCGGCCGTCCTGGGGAACTCGTTTTTCGGAAAGGTCCATGCCGCTCATCAACTTCAGGCGAGACAAAATCGGACCTTGCAACTTTTTGCTAGGGGATTGAATCTCATGGAGAACGCCGTCAATGCGGAAGCGAATGATAAATTTGTCTTCAAACGGTTCGAAATGAATATCGGAAGCTCGCGTACGCACCGCTTCCTCAAAGACCAAGTCCACCAGACGTAAAATCGGCCCTTCATCGTCTAACGAGATGTCATCCGTCAACATCTCCTTCAGCGTTTTTTCATCGCCTTTGCCGTAAGCCTGATCTTCGCTGATCTCATTCAACATGTCTTCAACCATGGCTTGCTGGCCGCGATAATACCGCTCAATCGCTATGGTAATCTCGTCTTCCCGCGAAAGAACCCATTTCAATTGATAACCGGGAAAACAAAAACTGATCGCGTCTTGAGCATCCAGATTGAAGGGATCGGAAATGGCAATCGTTATCGAGTCTTCATCTCGATCAATCGCAATTGCATTATAACGCCGGGCCATCTTCTCCGGCATTAAGTTTACGACATCGGGCAATAAGTGTTTTTGACGCAGCTGGATGATCTCCATATTGGCCTGTTCGGCCAACGATTCCAGCATATCCTCCGCTCCCAATTCCACCGTAGCGTAATCCACATCCTGAAGACGTTGAGCGCTCTCGGTCTCAAGCGAATATTGATTCGGGGTCGGAGAACCATCGTTTGGCTCGACACTATTGGCAACCGCCGTTTTATCTTCTTGATTTTCCATGATTTCTATTCACCTGCAGGGTAATAGTCTTGGGATGGGAGGCTTGGCATCCGCTTACATTCAATATAGAGCAGCATAAATTTCATCATTTAGAATAGTATATCTTCAACTCAAAAAGAACGTCAAGGATTCGAAGGTTTTATCTCCTCCATCCACTTTTTAATTTGCGTTAAAATCTCGACCAAATCCGCCTGACTTGGATTAAGTTGAAGAGCATTCTCCAATTCTTTTTCCGCCAGATCGAACAGGCCCATCTGACAATATAAAATACCCAGCGCTCGGCGAGCTTCGCCTAAAGATGGATCGCATTGAACCGCCTTTTGAAGAGCAGCCTGCGATTCCGGATAACGCCCTAACTTTGCCAAAGATACTCCCTGGTTTATATATGTAAAGGCATTCTGTGAATCGATTTGCGCCGCTTGAGAAAAGGCAGATTCCGCTTCTTCCCAACGTCCTTCCCCCGCGCGCACTAAACCTTTTGCCATTCCTACTAGAGGCGAAGACGCTCCAGCCCCGGCGAATTCCGACAACAAACGCGGCGCCTCCTCGACATCTCCCTCCGTGAGCGCCAGTAAAATTTTGTTATACCGGATTTCCGGAAAGTTTGAATCGTTCTCTTCCGCTTCATTCAGGCGTTCCCCCGCCCTCTCGTATTGCCCTGTAAAAGCGTATATAGCCGCCTGATTATTCAGAATATCCGCACGATCAGGAGCGACGGCGGCCGCCCGGTCATAATAAGCGATCGCATCTCCTCTCCGCCCTTCGATCCCATACAAATTCGCCAAATTATAAAGGCCGGGCAAATAACCGGGAAAACGCCGAGTCAAAGTCTCATACGCATCCAAGGACAAAGCATCTTTTCCCAAAGTTAGATAAAAAACGGCTAAATTGTAAAAAGTCTCTGGAAGAACGTTGCGCGACATAGCCGCCGTTTTCAAATCTTCAATGGCCGCCGGATTGGGATTTTCCTCCTCGATTAAACCTTTATTGACCGCGCTGAGTTGGCGGGCAAGTTCCTGGTTGTCTCGTCCCAGTTTATCCCATATCTCAATCGATTTTTGATAATCCCCTCTTTCCAACGCAATCAAAGCAAGCCCATTCTGCACTTCCACTTGCTGCTCAAGCGTCAGCGAAGAGAGTTTGTTGAACAATTCCTCATAAACATTTTCGGAAACCGAAAAATCGCCTAAGCGATAGGAGGCGTGCGCTTTTCCTAATAGAGCCCTGATATTCGCATCATCGAGTCGATGCGCTTCCTCAAAACTGGCTAGCGCATCCTCGAACTGAAAAAGCCGCAGTAATATTTCTCCGCGAATCACAAAAGATACAGCCTGATTCTGCCCTGCACCCAAAGATCGCTCTAAATACTCCAAAGCGCTTCCCGAATCTCCGGACGCAAAACGTTCTAAAGCCCGGCATAAAAGTAAGTACGAATTTTGGGGATATCGCTCTAACAGATCATTGATTTGATCCTCTAATTCCATGACGCGGTCGACGGCAAGCTTCCCCAGTATCATATTGACTTGAGCAGGAAAGAAATCCTCGTATTCTCTTACAGCGGCTTCAAAGAAATCAGGCGCCTGGTTGAAATCGCTGCGTTGAGGAACAAGATAACCTAAGTTATAATTAGCCCAGAAGTTACGTACGTCTTGTTCGAGAACATTCTGATAGGATGAATAAGCCCGGTTTATCTCATTTTGCTTCACCAGAATATGCCCCATCTCCAATTGCGCCAGCGAGAGAAACGGCCAGTCGGTTAACAACTCCTTTAACAACGCCGCTCCCTCTTCACGACGGTCTAAACGTGAATAAATCTCAAACAACTGCAGCCCGGTTTGGGGATCGGGCTTCATCGCCCACGCACGTTGCAGATAATCGATCGCCTTCTTTTCATCCATCAGCCAAGCGATTTTAGCGGCGTCGACTAAAGCCTCCTTGACCATCTCTTGACCGTCTTGAATCAATTCCTCCAACAAAGACAAGGCTTCATCGACTCGATCCTGATAATAAACGGATAAGGCTAAGTAATATTTTGTCTCTTCCTCCGATCCTCCCCATCGTTGGCTTTCTTTGAAGGCTTGTTCGGCGTCTTCATGCTTGTCTTGCAATAAATAAATGCGTCCGAGCATTCCGTGAGGCTCCGACCAATGAGGAGCCAGTCGAATCGCTTTTTGGGTTAGAGAGATTGCTTCGTCAAACTCATGCTGCACTCGCCGCAGCTCGGCGAAAACAAGATAAACTTTAGGATTGTTCGGATCGAGGGTTATCGATTTCTTCAAATGCGATATAGCCACATTCAAAAAACTACTGCGATAATTTTCACTTTTCAACAACGAGACTGCGCCCAAACCGCCTTCGGCTTCCGCTTCCAATCCCATATTGGCGGCTTTTTCGAATCGAACTTGCGCTTGCAGAGGTGATTTTTCTTTCACCCACAACCAACCGGATAAGGCCAAGGCGCGTGCGTCTTCTTGACCGGCGCGAATGAGAGGATCGAGCACCTTCTGGGCTTCATCATACCGCCGCATCCGATAATAAGATTCCGCCGCCAGGATTCTTTCGTCCGCCGCAGGAGCATCATCTTGGAGCGACGGTTTCAATTTATCAACAAGTTCCTGATAATCACCCTGATTGAACAGTCTCTGCGCCTCAGATAACAGATTTTGTCGCTGGATGCGATGAACAATGTATCCAACAGAAAAACCGATGATCAAAATCGAGGCGATGACGGAACCCGCAACAATTTTCGATTTCATAAAAAACTCTCTCCCTGGATCCGTATATAACGAAGGTAACTCCAGGCGTCTCAAACGTCAATTAAGTTTCTATTTTCGAACATTTTACTCTTTTTTTCGATGAATCTCAAATCAAAACGCCGCCATTCCTGTAAATATTCGCCTATTATCGCTTTAAGATTCTAACATTTTGTAAATCACAATGCCGTCGTCTGCGCCGATGCTCTGAATTGTTTGGCCGTTCTCAGCGGTTTTTTCGGGGCCAAACCGAAAAACCTCCTTCAAAACGCCTCCATCCAACAAGGTTTCCAAAGCTTGGATGCTTTCTGAATTCTTCTCTTCCTCATTCATCTCTTGGATGAAGCGATACTCCCATTCTTTATAAGCTAGCGGATAATGCATGCGCGAATACTGCTTTTCCATAAATTCCTTCAAGAACTTATATCCTTTTTCGGGCGGCAGACGGAATAATCGATAAAACTGGAAATGACCGGGATGTTTGATCTTCCCATAATAATAAACAATGTAGCGAATTTTTTCCTTTCTCAATTGTTCGAGAAGCCCCTCGACGCTTGGACTCTCCCACGACCAGGCGATCAATGGATCCGTATTGAACCAATCGGCCCCGATAAACTTGTTGGGGCAATAGAAGGGATGTTCGATTCCATGTAAAAGCACTGTTTCCTCAGCGCGAGTATTCTCTTTCAACCAGCGAAAAGCCTGATTGGGATTGCGAGTAAAATCGCAAACATTCTCCAAATAGAAATCTTTCGAAATCGTTCCACTCACCACCCACCATGGAGCGTTTTTTGTCGGCAGCAAAATCACGGACGATGTAAAAATGAGGCAATAAAACACCGGAGCAATAAAACACCACTTCGTCCATGATCGATGCAGAACCATTTCCTCAACCACTACAGCGAACAAAGGCGCCATGACGGCCATAGCCGGAAGTAGAAATCGCGAATCCCGATACGTGTACGCCCAAACCAAATAAAGAAATACGCCGGCGATAAGATGCAGGACTTTTCGAGGCGTCCATGATCGGTATAACAAAAGAAGGGGAGTCAACGTCAACCAAACCGGCCCTACCTGCCAGGATCCAAAGTCGTCGGGATGCCAAATTTTGTCGCCCGGATAAAATGTGACGCGAAACGGCAAGGTGACGGCATCCCGAATCCACTCCCAAGCCGGCGAATACATCAACTCATTATAATGCCCCTTCATTCCAGCGTGGAACCGGAAAAACAGGTCGTTGAAACGACTCCAATTCGGAGTTGGAAAAATCCCTCCCGCAAAAGGATAAACCGGATTTCCCCACAAAACGATATTTTTTATAAACCAAGGCGATGCAACAAGAAATACGACGATTCCAAATAAAATCGCTCGCATCAATTTTTTTTGCACCCCTTTCCAGGAAACCGATAAACCAGGCCAAGCCAGCATCAGAAAAAAAAGAAACAGCGGGGCCAAGGCCGTATATTTGCAACTCAACAGAAATCCACCGCTTATGCCGCATACAACAATGGATCGCCGCGACGCCGCCCCCGCCCCTTTTTTTTCTTCCTCCATGGCGTCTAAACACAGCGCCAGCGTCAACAATGTATAGAGCGTCAATCCCATTTCCATGAACGACCAGGAGGCGAAAATCGAAGCGAAGGGAACGCTGGCAAAAAGAAGCGCCCCATACATCCCGCTGCGCCCGCACCCCATCCTCCTGCCCATGTCATAAATCAAACGAATCGTCAACAGAAAAAACGAGGCATGAATCATTTTGGGAGTCGAATCCAAACCGAAAGCCAGTGGAATCGCGTATAAATACTCAATCAAAAAGGGAAAATTCGAAAACGCAATATTGGGGATCGAATAAAAACCGCCATGTTCTAAATACAGTTTGGGAACGCTGAGATGATAACGCAGTCCATCCGATTGCGTGGGAGGCATGAGAGAACAAAAAAACGCAAACGCGAGAGGAATCATAAGCAGGAATCCCGCAAGAATCACATCCCACGGCGCCGTACCAAACCATGATTTCTCTTGACTTTTCTCTCGCCGAAATCCTCCCCTCTTCCAAACAACAGGGCCCAGGCATGCAAAAATCCCCGCGAGAATCAACGCGATTGCCGTTCGATTCAAGCATTGCGCCAACGCCAACCCAAAAATCACAAACGAGAGAATTCCCCATCCTAGAGGGACCGTTTTTGTTATTTTATGGCCCGTATTTTGCTTTGTAAGGAATTGCAAAAAAAATGTTCCTATAACGTGACCTATGAGCCAAAGGATCGTAATACATACAAATTCAGCGATATGTGCGTAAAACGTATAAGGTTTTAAGATGAGAAGAAACGCATAATAATTAATCCGCAAAGCATCAAATCGAGCAGGATTGTGATAGATATAGAGAATTCCTATTGCGCTCGCCAGAAATAAAAAGACAATATGCTTCCGGCTGTCGCTGCTGTCACATTTTGTGGAACCGTTATTTGGAGTAAAAATATTCAAAGCAATTTTTCCTTATCCAGTTTTATCATGTATCATTTCGCTCTATTTTGCCTTGATTTTTACAGTCAAAATCAAAAGCCGCTTACAAATATCTAAAAAGTATGATAGAACAATCTGATCATGTATCCTAAAAAGAGATTCGCTTCTCGTTTATCCATATATCGACTTCGATAAAATAATCATCAACCCTTTCCACTATGCTTCGAATCAAACTGCCTTTCCAGATAAAGATATACATCTTGCTCATTCTTCTGTACGTCCTGTTGATTCACTTTACGACATCTCAGGTGAATAGTTTAGTTTCGCAAAGATTCCTCCAGGATCATACTCAGAAATTCGAAGGACTCAAAATATTATTTCACAATCTATTGGGCTCCAAAATTCAATCCATTGAAAACGAGGCTTTTCTTCTCGCCGACCACAATCCCCTGCGCAACGCCCTCGCCCAAATGGAAAATGCCGTCGAGGAAAAATCCTATCTTGTTCAATGGCTTCCCGGCGGATCCAAACGGAGAGAGTTGATTGTCATCACTGACAAAACCGGCCGGGTCATCGACGGCTCCATTACAATGAAAACCGGCGATCAATCTACAACAATACAAGACTCGAAAAGCATCCAGGAAATTCTGACCCCCTGGCGCCAGCAATTGGATCTCGTCCTCCTGGGGCATGAAAGCATTGGCTATATTAAAATTTCAACGGCGAAACGCAACAATCTCTTTGCCATCGCCTCCGTCCCCATCATCAACAAACAGAACGGTCAGGATATTTTAGGCGCAATCTCTCTGGGATTCCCCGTCGATCAAAGTATGGCCAAGGATCTACTGCGCGGCAGCCTTTTGCATGTTGGCTTCATTCTCGATAACCGCCTTGTGGCAACCACTTTCGGTATCGAGAAAACCATCGAATTCAGCGACGCCTGGGACGTCATGCCTCGTGAAAAACGCAAGGAGATAATGTACAAGGCGGAAGAAATCGACCTGTTCGACGAACCCTATCTGGCCTATGCCAATCCCCTGCCCACCTACGGCTCCTCGCGGGGTCTTTACATCATCCTTACTTCTTTAAAAAGAGCCTATAACTTCTTGGATCAATTAAATCGATCCATTATCGGCATCAGCCTGATCATGATGCTAGTTGCTCTTGTCATCGCCTATTATCTGTCAAAACGAATCACCGCTCCCGTGAGCGCTCTCGCTGATTCCGTCTCGCAAATTGCAAAGGGAAACTACAATGTTGACATGGCCATTCGAACCGGCGACGAATTTGAAGTGCTCGGCAAGGAAATTCAGAATATGGCCGCCACTATCGAAAAGCGAAACCAGGAAATAAAGAACTACATTCAGCAAATTGAAGGCTGGAACAAGGAACTCGAATCCAAAGTCACAGAACGCACCAAGGATCTCGAAGAAAAAAACTACCGGCTTCGCATGATATCGGAAGAATTGGGACGAGCGTACGCTCGAATCGATGATGAATTAAAAATCGTCGGCGAATTGCAAAAAAGACTTCTGCCGGATCGCTCCTTCGAATGGGAAGGAATGACATTCCGTTCGGTGTACATTCCCAATGGTCGGGCTGGAGGAGATTATTACGATTATCTTTCTCCTTCCCCTAACAAACTTTACATCCTTATCGCCGATGTCTCCGGCCACGGCACGCCGGCGGCTTTTATCATGGGCATCGCCCGAGCCATGGCTCATACACTCATCGATCAACAACTTTCGCCGCAGAATTTGCTGACCCAGTTGAACATTATTTTGTCAAAAACGCTTCAAAGCGGCGAATTTATCACCATGTTTCTCGGATGCCTCGATCTCGAAACCTATCGATTTCAATACGCATCCGCCGGACATCAACCTCCGCTGCTGCTGCGCAGTCAATCAGGAGAATTGGAGGAATTAGGCGTGGCGCACGGTTTGCCTTTGGGCGTCATGAACGAAGCCGACTACGATCAAGTCGCCATCATGATCAATCCGGGCGATCGCCTTTTATTATACACAGATGGAATCGTAGAAGCTTTTAACGAAGACAAAAATCCGTACGGCATAGAACGCCTGCTGTCACTCATGAAAAAAACAAAAAACGTATCGCCCGACGATCTCTTGGAGAGCATTCTTGAAGATTTAGAAGAATACGTCCAACATCCCCTCGACATCGAACCTCTCGAAGACGATGTGACCCTGCTCCTGATCGATTTCTACGCCCCCGAAAAATCCGCCCCCGACACTTCAACCTCGATTTCACTTCGAACCGATGCGTGAGACCTGCGGACAGTACAAATTAACGCCTATACTATTCAATTAAAGAAGAGATCATATATGAGAAGCCAAGGTTTGGGAGAATACATTATGAAGCGAGTAGGGAATTATTTACTACCGTTTTGGATTCTTTTATGCCTTGCCCAGAGCGGATTCGCTCAAGCATGGCAGAAAGACGTAGAAAAAGCTCTGAAAGAGGCAAAATCCGCCAATAAACCGGTTTGCGCCTTCTTCTACCATGATATCTACTACCAGAATCCCGCCCGCAAGCGAGAAGATTTTCTTGTTTGGGAAAGTCCTCTGATCAAAAAATATCTTCCCGACTTCATTCCCGTTCAAGTCAATGTCGAAGGCATGGCCGACGCCGAATCGAAATATGGGGTGATCTCGTTCCCCACCGTTCTCTTTTTCGATCCCCAAGGTCATGAACTGAAGTCGATGAGCATACGCGATAAATCACTGAGCAAATACGTTCTTGCCTCCCGGCTGAAAAATGTGCTCAACAGCGTTCAGGAATTTGCGCTGATCGAACAACAGATCAAAATGAATGATTCCAACCCCAAATTGGTATTGATGTATGCCAATGGATTACGAGACAGAGGCCTGTTCGATCAAGCCGAAGAGCAGTACTATCGCCTTCTTCATTGGGAGGGTTTGAACGAAGAAACAAGCCAGGAAGTGAAATCAGCCTACACAAACATGCTCTTCTACCAAGGCTCCGCAGATTTCTATGGCGGCGAGTTCGACCGCTGCATCAATACCATGCAGCGATTTATTGCGAAAAATCCAAAAAATGAAGCGGCGCCCCAAGCTAAACTCCTAATGGGCATGGCTCTCTATCAAATCGGGAGCAAATCGGAAGGCGAAAAAATACTCAAAGAATTATCGCGCAACAAAAAACTTGGCCCCGTCCAGGAACAAGCGCAGATTTTCTTATCAAAACAGAAAGGGGGTGCGCGGCGCTGAGGAACGTTTTTACCGATTGCCGTCAATATCAGGGAGACCGGCCTTGTCGACCCCATAAGGATCACGGCGTGATTTGCGACGGATGCCCGTATTACGATCCCATTGTCCAACGCGTCTTAATCATTAAATTGGGCGCGGCGGGCGATGTAATGCGAACCACTTCCCTGCTCCACTCCATCAAAGACTTATATCCTCAATCCCACATCACGTGGATTTGCGGGCAGAAGAGTTTTGCGTTAATTCGATTCAATTCGATGATCGATCGCCCTCTCGCTTTTACGGAAGAATCGCTGGCTATTCTCGACAGCGAACATTATCACGTCTGCGTCAATTTCGATCTGGCGCCCGAAGCCGTTTCTCTTGCCATGCGCATCCAAGCCGACCTCCGCAAAGGATACGGGAGAAATCCCGACGGCTCCGTTTTGGCTTTCGATGACTCTGGAAAAGAATGGCTCGAAATGAGCCTCTGGGACGACTGCAAAAAAGCCAATCGGAAAACATATCAAACTCATATGCAGCGCATATTGGGAGCGCCTGAAAAACAGCATCCCATCGTCGTCCCGCTCCTCCCTGAAATGGAGGAGAAGGCCGAAGCCTTTATGCAAGCGCATCAGCTCGACGATAAGCATCCCTTGATTGGATTCAACGTCGGCGCCGGCGAGCGCTGGCAGCATAAAAAATGGACCATCGATGGATTCGTCAAACTCGGAGAACGCATCTTTCAGGATTTCAACATTCGGCCGGTTATTCTTTACGGCCCCGCCGATTTCGATCGAGCCCGGGAAGTCATGGAGGCCATGACGGTTCCCTTTATCGACGCCGAACTGAGGCCCTCCGTCATCGAGTTCATCGCCGTCCTCAATCGCTGCGATCTCGTCGTCACCGGCGATACATTCGCCCTGCATGCGGCGCTGGGTTTGGGAAAGCGCGTCGTCTGCCTGGTCGGCCCCACCTCGGCGGCGGAATTGGAACTTTACGAGCAAGGCGAGATTCTGCAGGGGGAAATCGACTGCCTGGGATGTTATCTGACGCGATGCGACAAAGATCCTTATTGCATGAAACTTCTTTCGGCGGATCAAGTCTATGACGCTGTAAAAAGACAAATGGAGGCGATCGCATGAGCTCGAACACGTATGATCTCTTAGCCAGCTGGCGCAACTATCAACGCCTTCGCTTCATTAAAGGATTCTACGCCATTCGTAAGTTGGTACAGGATCTTTTCTATCATTATGAACAATCGGGAGATATATCCCACGAAAAAATCAACATTCTTCTGGAAAAGCATCTTCGCGAACTTCGCTCTCTCTCCGACACCCTCTATCACATGCCCGACGATGAGAATGTCGATCGAAAAAAGCAACGCGGCTTCGATAAAGTGCTCAGTGAATTATGGCACGAATTGGATAAAACACGCGACAATATCCGAATCATTGACGCTTACACCGAAGAGCAGACGCCCGCTGAAGATAAAGTATTCAAAGCGCTTAACAGACTGGATAAACAAATCGTCAACCAGGCGCGGCGAAATCTTCCTCTCCAATTGCGCCATGCACGCCGCATTATCGATATTCTTGTCCCGTTGTTTGAACAGATTCTCCCTATTTATCAATCCAACTTTGTCTTGCTTCGCACTCTTTATTTCTATCGGGCCGAATTGGATCCATTATGCCCTCCCTCCACAGCGCAATACTTTTTCCCGATTATTTTCGGTTCCGTGGAAAAAGGATACTTGGAACTGATACAATCGCTCGTAGAAACAAAACATATGAATCATGCGGAATCAGTGCTCCATGAATTCAAAGAATGGATTGAGAAAAATTCCAAAAATCGCGCTCTTTTTGAAAAAGCGGAATATCTTGTTCTTCACCCCAATTAGTAAATTGGAAAATGCAGCGGAGCATCCCCTTCTTTCATTTTGGGCAAGAAATATTGCACCCGAATGAAAATACTTATCACAATGATTAATCTCATGATGCCAGAAAAATCACGAAAGTAAAATAATGGCTGAACAAAACGAAGTTATTGATATCACAAAATCACTGGTCAAATGTTTAAATAAACTGCAGTTTTCCCCACCCGTCTCTCATGTCTACAATCCTCTGGACTATGCGCAAAAATCCCACTTCGAATACATAAACCTCTATGGTCAAGGAAAACGGGACGTCCTCTTGATCGGCATGAATCCGGGGCCCTGGGGGATGATTCAAAACGGCGTTCCATTCGGCGATTATGTTATGGTGCAAGATTGGTTGAAAATTGATGCTCCGGTCGGGCGCCCCCCCGGTGAACATCCCAAACGTCCAGTCTTAGGCTTTAAAAACACTCGGCGGGAAATTAGCGGCAAGCGGTTATGGGGATGGGCGCAAGAGCAGTTTCTCAATCCCGAAGTTTTCTTCCAACGTTTTTTCGTAATCAACTACTGCCCATTGGCGTTTTTTAACGAGAGCGGGCAAAACCTGACTCCCGATAAATTGCGCGCAGGCGATCGGAATCCACTGATCGATGTGTGCGATCATGCCCTGCGGCAATATGTTCATTACTACCAACCGAGATGGGTGGTCGGCATTGGAGGGTTCGCCGAATCGAGCGCCCGGCGTGCGCTTGACCGCCTAGACGTCATAATCGGCCGCATCCCTCACCCAAGTCCGGCCAATCCCGTCGCCAATCAAGGATGGGCGGAAGCCGCGGCGAAACATTTTCAAGATTTGGGAATCGAACTCTGACAAGCGAAAAAACCAGCCGCCTCTATCTATTCGAGCCTCACAAACTCTCCTCGCATCATGCGCATAGACGCTGGATGAATTTGAGCGGGATCGTGATAAGTCGGGAAAACGTCTTTACTTGGATAATTGACTAAACGGTTGAAATTCACTCCGTCGGTCGCCATCCGAATCAAGAAGTCGGATTCGGAGCGTTCATTGGAATTTTGCACCAGCGAATCCCACGCAGTGACCAGATTGTTCGGCTCCGGAGACGGCGCTTGAGTTTCCACAACAACTTGGTCGCTGGCCATTGCTCCCTCAGAATTCGCTGCAACGGAGGGTTGATCGGTAATGGATGAAGGCGCAGCATCCCCTCGAAACTGCCAACCTGCATAGGCGACGAAGCCTGTAATAATGACAGCCAATGCGGGAGAGGCCGGCAGCAAACGAAACGGCGCCGCCATTGTTTCGAGTCTCCGGCGAACAATGTCGCGTAGAGTGGGCTTCTGTTTAACGGCTTTTAATCGAATGCGCAAATCGTTCAGACGCGGTCGAGCATTCTCCACATCTTCCTTCCATGCGTCCAGAGAAAGCCATGTTTGCTCCAGTATCTTGACTTCGGCTCGACACAAAGGACATTCAGCAAGATGTCTCTCCACCTGCACCCGTTCGGCGGCGGTCACGTTGCGGGTGACATACGCCGCCAGCAATTCGTGGTTGAACATGCATGAATGATCTTGCTTCATTTCAAAAGACTCCATACGTTATTTATTTCATCCCCTAAAATAATCTCATTCCTTTCAGGCGTATTCCTGCAATAACGGCGACAAAATCTGTCGCAATTTTAAATGCGCGCGATAGGCTCTCTGCTTGATGGATTCCGGCGTGGCGCCGAGTATCTCGGCAATCTCATGATAAGACATCCCCTGGTACTTATTCAGGATTATCACTTCCCGCTGCTCCGGCGAGAGTTGATTGATCGCTTTTTTTATCTCGTCCTCATCGATCTTCAAAGCGAAATGGTCTCGCGCATCTCCCGCACTATCCTCCACTCGATCCAAAACAGTAGAATTTCCCTTCTCCGAATTGTTCCCGAATTGAGAATCCGCATATACCAGCCGATTCCAATAACGTCTTTTCTCGTCGATGCAAATATTCTTGGCGATGCGATAAAGCCAGGAAGTAAACTTGGATCTCGGCTGCCAGGATTTGCGATTGTTATAAACTCGAATAAACGTCTCTTGGACGAGATCTTCGGCCATTTCCCGATTTTGGATAAGACGAAGAATAAAGAGCAAAACCGGCCGATAATAACGCCGATAAATTTCTTCCAGCGCATCCTGCCTGCCTTTTTGACACAAAAGCATCAACGCCTCGTCCGATAACTCCCGATCTAATTCTTCGGAAAGTTTATTGGCTTCCGTCTCCGCTTCATGCCGCCAGATCCCTGCCTGAACCGCATTCGATTGTTCCATCGTAGAAGTATCTGTTTTCACTTTCCCTCATCCTGTCGGCTCCCGACTGATAACCGGTAAGATCGTTCTCTTCCAATACTCCTCCGAAACCTCTAACGATTTGGTTATCATCTCGGTAACTCTATGTACTATAATTAATTCAGGTTTATCAGAGGTGTTTTTCTCTTATTTAATATTATATCAAACTCATAAAAAATGATAAACAAAATCTGTTAATGTCTCGATTTAAAAATCCATTTCAAAAAGCACAATTAATAATTCATATTGAATATAAAGAAATCATGCATAAGGCAATTTATATAAAGTGTTTACATGAGTTGCACAATTTTCTACAATTCATGAAATAATTTGGTTTTGACATTCACTTTCATTAGTATTTTATGATAATAGGCATAAATCGAAGAAGGGAAATTTTTCATTGCTATTCGAATTCTGGATTCTATTTCAAGATACATACACCTTCCGAGTCATTTTGGAGATGGAAAGGCTTGCTCTTTCCATCCTCCCGGGATTGATCCTCGGCTTAATCATCTCCTCATTTCTAGTCGCTTGGCGGCCGGTACAGAATTTTCTTCAGCATCACGCCGCAGGTCATGGATTTTTTGTCATCGCCGGAATGGCTCTAGCCGGTGTAATCTCACCTTTTTGCTCCTATTTAGCGATTCCCATTTCCGCTGCGCTCCTTATGCGCGGCTTGGCTCCGGGAGCGGTTTTTGCCTTCTTATGCTCCACCCCCTTGATGAACCCCACCTTATTTTTCATGACATGGAGCGTTTTTGGGTGGCCGATGGCGCTGGCCCGAGCCCTTTCCGCCTTCCTGTTCGGGATTGTCGGCGGTTTGCTGGCTCAGCGATTCTTCCTCCCGGATCGAATGAGCGTAAACTTTCATCCGACCGAAGTATTGCCCTCCCTTGAAAAAACCGATTCGACGCATTCGTTCCTCCAAATCTGGTGGAAATCTTTTTGTCATATGGGTTGGTTCGTCGTCAAATTTGTTCTTCTTGGAATATTGATCGCAGCCCTGGTAAAAGAGTTAATCCCCATGCGTTGGATTACGATGACCGTCGGCCGGCAGCAGCGCTTCGGGATTCTTTTCGGCTCTCTTCTGGGAATTCCATTATACGCCTGCGGCGGGGGAACGATCCCGCTGATCCAAATTTTGATGAATTTGGGCATGTCTCCCGGGGCTGCTCTTGCCTTTTTCCTGGTCGGTCCTGCCACAAAAATCCCCACGCTAGCCGCCATGCAACTGACTATGGGAACAAACGTCACGATAGCATTTTGTGCATCGAGCTTCGCCTGGTCGATTTTGGCGGGATCACTCTTCCAATTGTTTTTTTAAATTTCCACCAAAACGATGAAACAGGCGTATCATGGATAGAAAAATCAAAAAATACTATATACCATTCACTATCAGCGGTATAAATCTATGAAGAAAACAAATTATCCTGATTGGGTTTTGTTTGTATTTGAATACGGCGTTCATATCGCCGTAATGATACTCGTTGTTTTGTTGCTGTTTTTGTTGCTTTATACGCATCTGATCAGCAGCCGCATCGCCCATATCGAAGAATCCATGACGTATGCCGCTCCACGTCAATACGCACCGCCCGATCTGGAATCCCTCAAAATCGATCTTCACGATCTCCAATTATCCTCGTCGGATATACGCCGAATGTACATACCCAGTTATTCGCATGTGTATTTTGACGGCGGGAAGCCTTATTTACTGGAAGTCACCTTGAGCATTCGAAATATCGACGCCGAAAAGCCAATCTATATCCAATCGGTTCGATATTATGATACAGCGGGAAAGGAAATACAAAACTTCATCGAATTTCCTATCAAACTCAATCCTCTGCAAACCATCGATTTCCTGGTAAAACAACATGATACAATGGGGGGCTCCGGCGCTAACTTCCTTGTTGAGTGGATGTCCAAAGAAGATGCTGCTCCTCCACTTATGGAAGCGGTAATGGTCGGCGTCATTGGAACGCGCAGCGTCAGTTTTGTCTCAAGAGGAACGCCCATCGATGCAAAAGAAAAATAATCCACGAAGATTTTGAAATGAATCTTCCCTCGAAATTATCTTTAGAGCGATATCCACTGCACCACCGTATCCACGGCTTTATCTGCGCCAAAATGATCAATAAAACATAAATAGAATGATGTTCCTCTTTAATAATTCAAATCGCCCCTATCACCCCGCAATAACCTTGTTTTTCGATTGTTCGCTTCTATTGAAATCAATGGCGAAAAAAGGAGAGATCTTAGAAAATTCAACAAAAGAATAAGAAAACCGGTTAACAAAAAGAGGCGTCTACACCCCATAGACGCCTCTAGAATCTCTATATACTCTGATTTGGGATTTATACCAAATCGTCGCTTCAATCAAACTGTCAAGCAAAGTGTTTTATATCCATAAAATTCAGTTATGTATAATAAGTACTATTATTATAAAACACTCTGCTGTCGCATCGAATCGCTCTAATACACAGTGAATGGCGCCTCCAATCCATAGCCGATTACATCGTATTCGCCGCCGTTCGGCTGACCGCCTTCAGGATTCCGCCAGAATGATCCCGGCCAGGCGGATCCGCGTAGTTTTCCGGCGTGATGGGGTCCGAGAAGGTTTTTTAAACTTCCAAAGACAACAACGGAAATCTTGTTTTCTCCCGGCTTGATTTGATCGCTGACATCCAACCGCCAGGGCTGCCAGAGTATGTAGCCGGCCGGTTCGCCGTTGACGTCAACCCGCGCCGCTGTTCCATTCCAGTCGTTCAGTTCAACAAAATGGGGAGCGCCATCGCCTGCTTCGAAGGTATACGTTTGAGTGTAGGCGGTTTGTTCCGCATAGAAGGGTTTGCCCTGATCCGACCATGGGCCGAGCTGCAGCGGTTTGGGTGGAACGATGGCAAATCCTTTTGCGATGTTTTTCAGGTTGAAATCGCCGAACAGATACACCGCTTCCGGCTCCATGTGCAGCGAAAAAGGACGAGCGGCGGTCGATATAACATTGCGGCCATTCTTTAAAAATTCCGGTTTTATCGAATAAACGTTAAAAGCTCGATCCAGCCGCCATTCTCCTTTTTGGGGTTGAATCTCGCGGCCATTCACCGAAACCGTATAAAAATCGCCGCGCTCCACCACTAATTCCAAAGAAGGCATCGCATCGAATCCTTCAATCACAAAAGGATAGCGAAGTTCAAAGCCGGAATCGGGCTCGAAACGATCTTTCTGGATAAGTTCGTCTTTGAACTGCACGGCATTATCCCAAGGATTTTTCGAGAAGCCGTGCGCCTTGTAAATGCGAGTCTGGGCGTCATAGAAATATAGATTTTCCGTCGTTTCCCCATTCAGCGCGAGATCGACATAATCGAGCGTGAGGACATTGGGCTCGAGCATGGAGATTTCGAGTTCGCCTGCCGGCTTTTTCGGCGCAAGATCGGCCTGCCATTTTCGCGGTTCTATGGTTTCATGCTGAGGATCCTTCTTATATACGGCAAAAAGCGCGCTGCCGGCGGGGAAAAGTTCAAAATTGAAATTCACTTCAGCCCCGTCATTCGCATAATCAATCGTCTCAAAGTCTCCCGTGACGGCGTTCCAAAGTTCGACATGCGCCCCTTCCACAGTCGCCTCGCCTTGTATGCCGCTTTCCAGGCTCGTATTTACCAAGAAAAGCAGTTTTCCATCATCCAAATCCCGCGCGAAATGATAGACGCGGCCGTTTTTCGGATGTTCCGCTTTCACGAATACGCCGCCGTTGCCCCATCGCTGCACTAATTGTCCGGGCGAGAGGTTTTCTTCGATCCACCGATCGCCGGCTCTTTCTTTAACGGCTTGAACGGCGTCGCTGGGACGGCCGTCGACATAAGGAGGAACGCCGACCAAACTGATGATAGTTCCGCCGTTCGAGACAAATTGATTCAGAAGTCGTACGGTTGAACTTTCCAGACAATCCAGCCCGGGGGGAAGGATCACCGCATCATACGCGCATTCGCCGACAATCAACTGCTTACCCTCGACTTTACCATGATCGGCCATCACCGGTTCGCTGCCCAAATCGAAGGCGGTCTGCGCCGCGCCCAGTTCCGTAATGTATCGTTGAAATGCCGCGCCGAGTTGATTCAGTTTTTCGCCTTGAGAACCGCTCCAGTTGTACATCCATGCGCTAACCGTCGGTTCAATGATAAGAATGGGATTTTTGGCCTTGCCGGCCGCCAGCGACCAGGACAAGCGGCTGAAATAATCCATGGGAATATGAAACGCCTCCCAATAGGGCGCATGATAGGAGAACGATTGAGGATGGTCGCGCTTTCGCGCTCCGCGGATCGTGTAATAACTCAAATGCGGATTCATCAAATTGACGCCGCCCGCATAGAGATGATCGCCGATTCGCTTCACATCCTCCATGGTGAGCTCCCAGCCGCCGGCGCCGTACGTTTCGCATAACCGGCGGATGCGGCCGAACTGATTGGCAATGCTGTCGAGTTCTTTGTTCGAACGATAGTTGCCGAACTGCGCATTGGGGCCTTCATCGTAATTGTTCATCAAACAATCGATGCCGGGCCAATGCTGCCATGCGTAAAAATTCATGATGTCGGGATTGTGATTCACATGCGGCCAGCCATGCTCCCAAACGTGGCCGGTAAAAGCGATTCCCCGCTCCTGGCAGGCTTCATAATATGGTTTGGCGAAATTATTCATAAAAAGTTCAAGAATCGTTGCGGAATAATCATGGCGAATCTTCCGCCAGTCGCCCATATCCGCGTGAATGGAGGGGAGATAATCGAGGATGTCATATCCCCATCGCTTCTGAAACGCTTCGGGGATCATCGGAGACCAGCAGCCGGCCACCTGAGGTTCGTCCGTAAAACAGGCCAGAACCTGATTTCCATACAGATCGGATAAGGCTTGATCATACGCCCCGAAAGTCACTTCCAAAAATGTATCAGTAACATCGCGCCGCATCAGATCGACGAACGTCTTCCCGCCATACCACGGCGACGCCCCTCCGTAGCGGCGGCTGTAAAGAATGTACGATCCGGCTGGAAGATTCAAATCAGCCGCGGTTCGAGTTTGATCGCCGGAAAGTTTCGGAATAGGCAATCGCTTGTATTCTGAGTCTGAATCAACCATTTGATACAAAGCGATGGAATCTTTACCGATAACCAGCTGATTCAATTGATCCGGCTTGAAATCCTGCCGATGCAAAGATACTTGCGCCGCATCCGGCATTTGATCAGGAACGAATCCTCCCGCGAATCCGGAAGGGTAGCTGTTTTCGTCATAAATATAAGTGACCATACCCCGCTTTTTCGCTTCTTCCGCTGTAAAACGCCATACTTCCAGCCAGCGCTCCGAAAGATAGGGAGTCACCAGCCCCGGCCGTGGATGAACAAATACGCCGCGGAATCCGCCCGCTTTAAAATCATCCAACTGGCGCGCGATTTCCTCCTCCTGCATATCGTCGTTCCATACATAGAGCGGCGCAGGCCCGTACGCGGCCGGGGGATCGACAAACCGCTCGCGCACCTGCTCGAGCGTGGATATAGGCATTTCTCCCGGATTGACGGCGTCGGCGGCCGGCGGCAGGACGAATCCCGCGATCAGCAGCAAAATCCAATATTTTATACATACTCTCATGTCCCAATACTCCTTTAGAAAGATCTCTCTGTCATCCATCTTCAACGAATTCGATCTTGCAGGATGAGATAAAAAAAACAGGCGGGCTCAAAGCGAAGCGCAGCCCGCCGCTTCATCTCGCAAACTTCGCCGCTCTCATCCCGTGAAATACAAATACGCGGAAATGATGATCAACACCAGAAGAATCGACAAGGAAACATCCCGCCAATCCCAACTGCTTCGCGACTCGCGCCGGTGCTCATCCGTAATCGTTGCGAACGTTAAACCGCTGATCTGCCGGCCGTCGGGCGCCGGCGTAAGATAACTCACCGCGATCGACAATAGCGCGCACACTACAAAAATAATCAAACTGTAATATTGAAAATACATGTTATTGATCACCCATAAAAACGTGCCTTCCGTATAGCCGTTTTCAAATCCCGCCATGCCCAGTTGAACCGGCGTGTCCACTGCCAGGCGGAAGATGCCCAGCAGAAAGCCCACAATCAAGGCCGCCATGCACCCCGCCCCGTTGATGCGCTTCATAAAGACGCCAAGGAAGAAAACCACGAAGATCGGCGGCGCCAGGTAGCCCTGTACTCCCTGAAGATAATCGTATAAGCCTCGCGCCCCCTGAATGACGGGCACCCACAACAGGCCGATGATCACCATCACGCCCGTCGCAAGACGCCCAACCCACACCAAATGCTGCTGCGAAGACTCGGGGCGGAATTTGGAATACAAATCCATGGTAAATAATGTGGAGGAGGCATTGAATACGCCGGACAGCGAACTCATCAACGCCGCCAGCAGACCGGCCACCACGATCCCCCGGATGCCGACCGGCAGCACATGTTTGACCAGCAGGGGAAACGCCGCCTGACTTTGCTCCGAACTCAACTCGCCCGAAACATACAGGACATTCGCAATCTCGTCCGCCTTGCCGCTTTTCGCCAACGCAAAACAGATCATGCCGGGAATAATAAAAATAAACACGGGCAGCAGCTTCAAAAAAGCCGCGCAGATGCTTCCGCGCCGCGCCTCTTTTTCGTTGGGCGCTCCTAAAGCGCGTTGAACAATATACTGGTCTGTGCACCAATACCATAACCCGATGATCGGCGCGCAGAACAGCATCCCCAGCCAGGGATAATTGCCGTTAAAATACCAGGCGATTCGACCGCTCTCCTTCACCGGCGCCCACGTCCCCTCCATGCCCTCGGGAACCAAAGGCTTCCATAAGTTGAACATTTCCGAGCCGCAGACCTGACGCAGTTCGCTCCAGCCGCCCAATGCCTTCAATCCAAAGAAGGTGACAAGAATCGATCCCAGCACCAGCACGACCGTCTGCAGAGCCTCGGTGTACGCCACCGCCCGGAGACCGCCAAGGATGGTGTAGATTCCGGTCAGAATGATCACCAGAAACGACCCAATCCAGAAACTATCCATTACAACAAAGCCCAAATCCAATTGGAGATCCGGAAGGAGGGTTCGAAACACAATCCCGCCGGCGAAGATCCCCACGGCTACTTTGGTCAACACATAAGCCACCAGAGAAATAATAGATAAAACCCAGCGAGACGTTTCGTTGTACCGCTTCTCCAAAAACTCCGGCATTGTGAAAACCTTGGATCGAGCATAAAAAGGCACAAACACCCAGCCCAGCACGAGCAGGCACCAGGCATGAAGTTCATAATGAGCCATGGCCACGCCGTCTGTGCATCCCGAACCGGCCAGCCCCACAAGGTGCTCCGAGCCGATATTGGATGCGAAGATCGATGCGCCTACAATGAACCAGCCCAAATTGCGCCCCGCTAGAAAATAGTCGTCCGTCGTGCTTTTCCCTTTGAGTATCACCCACCACGCCAATCCAAAAAGCAGCAAAAAATACCCGCCAATCATATACCAGTCAAAAGACGCCATAATCCCAACCTTTCGAATTTAAGAATGAAACAGAATATTCATAGCATAATCAACAATGCTAATGTTTCTCAAGCCTATATCGCCCAACTTCCTCAATCCCATCCGCATAAAAAAAATCATTGCAAGGGAAAAGAGAATAACGTGACGCTGATGGGATCCAACCGGAATTGATTTTCAACGCCGCCGATCTCATCTTCCACAATTTCCACCTGCGGCTTTTCGCCCGGCGCATTGTGCGCCATTTTGTCGTCGCCGCTGATTCTCCATCGCCGCGCTTTTCCCGCCAATTGCACGGCTTCGACCTTGAAATCCAGCGTCAGTTCCTCCGTAGTCGGATTGACAACGCTGAGAGTCAACGTCCGGCGGTCTGCGCTCAGCGCGGCGCACACATCGAGAGGCCTGTAGTCGCCGGAAATTTGAACGGGGATGCTTCCGAATTCATGGCGATACAATTTCAACGCCAATCCCGTCGCATCAAAGCAGGCGTCGGTTTTGGAAGTCTTGATGCAGCCGATTACGTTTACCGTTTGCGCGTAGTTGGCCATGAAGTAGATATCGCTGTTGCGCGCATACTCATGCAGCCCCGCCGCGATTCCCAAAGCGTCCTGAAGATGATACGGAACGCCCAGTTCGCCGTAAATATACGGCCCATACCAATAATTCCACTCATCCATGGCGATCCGGATGTCTCTGCCTTTTAAACTATCCAATTCTTGGCGGTATTTCCGATGCGCATCTGCGACTCGCTTGATGTCGTTGGCAATCTGCGCCGCGTGCGACGCCAGACTGCGTCTATCCTGCCGGTAGATATGCTCGCTGATCAAATCCATGGAGTCGGCGCACTGCGCCAGCATGGTCTCGCTCCAATTTCCCACGGCTCCCACGCCGACCAGTTGAATCGACGGATCTTCGGCGCGCATCAATTCAACGCAGCGATTATGCTTCTCGACGTAATCTTCCAACGGCATGTGGCCTTTCTGCCAGTTGCCGTACATTTCATTTCCAACAGCCCAATAAATGACGCGGAAAGGTTCAGGACGGCCGTTTTCGGCGCGCCAGCGGCCCATTTTCGATGTGATCGCGCCGTTGCAGTATTGCACTTCCTCGGCGGCGGCTTCGACGGCGCCCAGGCCGGTGTTGACGGCGATGTAGGGCTCTGTGTCCAGCAGTTCACATAAATCCATAAATTCGTGAATTCCGACATCGTTGGATTCGATGCCGGTCCAGGCGGGATTTTTTCGGGGAGGGCGCTTGTCCCGATTTCCTATGCCGTCTTTCCAGTCATAGTCGCTGACAAAATTCCCGCCCGGCCATCGATAAATGGGAGAATCCAATTCCTTCAACAAAGCTAGCGTATCGGGCCTGAATCCTTTCACATGATCCGCGGGCATTAAGGAAGCCGTCCCGATCTGAAACGATCCTTCTCCAGTTCCCGCAATTTGTAAACGCCCCTTCTTTGTTCCTACTTTCGACTTGAAATGGAAGGGATAGCGGATGAAATTCCCGTCGATCTTATCAATCACACAAACGTCCCGCTCATCCTCCCCATTGCCCCAAATTAAACTCACATAAACCGGAGAAGCCGATGCATCGCCCGCGATAATCGCATATCCCTCATACTCTTTATTTTCAATAAGAGCCAGTTCACCTTGTTCGATGCCGCAGGCGACGTTTCCAACAAGTTGAATGCGGGGCGTTTGCTCGCCGGTATACGATTTTTCCCTCACCATCTCCACGATGTTCTCTCCCCCGATGACTTTCCAGGGAGATCCCGTCAATACTGGAAAATCGCCGCCCTGCCAGATATCCTGATCGGTTTGGATCGTCCAAGGCTTAAACTCATCGGTAATGGGGAAATAGAATTTTCGGTCTTCCAGCATTTCCGCCCAAATTCCTCCATAGATGCAGCGTCCCAAATGTTCGATGAACTGCCCGTAAATATAGGGGGAAATAGGTTCGCGCGTCTGAGAAGCGTCTATGACGATAGCGGGCTCGAGCGTTGATGAAGACACGCATTCCAGTTTCAAATCGTCGTACCACGCATTGCCGGCGGCCAGGCCCCATCCGCCGAAAAGACAGTTGATCATCAACTCATCATTTTCAACCGTTTCGAAGACCATTTCCACTTTGGTCCAGTCATGAGTCCCAATCAGAGCCTCGGTGCGCGCGTCGGGCAGATTGTGGATGTTGAACAACGCGCCTCGCCCGGAGATCGCCTTCAAATCCTGGGTTTTGATCCATCCCGAAAATTGATATGTCGAATACGGTTTAACAGCCGCATGAATAAACCAAGACAGATCGCCGCCTTGATCCGAGGATATCATGACGCTGTGCATCCCCGTTCGGCTGTCATCCGAAAGTTCCAGCGCACCTTCTCCGTTCCAAACGCGCGCCTCCCAGCCGGCCGGCTGATTATCCTGACATTCTTCAAAAGAAGAATTGCGCACAAGCGATTCGACCTTCGCCTCATCTGCAAAACCGCTGAATACACCGAGCGAAACTATAGCCATCGCGAAAAAAACAATCCGCCATGATCTTTTCATTGCACTAGCCTTTCCTGTTTTCTACGCCTTGATCGAGACTGTTGCTATCTTTCGTATTTTCCACCTTAAGAGTAGATAAATCCTTCTGGAAATCAACCTGGCGTTTACTGAACCTGCCATTCAAGAATCCCGCCGGAAAATCCTTCCTGCAATTGGATTTCAAGTCGAAGGCCAGAGGTTTTCACGGCGTCGAATGAGACTTCATTGAATTGATCCTTATTGACGCCGCATTCGCCTGGATCCGATGCCGGCAGCCATTGCCCTTGATCGTTATACAAGATCTTCCACGACTCGGGAACCCGGCAATTGCCATGACCTGAATCGTCAAACCAATACACGCGAACTGACGAAACCGTCTCGGGCTTGGCAAAATCATATTGCACCCATTCCTGGGTTCCCTGGTGAGGCCACCAATGAAAACGCGGTATCGACTGATCGTTCGAGTCGGAAGGCTCCAACTGATCGTTCAACGCCGCCGGACTCAACATATTTTCACCATTTTTTCTCTGGAACGAATAGGAAACGGCGCTTTCCGAGGCGATCGTCGGCGGGAGAGTCGGCTGCGCGGCATCGATCTCGCGGGCAAGCCAGACGGTCATCTCGCCGGGCCCGCGGTGCGCCCACGCATAATAAGGAATGGCGCGAAATCGTAGGGGCGTCTTTTTTAACCGCGTTTTATTCTTGGAATATTTAAGCGCATCGGCTTTTCCTTCAATCACGTTAACAAAACTGACTAAATGATGCATATTCTGATTGCGCTTCACCGAAAGCGGCGTTCTATCCGATAAGAGAAGATTGAACACCGATTCGTCATAATCAGGCCATTCGACGCAATACACCAGCGGACCATACTCCAACGCAACTTTACCGGCGTCCTCCGCCACGTTTTCATGAGCGATCGTTCGCCTTACTTTCATGGGCAGATTCAATTCCACCTTGTCGCCTTTTTTCCACAACCGATGGACGACGGCATATCCATCTTCCATCGGATAGGCGAATTTCTTTCCGTTGATCGACAACGTCGCTTTTTTCTTGTTCGTCTTTTGATAATGATAGAGATCGCTGGGCGTCGGCTCGTTTTTCGCCCAGCCCGGGATGCGGATTTTGAGAGTGAAGAGAGTTTCTTTTTCCGGAGATAGGCAGATATTGACTCGTCCATCCCAGGGATAATCGCTTTCCTGCCGAATCGAAACTTTCTGATCCTGCATCGTAAAAGAAGTTTCGCTGCCGATAAATAAATTGACATAAACCGAATCGTCCTTCCGGGCGTAAATATAGCCGGGAATGGAAGGAATGAATCGCGAAAGATTGGTCGGACAGCACGAGCAGCCGAACCAGGGGCTTCTTTCCACGCCGCCGGCTCCCGCCGCCAGGGGATTGGGATAGAAAAACCGGTCCCCTCGCAGGCTGATCCCGGAAAGCGCTCCATTATAAAGAGTGCGTTCGAGCACATCGATATATTTAGCCTCGCCGAATAAAAGAAACATGCGATAGTTCCAAAGAACGTTCGCAATGGCCGCGCATGTTTCATTGTAAGCCGTCAAATTGGGCAGTTCATAATCGTCGCCGAACGCCTCTCCCCCGTGTCGCGCGCCGATGCCGCCGGTGATGTAGAATTTCTTGTCGACGACATTACTCCAAATGCGCTGAATCGCCTGCTTGTAATCCTCGTCGCCGGTCAGCGCGGCGATATCGGTCATGGCCGAGTACATATAAGCCGCCCGAACAGCGTGACCGACCGCTTTATCCTGTTCAATCACGGGCTTATGATCCTGGCTGTATTCGCCGTACAGTTCCCGGGCGTCCTCCCTCCCCCGCTGGTCCAGGAAAAATTTGGCCATATCCAAGTATTCTTCTTTCCCCGTGATCCGATATAGTTTGACCAATCCGATTTCAATCTCTTGATGCCCTGGAACGCCGGGATTCTTTCCCGGCCCGAATGTCCGGCATATCAGATCGGCGCTTTTTAGAGCGACATCCAGCAGGGATCTCTTATTGGTGGCCAGATAATGCGCCGCGGCGGCTTCGTACATGTGCCCCAGATTGTACAACTCGTGACCGCTTCTCAGATTCGACCATCGCGGCCCGTCCACCCAGATCACCGGCGTTTGCGATTTCATGGTTCTCGCCGTGTACAGATACCCGTCTTCCTCCTGCGCAGCGGCGATCGACGCAATCAAGCGATCCAGATATTCATCCAGCTGCGCATCCGGATAAACGGACAATGAATACGCCGCCCCTTCGATGATCTTGAAAACATCCGAATCGTCGAAGGGATAATTCGAACAGAAACTGGTCGCGTATTTGATCTTGCCGGCCGCGCGAAAATTATCGATGCGCCCCGTATCCTCGCATTTGGTAAACGCATAAGGAATCGTAATCACCCGATTGGTTCGAATTCGCGCCGCCCAGAATGAATCGTCAATCGTAACTTGTTCAAACGAAACGGGTTGAATCGGATAATCATGCGACGAAAACGCAATCTGACCCAAAAACAAAAACCCCATCATAAAAAAGCAAAACGCCATTCTCTTCATGTCACCGATGCCTCATCAATATAGGATTGAAAGCGGATCATTATAGGTAATTAAAGCCCTCGCTTGTACTGGGTTGAATCCATTGGATCAAAATTACCATAAAAAGCAAAATGTTGCATCCCCGGCGCCTAATCCCCTTCCTCCATGTCCAAAAAGAAATTCTTGAATCGACAAATCTTCCCTTTTCCCCCTCCAAAAGCAATGATATTTATAGCAGACTGGCTGAATGAGTTGGGAGAGCAAGATCTAAACGAACTGGCAGGGCAGGCTGAAAGTAATCCGCAGACTGCTATTAAAGAACTATGAACCAGAAATTTCAAGGAAAATGGGAGGAGCGTTGGCATCCGCTTCGGCGTGAGTGGGTGGTTTACTCGGCGCATCGAGATGCGAGGCCTTGGAGCGGGGCGTCCGTCGCGCCGTCGAAGGAGAGCCCCGCCTATGATCCCGCCTGTTATCTATGTCCGGGAAACGTGCGCGCCCGGGGCATCCGAAATCCAGACTACAGGGGCGTTTTTATTTTCGATAACGATTTCCCGGTTGTCGGCGCAGAAGCGCCCGCTGTGCCTCCAAATATCCAGGATGCGCACCCGGCGCTCTACCAAAAAAAGCGCGCGGACGGCATTGCGCGAGTCGTCTGCTACGATCCCCGCCATAATGTGACGCTTGCGCAGATTTCATGCAATCAAGTCGCCCATGTTTTCACGGCCTGGCGCGATCAAATGATCGAGTTTATCAAAAATCCCTCGATTCGTTTTGTCCTCATTTTTGAGAATCGCGGCGAAATCACTGGCGTTTCCAATCCACATCCCCATTGTCAAATTTACGCCGTAAATTTCGTCTTCTCCTTAATTGAAAAAGAACTGGATGCCGCATTGGATTTTCATCGAGAGCATAACCAAAACATATTCGATGAGATTCTCGGCTGCGAATTGAAATCCGGCGAGCGCGTTATCGACGAGAACGAGTCCGCCTGCGCCTTCGTTCCATTCTTTGCGCGCTATTCCTATGAGGTGATGATCTTCCCCAAGAAGCGCCATGCGACGCTTGCCTCGATGTCCGATTCCGAACTCTACGATTTAGCAGCCGTCTTCCAATCCGTGATACGCAGATACGATTCTCTCTTCGGCATGCCGTTTCCTTATGTCATGTCATTTTTCCAAGCGCCGGTGGACGGCGGGGATTACTCCCAGTATCATCTCCATCTGCTGCTGCAGCCTCCCTTGCGCTCCCCCGGTTTGCAGAAGTTTTTAGCCGGCCCAGAGATAGGCGGGGGCAATTTCATGGCGGATGCAATGCCCGAAGATAAAGCCCGGGAACTTAAGCAAGTCGATTTAACATCCTATCAGGGAGCCGATTGATGAACCTCGATTCACGCATATGCGATTTTTTTGGAACAAACCGGGAAGTCGTTCATGCCTCCGCGCCCGGGCGCCTGGATGTAATGGGAGGCATCGCCGATTATTCCGGATCATTCGTCCTGCAGATGCCCATCGCCGGCCGCACGAACGTTTATGCATCGTTGCGCCGCGACGGGATATTGCGCGTTTATAGTCATGAAGCTGAGCGCGCCGGATTGGAGAGCGAGGCGCAATATCGTTTGGATCAATTGATTCCTTCTGAGAAAACCGGCGATTACCGATTTTCCCAAAAAATCTTGTCGGAGGATAAAAAGCGATCCTGGGCCGCCTATGTGCTGGGCTGCGTTCTCGGCTTAATCCAAGAAAAAGGCGTCGAATTTAACGGCGCGGATTTCTGGGTCGATTCGGATGTTCCGATCGGCAAAGGGGTTTCGTCCTCCGCCGCGCTGGAAATCGCAACATTGGCGGCGTTGTCGCATGCGCTTCAAGTCGAACTGTCCGGAAACGAACTCCCGGCGCTGGGGCAGAAAGTCGAGAATTACATTGTCGGAGCGCCGTGCGGCTTGATGGATCAATTGGCCGCCTATTTCGGCCGCAAGGATCAACTTCTGCCCATCTTGTGCCGGCCGGACATCCTTTCTCCCCCCGTCGGCATTCCAAAAGAAATGCATTTTGTTGGAGTTGACAGCGGCGAGCGGCATTCCGTCGGCGGGGCCTCGTATGGAGACGTGCGAACGGCGGCTTTTATGGGGTACAGCATCATCGCCGACAACTGCGGCGTCGATCCCCAAGTTATTCTGGAAGCCAAACGCACATGCCGGCGAGACGGCCTGCCCCTCGAAGGCTATCTATCCAAACTCACGCCGTCGCAATACGAATCCCGCTACGAATCTATATTGCCCGGCGTCATGAGCGGCGAGGAATTCATCTCGCGCTTCGGGGATACGATCGATCCCATCACTTCGCCGCAGCCCGATCGGCGCTATGCAGTGAAAGCCTGCACGGCTCATCCCATTTATGAAAACCATCGCGTCATCGAATTCGCGCTTCTTCTCCAATTGGCCAATTCTCCCCATGCCGCCCAATCGAATCGTGAAGACGCTTATTTCCAACTGGGCGAGTTGATGTATCAATCGCACTGGAGCTACAGCCGCTGCGGATTGGGAAGCGAAGCGACCGACGCCCTGGTCAAACGCGCCTATGAAGCGGGATCATCGCACGGCGTGTACGGCGCGAAAATCACCGGCGGCGGTTCAGGCGGCACGGTCTGCTTTTTGTGCATCGGAGAAAAAGGACTGCAGAGCGTCCAAAACATCGCACAGGAGCACGCCGCCGGCGCCGGCTGCGAACTGACGATTTTTCATGGAAGCAGCGATGGAGCTTGTTGGACAAAAACGCAAAGCGTACTTACATAGGCCATTAAGATTAGGAGTATCATTGTGAGCGATCATGAAACAGTACTGGTTATTGGAGGCGCCGGCTACATCGGCAGCGTCAATGTCGAAGCTTTAGTCGCCGCCGGAAAGCGGGTGATTGTCGCCGACAATTTTGAATACGGCCATCGAGAAGCGGTCCACCCTGACGCCGTCATCGAAGAATGCGACATCCGCGACGGAGACGCCGTGCGGGGGATGTTCGATGCTCATACTATCGACGCGGTAATGCACTTCGGCGCTTACGCCTATGTCGGCGAATCCATGACGCAGGCGGAGAGATATTTCCACAATAATTTCATCGGCGGCTACAACCTTCTCAACGCGATGCGCGATCATGACGTGAAGCGCATCGTCTTTTCATCGACCTGCGCCACTTACGGCGACGTTCAGGAAGTTCCCATTGACGAATCTCACCCCCAGCAGCCTATTAATCCCTATGGATGCTCCAAACTCGCATTCGAACTGCTCCTGCGCAGCTATGAAATCTCATACGGAATCCGTCACGCCATCCTTCGCTATTTCAACGCTTCAGGCGCAACCGCAGAGCACGGCGAGGATCATAATCCCGAAACCCATCTCATCCCGCTGGTTCTACAGGTCGCTCTCGGACAGCGGGAGCATATTTCCATTTTTGGCGCGGATTACGACACGCCGGACGGCTCCTGCATCCGCGATTACATCCACGTCAGCGATCTGGCGGACGCCCATATCCGAGCTTTGGAATATTGCAAAAATGAGAGCCTCTTCTGCAACCTGGGCAGCGAGCACGGCTATTCCGTGCGCGAAGTGATCGAAGCGGCGAGAAAAATCACAAAACATCCCATTCCCGCGGTGGAGGCGGAGCGGCGCGCCGGCGATCCGCCCAGGCTGGTGGCTTCGTCAAAGAAAGCGAAGGAATTGTTAGGTTGGACGCCCCGTTTTACCGACATCGATAAGATCGTCGAAACCGCCTGGCTCTGGCATCAAAAACATCCCAATGGCTATGCCTGGTAGGGTGGGCTCAAAGCGAAGCGCAGCCCACCACGCCATCCCCTACTACCCACTCTACTCATCCCCTCGTTCATGCGTTTCTTGAATTGTGGAAAGCATCGATTTGATATCCATCGCTCCAAAAATGGTCACCCATACCGAGAGAATTCCAAATCCCGCCATACTAATGATAAAAACGGTTTTCCACAATACGATCCAGAAAGTCATGTCACATTTCCTCTTGAACTTGTTCTTTATGATCGGGGAAAAAGATCGAACCCATCCACATCATGAAAAGAGATAAAACGATCGCAGCCAGCCCGACTCGTTCGCTGCTGCAAACAGTCATAATCCTTGCAACCGCTTCGCTTCCCATTCCCAGCCAATACAGAACCTTTTCTTGAACCGCCGGCAGGCCGAGCACGGAAATGCCGCCGGTGAACAACGCGAGCACCGCCCCCGTTGAACTGGCGCGCCGCCAGTACAATCCTCCAAACAGCAGAGCGAAAGCGCCTGTGAAATAGATGGCGCCCGTCACGGCCATATAATCCCACAACTCCGCTTTCAATGGATAGACAAAACTGATGATCAGAATGATGACGCCGATGACTACGATTAAAATCCTCGCCAGAAACACCTTGAGTTTCTCCGTCATTCTCGATCCTAAAATGGGAGCGAAGACGTCATTCGTCAGCACGGAGCTCCAACACAGAAGATAACTGTCATGGGTGGACATAAAGGCCGCAATCATCGAAGCAGTGATGATTCCGATGATCCCCGCCGGCAGGATGCGCCCCATCAAAATGGGCATGCCATAGAGCGTATCAATGGCCGCCGCTCCGTTCGCGGGGAAAAAGGCTTCGCTCAACAGCGGCGTTTCCGTGATATAAACCAGCGCGCAAATTCCCCAAAAATAGGGAACAATAAACATAATCGTAAAGGAAATGGAAGACCACATATACTGTTTCTTCACGGTTTCCTCGCTGTCGCAGGAAAGGGCTCTCGCAACCGCCGTCGGCCACAAGGCGCAGTTCACCAGCCCCAAAAAGCACATCCAGACAACGTAATCAATCCCAAATCCGCTCTCCGCCATCAGGGGATTGAATCCGGCTTCGCCTTTCAATTCGATGACCTTCTCAAAAATATGATCCCAGCCGATCGCCTGAATCATCAATCCGGTCGCCAAAAATAAACCCAATGATAATACGACAAATTGAATGTAGTCCGTAAGAATAACGGAAATCATTCCCCCCAAAACCGTATAAAACAATACCAAACCCAGCAGCCCCACCATGACCCAGGTTAAAGCGGCTTCGCTCTGCAAGCCGGTTATGCCCACAATAAACATCGATCCCGCCTTGAGGAACATCCCCATATTCAAAATGCCCCCCAGCGAAAGCATCAAGCCTCCGATGATTTGCGTTTTCTTCCCGTATCGCATCCGGTAATAATCGGGGATAGTGATGGCGCCGCAGCGCCGCAGCCGAACCACGATAAAACCGGTAAGCCCGACAAAAAAAGTCACCACGCCCGAAGCGATCCCGATATGAAACGCGGCGAAGCCCCCGGTGAATCCTTTTTGGGCGCAGTACATCACGGTCACCAAACCCAATTCCGTTCCCGTCAGAGTCGCCACGGCCAAAGCGGTCCGAACGCCTCGCCCCGCCACCACAAAATCCACCATATTGGCCACGTAACGATTGGCGATTATTCCAATGCCGACGGAAACCGCCAGATACAACGCCACGATCGCCCAATCCAACTGCGTAAAATTCGTACCTTCAATAATCGTATAAAAATGCTCCATATCTCTTTTCGCCTCAAAAAAAAGAATTCAATCAATCATCATAAAAAAAATAAAACAAAACCCGCCCTGGAAGCCCGTCTTCCATTCTAATGAGCAGCTCGCGTTTGTAATGGATTTCCCTACAGAAAATAGGGAGAGCCAATCGCGCAAATAGAGTTTTTTCACACTAGGGAGAATTCTCTCCGATCACTATATTTTACAAGATATAGCAAAAACAAGTACATTGCGAATGCGACGGGAATTAACGTCATACGCAATGAATGCATAATAAACAATTATCGATCTTTCTTACATCAAACCGAAATTCTCATAGCAAGATTGATGATTTTCACCAGTATCCCTGGAATTCCTTATTAGTCTTATTCGGATTGAGGACAAAGGCGATATTGGCGCAAACAATGTTTCCATCCACCTTTGTACACCATTTAAAATACGGTGACAAGATCATGGAAAAATTAGAGAAGATTTGTTTTGTAATCAGTCCAGACGGTAGAGACTATTCCGCGGGAATGAATGACGGAGACGCGATCTTCCAGAAAATCATCGAACCGGCCGCTGTTCAATGCGGCTACCGCATCGTTCGCTCGCGCGATATTTCAAGGCCGGGCGAAATTTCGCCCCAAACGATCCGGCGCATTGTCGATGACGACCTTCTTTTGGCGGACCTTTCTGGAAGCGATCCCATCGTTTTTTACGAATTGGCCATTCGCCATATGATCAAGAAGCCCTTCATCCATATTATGCGAAAAGGAGAGAGAAATCTCTTTGCCAAACATGCGATCCAAACGCTCGAAATCCAGGATGCCTGTGGAGAGCAAATGGAGCAATCCCAGTTAGAATTAATTCAACGAATCCGTATATTGGAAAATACCCCCCCTGACAAAATCGATTCCCCCCTGTTTCCAACGTTCAAAATGCAGCCCCTCGAAGAAAATCCCTTCCTGGATCAAACCGTCATAGAAAATTCCATGTCGGCGCTCAGCGATTTACGAGAAGATATGGTCGCTCATTGGCAGGAAGAAATCGCTCCTTCGGAAAAAATCACATAAAGGCTTCCAACGTTTTTATTCCATGCTCAATTCAATTAATCGACGCCATTTCTTCCGCTCGCAATGATTTCTTCCATTCAATGGCGTAATGATATAATTCCGCCGCACTGTTCAACTTCAACTTAAACCGCAAATTCGTACGATAATTCTCCACGGTTTTTGAACTCAAATGGAGCGACTCCGCCACTTGAGAAGGCTTCAGACCTTTCGATAGCAGCTCAAGGATTTGCAATTCACGATTGGACAGCGAATCGATCGGAGACTCCCTTTTGTTTTCATAACTGAGTTTATCCACAATTTGCTTCTGAACCGATGAACTCAAACATAAACCACCATGAAGAACCGATCGAATTCCCAGTAAAATTTTTTCGCAATTTTCATTTTTCGACAAAAATCCATTGGCCTTCGCTCGCAGCACGCGCTCCGCATAAATAGTTTCATCCAGAAACGAAAAAACAATGATGCGTATTTGACTGTATTCATCCTTTACGTATCGAATAAAATCAATCCCCCATGATGTCTCGATTTCGATGTCGACAATCATCAGATCAGGCTTGAATCTTTCGATTTGCTCCAAAGCATCATTGCTGTTTGCCGCATCCTCGCAAAGAATGATATCCTGTTCATGTTCCAGCAACTTGCGCAATCCAAATCGAATAAGAGGATTGCCATCGACTATCAGAATTTTGGCCGTCATTTTTCCTGCGCCTCCGCTTCGAACTGTTCAAGAGAATAATCAGGAATTTCAATACAAAAATTCCATTGCCTTCTGTTCTAAATCCTCAATTTACCTGCCCTCAACACCCGAAACGAAGAATGAATTCTTTCAATTGACTCCAAAGAAATCAATCGATTTTCACAAAACGTTACAACATGCCTACAAACTTAGCATATAGCATGCCATTTTTATAACATATTGAATATCATAGATTTATTGAATAATGAGAAAAAGAATAAAACAAAAATGATAGAATAAGAATCGATTCTATTCTAAAATTGCAAAATTATTTATCTAAAGGGAAGCTTTTATGTTTAATTGTAAATTAAAATTTAGAAACTTTACTTGAGTAATCATTCCGATTGTTATTACAAATAAATACCGTAATTTTATATATTGAATGATTTACCAAAATTTTTTGTTGACAAAATACCTTCGCATAAGCATAATATCCCTCCCACCAATGACTCTTCTTCTCCGAAACAAAATCATCTCATAGGAGAAAAAAATGGTTAAAAAACAGTGGATGCGCGGACTTATGACGGGATTGGCGATCATGCTCTTCGCAATGGGCGCTATTGCTCAAGAGAAGCATATCATTTTGATCGATAGGGATGTCGTTCAACCGGCGATGATGGGCCAATACATGCAGATTTCAGAAGAAATGGCCAAGGGTTCTTTAGAGCACAATTACCCGGCCCCCTATCTTTGTTATTCGGAAGACTTCGAGGTTGAATGGGTCTACATTTTCGAAAATTTTTCCCAACTTGACGCGATGCATGAAAAATGGACTGAATTTCAAGAACGAGTCGGCAAAGAAGAAGTTAAAGATTTGGTATCCCAACATATGGCTTGCGTGAGTCAACGATCTAGAATGTTTGCAGAATATCTTCCCAACTTGAGTTATCAACCTGAAAATCCAGCGTTTGAATTCGACAAATCAAAGCCGTTTTTCTGTAAAGTCATCACCTACAAAATCGTTCCGGGAAAGATGTATCAAGTCAAAGAAATTTCCCAAAAGTTAAATAATCTATGCAGAGAAAATGACATCGCCTTAGGACACCAAATCTATGAAGTGATCAGCGGAAACGATCTTCCCGCACTGCTCGTCGCCATCGCCGGCGAAGACGAAGCATCCATATCCAAAGAGATCGAAAAACGGGATGAAAAAATCGGCGAAGAAATCTATGCATTATATAAAGAATGCGCTCCTTACCTGCGCGGCATGGAAACGCATAATCTACGCTATCATCCCAACTTGAGTTATATAACCTGGTAATGCGTCTCTAATCCAACAACCGGTTGAGAGAGAAATCTTTCAACCGGTTTTTGATTGATTAAGTCGGATATCAATTGCAAGAGCCTTCAAGAAAATTCAATCTTCCTGCACGCCGCATTTCTTCAGCCAATCCCGATACATTACTTCCATTTTCTTAACAACTTCTGGATTCTTGTCCGCGACATTGCGCGTCTCCGTCTTATCGCGCTGCATGTCGTACAGTTCCCAGCCGTTGTTCCATGAAACCAGTTTCCACTCATTATTTCGAACGGCTCGCCCTTTCGACCACTTCCAAAAAATGGGAGATTGGCGCTTTTCGTCTTTTCCCCGAAGTTCGGGAAGGAAACTCTCCCCTTCAAATGGGACTACGGCTTCGCCTCGAAGTTCGGTTGGATAATCCGCCGCCGCAGCGTCCAACAAAGTCGGCATGACATCGATGAAATGCCCGAGCCTGCGGCTGACTCGGCCGGCGTTTTGGATCCCGCCGGGCCAATACGCAATGAGCGGCGTGCAAATACCGCCCTCATGGCTGTAATTCTTATACAAACGATACGGCGTATTGCTGACGTTCGCCCAGTCGCCCCCCAAAGACGACCAGCGCGTCATAGAACCGATTTCCCCCTCGCCGGGGACGTTATATCCGCTTCGAACTACTTCCGCGGAGCATCCGTTATCGGATGCAAATAAAACCAGCGTATTCTCCTCCTCGCCCATGTCGCGGATTTTTTTCAACACGTTCCCGATGTTCTGATCCATGCGGTCGATCATGGCGGCGTAAACCGCCATTTTCCTCGCTTCTTCCTTCCTCTCTTGCTCCGTCAACGAATCCCAGTCGGGATGCGTCGCTTCCGAGCAGGGGAAGCGGTCGTCGATCAATCTCATCTGTTTTTGACGAGCGTATCGGGCCTGTCGAATCGCTTCATATCCGACTTTGTACGTTTCGCTGTACTTTTGAATGTCTTCCGGCCATGCCATCAGAGGATCGTGAGGCGCCGTATATGCCAAATAAAGAAAGAACGGTTTGTCTTCCCCTTGATATTCATCCAAATAGCGCAGCGCATATTTCGTGAAATAATCCGTGGTATAAAAGTCTTTTTCTTTGGGCGTATACGGAGAATACGTCTTGTCATCGATGCACCAATAGCGATCGCTGCGCTTCTGCGCGGGCTTCCCCTCCCCCTCGCGCTGCAGTCCGGGATTGAAATAATTGCAGCATCCATCGCGCAGCCCGAAATAGCGGTCAAATCCGCGATCATGCATATTCTCCGTCCCATGATGCTTCCCCGCCATCAGCGTTCGATAGCCGGCGGAGCGCAACGCTTCGGCGAGCGTAACGCAATTTTGCAGCACAGCCGGCTTCCGATCCATGCCGCACTGCTGCGCATAAAGCCCCGTCAACAAACAGGCTCTCGAAGGAAAGCATTTGGCCGTATTGTGAAATTGCGTGAAGCGAACGCCGCCCTCCGCCAAACGATCGAGATGGGGCGTGGCGATTTCCCCTCCATAGCAGCCGAGATCGGACCAGCCCATATCGTCCGCCAGGATCAATACAATATTGGGCGGCTTTTTCGATGGATTTTCTCTCGCGGCCAATGCAAAGGGAGCGGCGAGCGCTAAAGATCCCGCTCCCAGTGTTTTTAAAACGTCTCGTCGCGTATGCATCGCTTCTTTTTCGCCTCCGCTCGAAAAAAATAGATCCTTCCTTATACGAAGGATTCTCATGGTTTCATGGATAAAATTATATTTCAAGGACTCGGAAAATTCTCTCTCAGGGTTTCCTTTTTAAGGGGGAACCTCTTATAATCATGTAATTCCTGGAAAGATTAACGTTATCGTTTGGAGAATTAGCCGTGGCTTTGGAAAGAAATGTATTGGGAATTGTTCATCCAGTGTTGTTTCCCGGACCCGGAAATACCGGTTCCGTGATGCGCGGAGAAGGCCGGAAAGAATACGTCCTCAAGAGCCTGAAATGGATCATCGACGATCCGGATTTTCAATCGGTGGAAATCACGCGCATCAAGACGCCTTCCATCCGAAACGAAGTGAAGACGCTTCTCGATCAGGCCCGGAAAGAGAACAAACTGCAGGAAGTCGTCTACACCGCCCAATTGGTGCAAATCATTAACGAAGACAACATTGTCGAACCGTCGGATATTTCTTCTTTAGACGAAAACGAGCGCATCAAAGCGATGGATCGTCTCAAGGAATGCATCGACGAAGCCGCCGAATACGGCTGCGACAAATTCGCCTTCTACAGCGGCAAGGATCCGGCCATTCTCCAAAACCTGGAGGGCGACGCCGCCGAGCGAGTCAGCGAAGAAGGGCTGGCGCAATTGCGGCGCTCCGTCCATGAAATATGCCTCTACTTGAAGGAAAAAGCGGGCGCCCATACTCCTATGCAGCCCGTGATTGAAATCTTCGACGGACGCACTAACATTCCCGGAACCAGTTTTTTCAAAGAAGCTCTGGTGGGTTCGGCGGATCGGGCCGAACGGCTGGTTGAATCGGTTCGTCATTATTACGGCCACAATGAATTCGGCCTGATGATCGATACGAGCCACATGCTGATCTCCGGCGAAGGTCCGAACGTACTCAAAAAATTCATTCCCTATCTGGGTCACGTTCATATCGCCAATACAGTTTTGAACCGCAACGCGCCTGACGGCGACCGGCGCTACGGCGACGCTCATCCCGCCTTCAACGTCAGCGACGGCGAATTGACCATGGACGCCCTGGCGGGCTATCTTCACGCGCTGGCCGAATCGCAATACGAAGGCACAGTATCCTTTGAAATCAAACCGATCGGCAGCGAAATTCCCGAAGACATCGCCGCATCGGCTAAATCGTTTTATTTCACCTGCCGCAACCGGATCGACGTCAATTACGCGCTGCCGCGAAATTTCATTTTCCAAACCCGCCGCTTTTTGACCGACGATCTGTGGGACCGATTGTCCGATATGCGCGTCAAACAACCCCGGCTCATCGAAGAGCGCATGATGAAGCGCAAGCAGCGCGAAGTTTTGGCGCCTGACGGTAGACTGGTGATCCTGGCCGCCGACCATCCCGCCCGCATGGTAACCAACGTCGGCGACGATCCCGTCGCCATGGGCAACCGCTTCGATTACCTGGGCCGCTGCGCCCGCGTGATGACGGCCTCGGCCGTGGACGGCATCATGGCCACAGCCGACGTGATTGAAGATTTGGTTCTTCTGGACGCCGTGTATGAAGAAAAAAACGGCCATAGTTTTCTCGACAATCGCGTTCTGATCGCCTGCATGAATCGCAGCGGTTTAGCCGGCGCGAAATACGAACTGCTCGATCGCATGACGGCCTATCGCGACGTGAAAAAGATCAAAAAACTGAACCTGGACGGCGCGAAACTGCTGCTGCGTCTGGCCATTCCCGATCCTTACGACCGCTACGCCATTCAAACCATGGAAGAATGCGCTCGCAGCATCGAAGCCTGCCACGAAGTTCAACTTCCTGTGTTTTTAGAGCCGCTGCCTGTAAAAAGCATCGATGGAAAATATCAGACCATCGTAGATGCCGACGCCTTGATTCGCGTGATCGGCGTCGCTTCCGGACTGTCGCACTCTTCCGCCAATGTCTGGCTCAAAATTCCTTACGTCAACAATTACAACCGGGTCGTGCAATCGTTCTCCGGCCCCATTTTGATGCTGGGCGGCGAGTCGAAAGGAAATCCCATATCGGTCATCGAACAATTTGAGCGCGGCATGGGCGAAGGCGAAAACGTCCGCGGAGCGCTGGTGGGCCGCAATGTTCTTTATCCCGGCCCCGACGATCCGGCCGCGACGGCGGAAGCGGTCTGCAGCGTCATCAATGGAGGCTTGTCGGCCAATGAAGCCGTGAAGCGCATGCCCTCCGTGCGCGGGAAAAACATGGAACTTTTGCCGAGGAACTAACGAGACGGAATAAGCATGAACCAATCCGATTTACTCAATAAACTGAACGAGATTCGATCCCCCAACCGATGCTCGTCGCTCGTCAACGCTGTGGGATTTCTCTTGTTTTCCGAAATGCGTCTCGATCCGGTCAATCCTCAGTGGCCGGGAGGCGATCGGCTGCTTTTTTCCGAACGATACGCCGGCATCGTAAAAGACGCCTATCAGTCGATCGGCTGCCCCGCCCGCTGCATCCCAACCGCGGGCCTAAGTTCTTTGGAATCCTGTTTGAAAAACGGCGCCGCTGCGCAGCGCATTTTTTGTTTGATCGATTCGAATGACGCCAATTTCGTCAACAAAAATCCCCATATTCGCGTGACGGTCTTCTCTCCGGAGCCGCCGGTCGACGCGCCGCGCTGGAATATTCAGAATGCGGATGAACTGACAGTAGAAAGCCTCGACGCTCTCCTGCGCGCGCATTCGAAACATCCCGATAAACCGCTCTGGATCGTCGCTCCCTTGACGGGAACTCTGCTCATCGACGCCGGCGCATCCTCCGATCTCCCGTCACTGTCGAATCGCATGTCTCGTTTGGGAACCGAGACGGCGTTTTCCGTATTGGCGGAAGTAAACCAACTCAAAGAACAAGGACGCGACATCATCTCGTTCGGCCTGGGCGAACCGGATTTCGATACGCCCTCGCATATTCGCGAGACAGCTAAGCGAGCCCTGGATCAGGGATATACGCATTACGGCCCCAGCAACGGTCTGCCGGAACTGCGGCAAGCCATCGCCCAATATATGCAGCGCACCCGCCGCATCCCCGTCGATCCGGAGGAAGTGGTCGTCACCCCCGGCGCCAAACCGATCGTCTTCGACGTCATGATGGCTCTGCTCAATCCCGGCGACGAGGTGCTCTATCCCAATCCGGGCTACCCGATCTATGAATCGGTCGCCGATTGGATCGGCGCTCATGCCAAGCCTCTTCCGCTGCTCGAATCACAAAACTGGAATTTTTCGGTCGATCAATTGGTGCACAGCATCACGCCGAAAATCCGTATGATCGTCATCAACTCGCCGGGCAACCCGACGGGGACCTTATTGGGCGAAAGCGAACTGCGCGAAATCGCCCGCCTGGCCGTCGATCACAATCTCTGGGTCATCGCCGACGAAGTTTACTCGCAGATCATATTTGACGGCGAATTCAATTCCATCGCCAGCGTCGCCGGCATGAAAGAACGCACGATCATTGTCGATGGCTTCTCCAAAACGTACGCCATGACCGGCTGGCGGCTCGGTTACGGCGTTATGAACAAACTCCTCGCCGAACAGGTGGCGAAAATCGAAACCAATATCGACAGCTGCTCATGCACATTCTCGCAAATCGCCGGGACGCAGGCGCTGCTGGGCTCTCAAGACGAATCCCTCTATATGATCGAGCAGTTCAAAGAGCGCAGCAAAATCATCGTGGACGGCTTGAACGCCATCGAAGGCGTTCGCTGCCTCCCCGCGCAGGGGGCGTTTTACGTCTTCCCCAATGTGACCGGCGCCTGCCGCCGCCTGGGAATGCAAACCGCCAATGAACTGCAGCGAGGTCTGCTCGAGCAGGCCGGCGTCGCGGTTCTGCCGCGCACCTGCTTCGGCCGGAAAAACGAAGGCGAAGACCAGGAATACATCCGGCTCTCGTTCGCTACCTCCACGGACAACATCCGTGAGGGCCTCAAGCGCATGAAGCAATACATCGAACGCTAGTTTTTGCGCCGATCCGCAGCAGCAAACTAAAATGGGGAGGCCGGCATGTCTGTTTGGAAACCTGCCTTGCTTCTGATTTGTTTGATAGGATTCTTATCATCCTGCTCCAATCATTCCGATCAATCCGGCAAAACAGTAATGAACCGCGGCTATTCTATGGGATTCACTCCCTTTCCGTGGGATTTCTCGGTTACCGCCATCATCACAACCAACCGGCAAATCACGCGCTATGGAGATATTGTCTCTCACCATATCGAGCAAGGCGTTCCCTGGACGGAAGCCCTCCAAGAGAAGCCGTTTCATCCCAAAATGATGGGAGATTGGGAGGGCCGGAAAAATATGGCCGCCGGGAAAAAGTTGTTTCTATCGCTGACGCCTCTTAACGAGGCCCGCAATGGAATGGATCTCTATCGCGGAGAAAGCGACGACATGCCCCTGCCCCGAGAATTTGAGCAGAAAGCGTTCAACGATCCGATCGTCAAACAAGCTTATTTGAATTACTGCTTGAGAGCCGTCGAGCATTTTCAGCCCGATTATCTGGCTATCGGCATCGAAATCAACGAACTCTTTCACAACGCCCCCGACAAATGGCCCGCTTTTCTTGAACTTTACAAAGAAACCTATGCAAGCCTCAAAAAGCGCTATCCGAATTTACCTGTTTTCGCCACTTTTTCCCTGCACAATTTAACCAATCCGGGATGGAAAGATCGCGAACAACAAGAGAAGGAAATTCGAGAACTGCTGCCTTATGTCGATATTGCCGGGATCAGTTATTACCCCTTCATGGCCGGCCAATCGGAGCGGCCCCTCGAAACATTCGACTGGCTGCGCCAATTTACGGATAAACCAATTGCAATTACGGAAACCGGCTTCCCCGCGGAGGATATCCAATTGGACACTTACAATCTGACCCTATCCGGCAATCCGCAAATGCAAAAAACTTACATCGAAACGCTGCTGCAGCGAGCGAACCAGGACGACTATCTTTTTGTGATCGCCTTTCTCTTTCGAGACTACGACGCCTTGTGGGATAAGATCAAAGACAGTTCACCGGAAGCCTTCAAAGTCTGGAAAGACTGCGGCATGTTGGATGAAAACGGTCAGTCGCGCCCGGCTTTCGATGTCTGGAAGCAATATCTCAATGCAGCTAAGACCGAACAGGATCGGTGAATCTCTCCATGCGGCATTCATTTCCATGCGTAAAAATATTCAAAATTCGATGAAATACGACGTCATCATTGTCGGCGGGGGCGCAGCGGGTTTATTTTGCGCTCTGCACGCCGGACGGCGGGGGCGCAGTGCGCTTCTCCTGGAGCACAACGACCGCGCCGGCCAAAAAATCGCCGTCAGCGGCGGCGGGCATTGCAACTTCACAAATATACATTGCTGTCCCGAGTTGTTTCTTTCCTCCAATCCACGATTCGTTTACGCCCCTTTGAATCGCTATACGCCGCAAGATTTTATCCGCCTGGTCGAACGCCATAAAATCGGATATTACGAAAAGAAGGACGGCCAACTTTTCTGCATCGATAGTTCACGGCAAATCATCCACATGCTTCTGGACGAATGCAGGCAAAGCCGCGTTCAGATCCAATTGAACTGCCATATTCAATCCATCGAAAAACATCAGCGGTTTCGCATAAAAACACAGCAGGAAATTTATGAATGCGATTCGCTGGTCATCGCCTCAGGCGGGCTTTCCATCCCCAAAATCGGCGCCAGCGATTTCGGCTTGCGCGCAGCCAGGCAATTCGGCCTATCCATTATGGAAATGCGCCCCGCTCTCGTCCCCCTTACTTTCAGTGAGAAGGATCAAGCGCTTTGGGGAAGCCTGCGCGGGGCGTCGTTCGAAGCGATTGTGCGCCTGAACCGGATCGAATTTCAGGAAAATGTATTGTTCACTCATCGCGGGCTCAGCGGCCCGGCTATCTTGCAAATTTCTTCGTATTGGAAAGAGGGAGAAACATTGCATTTCAATCTATTGCCGAATGTCGATGTACAACAATTATTGAATGGTCGCCAAAAAGACAATCAACTGCTCAGCAGCGTACTCAGCGGCTTTCTGCCCAAACGATTCGCGCAATTATGGTGCGAGAAATGCGCCGCCAATAAACCGGTGAAACAATACTCGCCCAAAGAGCTCGCTCGCCTCCAATCCTTGTTGGAAAATTGGCCGCTTACGCCTCAAGGAACGGAGGGATACGCCAAAGCGGAAGTGAGTTCGGGCGGCGTGGATACGCGCGAACTATCCAGCAAAACCATGGAAGCCCAAAAAGTTCCGGGACTCTATTTCATTGGCGAGGTTGTAGACGTAACCGGGCATTTAGGCGGGCATAATTTTCAATGGGCCTGGTCGTCGGGGTATTCCGCCGGACTGGCTGTATAATCGGGCGTCTTCGTGTTTTGAATCGGGCATGTATATTGAAAAGGAAAATATTCTCATAGGCGAATACCATCATGAACAGGATAAAAATCACAGTTCCGGCTTCGAGCGGCAATATCGGCAGTGGATTCGATACGCTGGGAATCGCCGTTTCTCTGCGCAATTATTTTGAGATGGAAGCCTCCGAAACAGAAACCCAATTAGAGGTCATCGGCGGCGGCGGCGCATCTCTGCAGCCAATGTGCCTCGAAATGGTCAAAGCGGCGGCGCGATGGTTTTTCCAGCGCAGCGGCCTGGCCTCGCGCCATTTCACCTTCCGCGTCGACAACAAAATCCCCATCGCTCGCGGACTGGCCAGCAGCGCCACGTTCCGGCTGGCGGTCTTGGAAGGCCTCAACCGAATGCTCAACGTCAAGCGATCCGATAGCGACATCGTCAAATGGGCGGCGGAGCTGGAGGGCTGCAGCGACAATGTCGTCCCCTGTTATTACGGAGGCTTCTGCGCTTCGGGAATCGTCGGCGATCAGCTCGTCCATTACGAATTCCCTATCCCGCCGGTCATTGATTTTGTCGCCGTTTCGCCAGCCAAAGAAGTGGAAACCGACAAAGCCCGTACCGTCTTCACGCCCGCCATGCCCCGCGAAGATGCAATATTCACGCATACTCGCGGGATTTTGCTGACAGCCGCTTTTGCGCAAAGCGATTATGAACAGATCGGCGATTTGCTGGAAGACCGCTTCCACCAACCCCAGCGACAAGCCGCCATCCCCGCGCTCGCTCCCCTTTTTGACGTCATACGCGCCGCGCGCGATGCAGGAGCGATCGGCGCCTATCTCAGCGGATCCGGATCCACTATAATGGCGCTCACTCTCGAAAAGAAGGAAGCCGTAGGCGACGCCATGAGTCAGGTCATCGCTCAATACGGCATGCAATCAGAAATACGTTATTTGAAAGCGGATAATAAAGGCTTGACAGCCAAGTCATTCTGATTTTTCCGCCAAATTCAGAATGATTCTTAATCAAGAATCATTCTTATTAAAACAAGATCCCTGTTAATGGTCGCATAAATTATCGCCGCATTGGATCATCCCTTGCAGATAATTCTGGACGATTTCTTCCGGATCGCCCGTGGGCGCGCCGACCACGACTTCGATGTCATTCTGGGCGAAGATGGCCTGCGCTCGCTGCCCCATGCCCCCGGCGATAATGACATTGACTCCCATTTCATGCAGCCAGCGCGGCAAGACGCCCGGTTCGTGCATGGGCGGCGTATGCCGTGTCTGACCTATAATCGTTTTCGAATCGTCAACATCCATCACAGCGAATTCTTCGCAATGCCCGAAATGAGCGCACAACCGGCCGTCGGCCACGGGAATGGCAATTTTCATGTTTATTGTCTCCTGTTCTTTCTTTGACATAAAGCGACAAAATGAATTGACGCATTTTTTGAATTAGGATTTTCCAATTGAGAAAACGGAATTAGAAACAGACGCACCTAACTTCTCTAATTCCAATCTCACTTTTGACCAGACTGCTTGTATATCCTCCGCCGCTCCACCGGACTGATATTCAACGATCGATTTTTTCTCGATTTGCGAGAGAGTGGCGGCTTTGTCATACCGAACGCGCCCGGCATATCCTAATTCTTGTTGACGCGCTTCGCTTTCGATCGCGGAGGCGAGTTCGGGATTCAAATCCCACTTGTTGATGCACGCCAGCGTAGGAATGTCGAATTGTCGAGTGAGTTTGGCGACTCGCTTCAGGTCATGCAGTCCGCTCAACGTCGGCTCCGTCACAATCACAACCATATCGGCGCCGGTGATCGACGCAATGACGGGGCAGCCGATGCCCGGCGAACCGTCGACTATCAACAGGTCTATATTTTTTTCTTCGGCGATCTTTCCAGCTTCTTTTCGAACCAGAGTGACCAGTTTCCCGGAATTTTCCTCCCCCGCCCCTAAGCGCGCGTGAACCATGGGGCCGAAGCGCGTTTCCGATTTATACCATTCGCCATTCACGGCGGGAGCGAATTCGATGGCTTTCTCGGCGCAAAACCAGGCGCACACGCCGCATCCTTCGCAGGTGATGGGATCGATGCGAAAGGTTTTTTCCTGCACGCCGTTACCCGGCCCGTCGAAGTAAATGGCGTCGAAGCGGCATATTTCCTCGCATTTCCCGCACGCTGTGCAATGCCCCGGCAGGATCCGAGCACGGGAGCCGCCGGAAAATTTCTCTTTCCAATAGATGTCCGGCTCGAGGATGAGATGCAGATCGGCGGCGTCTACATCGCAGTCGGCCAGCACCGAGTTTTTCGCCAAAGCCGCAAATGAGGCGACAATCGAGGTCTTGCCGGTTCCGCCTTTTCCGCTGATGATGACCATTTCTTTCATGATGCGCCTACCTTATCGCTCTCAAGTTCGAATTGGATTCGGTCGACCAAGCCGTCTAATAATCCGGCGAATTCGGGGATGACTTCGCTGACTAAATATCCTTTCGAATACGCTTCGGCCGCTCGCCGATCGTCGGGAAATTCCGCCAGGATGGGAATGTGCTGCCTTCGGCAATAATCCTGCACATCCGAATATCCCAAATCCGCCCGATTGATGATGACGCCGAACGAATAATGTAAGGTGCGCACCATGTCGACCGCCAAGATTAAATCGTTTAAACCAAACGGCGTGGGCTCGGTGACTAAAATCAAATAATCGCAGTCTCGAATAGTTTCGATCACCGGGCATGAAGTCCCGGGCGGCGCATCGAGTATTTGAATCTCAGACTCCGGCATGGCTTTCTTAACCGCCCGGATGACGGGCGGACTCATCGCCTCGCCGATATTCAAGACGCCCTGCACGAAATCTATCGATCCCGCACGGCCGATCTCAACCCGTCCCATTTCCTTCATAACTTGCGAAATGGCGTTCTCAGGGCACACCAGCCAGCATCCTCCACACGAATGACACATCTCGGGAAACACAAGCGTCTCCGATCCCAAACACACGATCGCGCTGTATTCGCAGATTTGACCGCATAATCCGCAATGATTGCATAAATCTTGATCAACGGAGGGAACCATGATCCCTACGGGGCGAGTCGACACAATTTCCGGCTTCAAAAATAAATGTCCGTTGGGCTCTTCAACATCGCAGTCTACATAGACGACCTTTTTCCCCTTTTTTGCTTCTGTATAAGCTAAATTGGAGGAAATGGTGGTTTTTCCTGTACCGCCTTTTCCGCTAGCAATTGCAATTCTCATAGATATAAATCACCATGTAAGCCTGCAGCAAAACTTTTCGCCAGATCGATTGATTCTGTCGCCCCGTTCAATTATTGTCATCGACCGCGGCCGCCGCCGCCTCGACCCCCGCCGCCGCCTCGACCCCCGCCGCCGCCTCGACCCCTGCCGCCGCCCCGGCCCATACCGCCGCCTCGGCCCATGCCGCCGCCTCGGCCCATGCCGCCGCCTTGACCCATACCGCCGCCTTGGCCCATGCCGCCGCCTTGGCCCATACCGCCGCCCCGGCCCATGCCGCCGCCTTGGCCCATGCCTTGACCTTGATTCATATCCTGTCCTCCAATCATTCCTTGTCCTTGCCCCATGCCTCCAGTCGGATTGCTCGTTTCATTGGCTGAATCCATCTCAGCGGTTTGCTGCATTCCGGCATGAGCGTCGACATTGGGGCTTTGAGCGGGCGTAAAAGAATTGGCTTGAAACTGCTCGATCACGGCTTGAATCGGTCCGCTGACGCCGACAATCACGTCGATGCCCGCCGCGCGCAGCGTTTCATGCGCATTGGGCCCGCAGTTTCCCGTCAGCACAACTTGAACGCCTTTTTCCGCCAGCAGGCGCGCCGTTTGAATCCCGGCGCCGCTGGCCGCCCCCGCATTGGGATTCTCAATAAACTCATGACTCCCATTCGATAGATCGATGAGAGCCATATGCATACAGCGTCCCAGACGGGGATCCACATTCGAATCCAAAGAGGCTTCTTTGGCAGTAATAGCTATTTTCATCATACACCTTCTTCCAAAATAAAACGGCGCGCCGGAATCAATGTGAATCACAATCATTCCGGCGCACAACGGTCAGGTTAGGCGTCGGATTGTTTTTCTAATTCGGCAATCCGTTTATTGATTCCATCTAACGCATCTTGAAAATACTCGGCCTGTCCTTTCAACGCATCGATCTCTTGATCGCGAGTCTGTGGATTGACAGGCGTCGTTCCCTGAAAGGGAGGATAGACGGGTGCGGGAGGAGCGTAGGCGGGCCATGCATAAGCATTCCTCTGCCATCCGGTCAATCCTGTTGCAAAGAAACGGTTGCGCCGCCCTCGTCCACCGCCGCGCCCGCGCCATCCAAAGCCAAATCCGAAACCGGGATTCATATAGCCTGGAACTGAATAGCCGGCGCAGAAGCCCGCCGCGCGTCCCGTCATGGGTCCCAGCCCTCCAGGGCCTGTTCCATCACCTCTAGGCATGATAAAGACCTCCTTTCATACCTATGTTCTCAATGAAGCATTTATGGCGCAGAACGCCGTTCTTAGATCTCCGCCGCGACCGGCGCCGCAGCGAAGGTTCTCTTCAATATCAACGCCCCGACTTTGCAGCCGATGTCTCTGGCGATCACGGGGCATTTCGCTTTCAGTAAAAAGAAAATATCCCGGCCGGCGTCGCTTAAAGTTTCATAGTTGCCTTGACCTTTGGCGAATATCAAATCGCTTTCATGAAATCGCTTGACAAAATCTTCGCGGCAATCGGATAAAATCGTACCGGGCGCATCAGAGCCGTTATCGATGACGTCGACCATATCCATCAATCCGACTTCCTGCGCGTCGGCAAGGGTGACGTCGTTGAGAATCGGATATCCGCGCACGGCGACCGTAATTTTTTCCATGGGCAATTGCTCGATGAGCAGCCGATCGAACACTATTTCCCCCGCATTGTCAGCCAGGTACAAAATGGATTCGGCGTCGTCGACCGCCTTGCGAAATTCATTCCGATCCCAAAGCAGCGGTTCATTCAATGCGCTTTCGATCGATTTTTTCACGGCGGCTTCATTGAGGTCGGCAAACGCGCCGCAATCGATAATGTTGCCGGCGATGGCCAATCGAATCGCCGTTTCAAGCGGATCGGCGGCGTTTTGAATTTGCGATTGAAACCGATCGTAACGCGCTAAGACGGCTTGGTTATATTGCTTCTTGACGGCGCTGTAGGGATCAAGAATGTTTGTTTTTTCACGAATCAAGCGATGAATGCGCTGCCCCATAAGCGGCGGCGGATCGCTCAGATCCATGCTGCTGACATCAAGCAAAACGCTTCGAAGCACTTCTTCTCGAACCGATTCCTCCTCGGAAACCATAGAAACGGATTCGAGCGTCTGGCGAACAAAACAGGGAATACACTCCAAATACGACTTCATATAAATCTACACCCAATGACCTTCTACGTTCGGCTGGCTCACGGCCTGTAGTCGGCCGGCTTGAAGTTGATCGATTGCATCTTGAACAGTTCCTTTGGCGCCGATATACATGGCGATGTTTCCGGCATTCAAGGTCGCAAACGCTTTAGGGCCCAGGTTGCCCGTGATGACGCCCTCGACGCCCAGGTTGATCACATTGCGGGCGGCTTGAATGCCCGCCCCCTGAGCGGCGTTTAAATTCTGGACGTTGTCATGGCAGGTAAATTCCTTCGTTTCCGGATCGATTACTAAAAAATAGCGCGCCCGGCCAAAACGGGGATCCACTTGGCTTTGCAATGTCTCGCCCTGCGAACTGACGGCGATTTTCATGCTGTTGCTCCTTTCTTACGGCAGCGCGATCCTCGATGTCGAAACCGAGACCGCCTCCGGCCGCAGCACCCGGGCATCAAAAATTGATCTTGAGAAAGTCTGTCATTGCACAAAGCCTGCAAAATTTCCTCCACATTACCGCAAAGGTATGAAACAATCTTGATGCCTTTTGTTTGTATTAATTCTTCCAGCGGCCTGGATATGGCGCCGCAGATCAAAATGTCGATGTTCAATTTTTTCAAATAGCTGGCCCGTTGTAAAAAAAGGAGCTCATCCAGATTGTATTCTGTGCGCTGGCGTTCTCCGCCCTCTTCGATGTCCACCACGATCATTTTTCGGGCGCAATCGAAAACGGGAGAGATCCTATGGTTCCAAATCGGGATAGCGACTTTCATGGTTATATAGACAATCAAGAAACATACCAATTAGAAGGATTTGAAATTATAAACACATAACATGTTCATTAAAAATGAGATAAAGATAATGACTTTAGGCGGGAGATAGATATTATCATAGCAAAATGCTATTGTATCAATTCAATAAAATCGCAAAACGCCATGCTACTATTTTCTAAATCGGCCGTCATGTTCAGGCAGTTCAATGCCGAGAGCGTGGATTTTTCGGAAGAGGGTGCTGGGATGGATGCCCAAGGCTTTGGCGGCGGCGGTGCGATTTCCATGATGCTGTTGGATGGAGCGCTTGATGTGCAGCGCTTCCAACTCCTTCAATGTTAAACTTTTTCCTCCTTCGACAGCATGGGATGATGCTTCCGCATTGAATGGAGAGGGCAGATGGGACATTTCGATCATCCCGCCGCTGCATAAAACGGCGGCGTGTTCGAGAATGTTTTCCAATTCTCTCACGTTTCCCGGATAGCCATGACTCATTAACGCCGCCAGGACCGAATCGGAGACGCTGGAAATATTCTTGTTGTGCAAACGATTATATTTCGACATAAAATGCTGAATCAAAAGCGGAAGATCCTCTTTGCGCTCCCGCAGAGGGGGAATGACGATGCGGATGACGTTAATGCGATAGAACAAATCCTCGCGAAAATTACCTTCCTTCACTTCCTGGTTTAAATCCTTGTTGGTCGCTGCGATCACGCGAACGTCGACGTGGACGGTTTTGGATGAACCGAGCGGCTCGATGGTTTTTTCCTGAAGCACGCGAAGCAGCCGCGTCTGCATGGCGGGAGAGATGTCGCCGATTTCATCCAGAAACATTGTGCCTTGATGAGCCAATGAAAAACGCCCCTGCTTATCGCGCTTGGCATCGGTGAAAGCACCCGCCATATAGCCGAAAAGTTCGGATTCCAAGAGAGTATCGGGCAAAGCGCCGCAGTTCACGGTGACAAAATTTTTTTTATGGCGAGAAGACAATTGATGGATGGCTCGCGCGAACAGTTCCTTTCCCGTTCCGCTCTCGCCCAGCAGCAGAACGGTTGCGTCGCTTTGGGCAATTTGGGGAAGAATATCGAAGATTTTCCGCATGGAGGCGCTCCGGCCGATGATGTCGGAAAACGAATATTTTTGGGAAAGTTCTTTACGAAGTTCCTCGACCTGACTCAAATCGCGGAATGTTTCGACGCCGCCGATCATGCGGCCTTCTTTATCCTTTAAGATCGCGGTGGATATGCTGATCGGAATGCGTTCGCCCATAACATTGATCACATAGATGGTCTTGTTGATGATCGATTTCCCCGTATCGAGCGTTTCTTTGAGAGCGCACTGACTTTCACAGATGCTGGAGCGGAATACTTCGCAGCAAGGCACTCCCACCGCCTCTTCGCGAGGAATGCCGAGAATGGATTCCGCCGCTCGATTGAAGGATGTGATCCTCCACTGGGGATCGACGGTAAACACGCCGTCCGCAATCGAATCGAGAATAATTTCCAAAGACTGCGAAGTAGTGAAATCACTCATGGATCTTTTTTCGATCGGCCGCCGTTCTGCATCCCAGTCAGTCAGGACTTATGTCAGTTTAAATAGTGTGTCGTCATCGTTCTTTTTTCGTTTTGAAGAAGATTCGCTCTTTTTGGTCTTTTTGAAGTAAAAATTTTCCCCGAGATAGGTTTGGCGAACGATGGGGTCGTTGATCAATTGAGCGGCTGATCCCTGCGTGAGAATGACGCCCTGGTGCATGATGTAGGCGCGGTCGGTTACTTCGAGCGTTTCGCGAACGCTGTGATCGGTTATTAAAACGCCGATGCGTCGCTTTTTCATCTGCAAAATAATTTCCTGCAATTCACTGACGGCGATCGGATCGACGCCGGAAAACGGCTCGTCCAAGAGAATGATGCGCGGGCGGGCGGCGAGCGCGCGGCAGATTTCCAAGCGCCTCTTTTCGCCGCCCGAAAGGGTTTCCGCTTTTTGATGGCTCAAATGCGACAGTTCGGATTCATCCAATAACCGCTGGCAGGATTCTTTTCGATCTCTCGCATTCAGCGGCATATTTTCCAAAACTACCATGACATTTTGATAAACCGTCAAACGCCGAAAGATGGAAGGCTCCTGCGAAAGATAACCGATCCCCATGCGGGCGCGGCGCGATAAGGGGCGGTGGGTGATATCGATGCCGTCGAGTTCAATGCGCCCGACATCCGGCCGGATGATCCCCATGATCATGCCGAAGGTGGTCGTTTTCCCCGCCCCATTGGGTCCAAGCAGTCCTACAATTTCGCTGCTGGCGACGGCGACGCTGACATCGTTGACGACTGTTTTCGAGCCGTATTGTTTTTTCAGATTGATGGATTTCAAAACCGCCATGCTTCGCTCGCTTCTAATTATTTTATCCGGAATGAGGAATTTTATGCGCGACCAAACCGATGTAGGGCGCCCAATTGGGCGTTATCGCCGCCAGGAATTTATTTTTCCAGCTCATCGCATGCGCGCGGTTGTCGATGGCGCATCCCTTCGAATGCAGATATTGGGCCAAATCCATGGGATTGGCCAAGTAGACGCTGTCGGAATCGCCGCCGATTCGCTTTTCGGTGAGATCTGGTTCGCGATAAAGGAACTCGGGGCGCAGAGAGAATTTTTTCTTCAGAGACAAAAGGAGATTTTTCCTAAGCCACTGAAAAGCTTGCGGTAATGTCTCGGCAAAAACCGGCCGACCCTCTTTCCCGAGCAATAAGCGTAGGAGGTCGAAGGCCGGGAGATAGGGGGATATCAAGTTGGGAGAGTGAAAAATGATGTATCCTCGATCCTTCAAGACGCGCAGAATTTCGTCTAATAGTTTAGGAACATTAGGGATATGTTCGATAAACTCGAAAGCGACAACCGCATCGAAAGTGGAATCTTCAAAGGGAAGCTGCAATGCGTCGCCGGCGATCAAGTCGGTTTCAGGATGCTCGCGCTTTTCAACGCTTAAAAATAGCGGAGAAAGGTCAAGGCCGCATGAGTCATAGCCATTTTGAGTCAACAAACGCGTCGAGAGGCCGGTTCCGCAGCCTAAATCGAGAATTTGAGCCCCTTTATCCAAATATCGATCGATTAAAATGAGAAAGGGATTTAAAAACGATTCGCCGTGCGTTATGAGATCGTCCCGATAGCGAACGCTGGTTTGGTAATAACGCTTAAGGCGTTCTTCTTTGGAATCTCGGGAGCGGTCCGTCATGGTTCTCATTTATTATATTCACAAAAATTAATAATGATTCTTATTCTTACTTTTTTTCAAAAAATATTCTGGAAAATTCTAAAAAATCATGCTTTGACGATATTCTTTCGATTGTTTTTCGCGTTTTTGGTTGCGTTGCGAGTATCGATCACGATTTTGGCGTGATCGACAATCCATTGATAATCAATGTCGGAATGATCGGTCAAGATCAATATCGCGTCATGGCGCCGGACGACTTCTTCTGTCAATTCAATGGACGACAATCCCAAATCGCCTTTGCGAGATTTGGGATAGACCGGTACGTAGGGATCGTGGTAATCCACAGCCATATCCCATTCGCGCATCAATTCAACCACTTTCAAAGCGGGCGACTCGCGCACATCATCGATATTGGGTTTATACGCTACTCCTAAAACAAGAATTTTTGCGCCTTTAATCGAGATTCCCTGTTCGGAAAGAGCTTCGACTAATTTCATGACGACAAAGCGGGGCATGCCTGTATTGATTTCACCGGCCAGTTCAATGAACCGCGTAGAAAATTCTACCTCGCGCGCCTTCCAAGTCAAATAAAAAGGATCGATGGGGATGCAATGGCCGCCGAGTCCAGGTCCGGGATAGAACGGGTGGAATCCAAAGGGCTTGGAGGAAGCGGCGTCGATCACTTCCCAGATGTCGAGATTCATGCGATCGCCCAGCATTTTGAGTTCGTTGACCAATGCGATGTTGACAGCCCGGTAAATATTCTCCAACAATTTCGTCATCTCGGCCGCTTGGGTGGATGAGACGGGAATCAAGCGATCGAACAATTGGGAGTAAAGCGCCAATCCGACCTCATTGCATTCGGGGGTGCATCCACCGAACACTTTGGGGATGGTGCGGGTGGTGAAGTCCTTGCGGCCGGGATCTTCGCGCTCGGGAGAATAGGCCAGGAAGACATCCCGCCCAATCCGGAATCCTTTCGCTTCAAATTTGGGGCGGATTCGTTCGTCGGTTGTACCGGGATAGGTAGTGCTTTCAAGAACTATCAGCTGCCCTGCGCGAAGATGATCGGCGATGGCGTCTGCGGTGGCGTCAATGGCCGACAAGTCGGGTTCGCGATATTCATTCAGCGGGGTGGGGACGCAGATGATGACGCCATCCACTTCCTGCAGGCGACTGTAATCGGTAGTCGCTTCAAAAAGGCCGCTCTGGCGCAGGGATTGAATTTTATCGGAAGGGATATGATGGATGTATGAGCATCCCTTTTGGAGCTGCTCTACTTTTTTAGGATCGATATCGAAACCGATAGTCTTGAATCCTGAGCGAGTTGTTTCCAAGACAATAGGCAATCCGACATATCCCAGCCCGATGATTCCGAGAACCGCTTTTTTACTATGAAATTGTTCGATCAATTTTTCTTTCATTATTCGAAGCGATCTTTTCTTAATTGGATTGAAAATGATAAAGATATAAGTTATCGATTATAATTGAGTTAAACGTTATGAAAGGGTAAAAGGCAATCTTCGTTCTTAACGGGCTATTCGTCAAGATGGCCGCCGTTCTTAAAAAAAGGGCGTTCATCTCCCTATAATAGAGAAAAATGGGTACTATTTATCGGGATAAAATCCACGAGAAATTGATAAATAGAATCGCCACGCGGAAATCACGGAATCGAAAAATTTTTTATACAGAGCATTTGTAAAATGACAGCGAAATCAGCGAAATCATCTGAACGTTATAAAATCGCCGCAACGAACCGTAAGGCGCGGTTTCAATATCATATTCTTGAAACCATGCAGGCGGGAATCGTGCTGCAAGGGACTGAAGTCAAGTCGATCCGGGAGGGGCGGGTCAATTTAGGAGAGAGTTTCGCCAGCATCCGTCAAGGCGAAATGTTTCTCTGCGACTGCCATATCAGCCCATATTCGCACGGCAATTACGCCAATCACGAACCCCTGCGCCCTCGAAAACTGTTGATGCACAAGCGAGAAATCATCCGGCTTTTCAGTAAAGTGCAAATCAAGGGACTCACGCTGGTTCCTCTAAAAATGTATTTTGTCAACGGACGCGTCAAGGTCGACATCGCTTTGGTTCAGGGAAAAAAATTGTACGATAAGCGAGAAGACATCAAAAAGCGCGATATCGAGAGAGAAATACGCCGCTCGGAGTAGCCAAACAGTTACCACGGTTTTTGTTCACACTCAAATCATGTTATAGTGGGTATAATTTACGGAAAAAACCTAATGAGCAGGGATGGATAACTTAACGCCGGATCAACGCAAGAAGACGATGGCTCGCATCAAAAGCAAGGATACGAAGCCGGAGATCGCCGTACGCCGACTGATCCATCGAATGGGGTATCGATTTCGGCTTCACCGGCGGGATCTTCCCGGAAATCCCGATCTGGTTTTCCCTAAATTCCGTAAAGTTATATTTATCCATGGATGTTTTTGGCACGGGCACCACTGCCGATCAGGGAAAAATCGCCCCCAAAGCAATCGGGATTATTGGGATGCTAAGTTGGATAAGAACAAAGCGAGAGACAAGAAAAATCGAAGAATGTTGAAAAAGCTGGGGTGGGAAACGCTGGTCATTTGGGAATGTCAAATTGCCGATTCATCCACTCTGAGAAAACGCATAGTAGAATTCCTAGAGAAAAGCGAACATGCGCAATAAAAAATACGGATTTTATGAATTCTTTGCCGGGGGAGGCATGGCTCGCATCGGGCTTGGCGCCCGCTGGCAATGTCTGTTCGCAAACGACAATTCTCAAAAAAAATCGAATTCATACGTCCGCAATTTTCCATCTTCGAGCGAATTTGTCTGCCAAGACATCGCCGTTCTCGGGTTGGAGCATCTTCCAGGGAAGCCCGCGCTATCCTGGGCGTCTTTCCCTTGCCAGGATCTCTCGCTGGCGGGAGAGCGAAACGGATTGAACGCAAACCGCAGCGGCACGTTTTGGCCGTTTTGGAATCTGATGATGGAAATGGGGAAAAAGAACAGGCCGGTCCCCATCATCGTCGTCGAGAATGTCGTGGGAGCGATCACTTCCAATCAGGGGAAGGATTTTCAGGCGTTGATCGAGTCGATCGTGAAGGAAGGATACAAAGTCGGTCCGCTGGTCATGGACGCCGTTCATTTCGTCCCGCAGTCCAGGCCCCGGCTGTTTTTAATCGCATTCAAACATAGCATGAATCCACCGCCCCATCTGATGAGAGACAAGCCGGACGATGCATGGCATCCCAGATCGCTGCAGAGATCTTTCAGGCGGCTGCCGACCGCGATGCAAGATCAATGGATCTGGTGGAACATCCCCAGCCCTCCTGAGAGAGAAACGGTTTTGTCGGATATTCTGGAGCGGAATCCTCCGGATGTCGAATGGCATTCCCCCCCGGAAACCCAACGCCTTCTCGATATGATGTCGGAGCGCAATCGAGAGAAGGTTCTGGCGGCGCAGAGCCAAGGAACGAAAATGATCGGCGCGATGTACAGGCGGACGCGGCGAGATAAAAACGGCATGAACATTCAGCGGGCGGAAGTTCGATTCGATCAGATCAGCGGCTGCCTGCGCACGCCGGCGGGAGGATCGAGCCGGCAAATTCTCTTGTTCGTCGAGGGCCGCAGGGTTCGCTCGCGCCTGCTTTCCTCGCGCGAGGCGGCTCGTTTGATGGGCGTGCCGGAATCGTATACCCTGCCGGACAATTATAATGAAGCCTACCACTTAGTGGGCGATGGGGTGGTCGTCCCGGTCGTATCCTGGATCGAGAAAAAAATCATCTATCCAATTGTGCGAAAAAATCGAAGCCTTTTAGAGGGATCCTAAATGACATCATCGAAAAAACCAATCATCTTCTGCGAACTTTTACCTGTAACGAAGAAACAGATTCAGACCTACTCAGACGACTTAAGAAACGCCGCCCCATCGATAGGAAATCACGGATTGAATCCGGAAGAGTTTTGGGATTCGGGCATTTTCCACAGCGCCATCGAACGCATCCGTGGCCGGCAGTCGGCTTCCATGAAAGAGAAGCGTCTTTTTGTGGAAACGATATTTGACGATTTGTTGAGCAAAGGACAAATCGCGGACTGGAAATTTGTGGGAAATGTCGACCGGCACGATTATGAAGTCAGAATGCTGGACGGCTGGCTGAGCGTAGTGGAGACGAAAGGCTGCCTGGACGGCAACAACACCAATATATTTGAACGCCCGCCGCACGCCGATGAGTTTGTCATTTGGTCGCTTTGTCAGAATCCCGGTTCGGATCCGCGCCATAACGCCTGGTCGGGCGTCCACACGCGGTTAAGCGCAGAGATTATCCACCGGAAGCAAAAAGTGGATGGATTGATCATCTGGGATATGGTCTGCGGAACGAAGGGAAGGCCCTGCCCGAAAATTCGGGAGCGGCCCGAGCGGTTGAACCACATTCAAGATCAAAAGTTGACGCCGCCGCCCTGCTTGTATCTTTTCCCTCGCAGCATCCCCGATCCGAGAAATAATGCGGCGCCCGCCTGCTGGAAGCTGGAGGATGTGAAACTGCTGCATCTGTTATGGACGACTTTCCACGGCGACGCCAACGATGTGATCGAAGTCCACATAGAAACTCAAATGAAAGAGGCGGAATTACAGAGGCGAACGCGCTATAGTAGAGATCAAACGGAGATATCCTGCTCCGATTGGACGACCATCAAGCGCGCTCGTTAGATCATGAATTCGATCATGAAACAACACAACATCGCTCCCATAGCCGCCTCGATTCCAGCCTGGTGTTATATCCAGTTAACAGGCCGCACCAACCGGCTGAAGTGCGATCACCCCGATTTTGTCGACCGGTTTCGGGCGCAGAAAGGGCCGCAAATTTTTGCGCTCTGGCACAGCCGGATCATGCTGCCGGTCTTCTATTTTCGGCGCCATGGAATCGCAGTGATCATCAGCAACAGCCGGGACGGGGAATATTTCACGCAGGTCATGAATCGCTTCGGATTTCATGCGGCGCGAGGCTCGACATCCCGAAACGGTTCGAGCGGCTTGCTGGGGCTGGCGCATTGGCTGCAGCAGGGGGGCAGTGTAGTCGTCACGCCGGACGGCCCGCGCGGCCCGCGGGAGTGCGTTCAGCCGGGGATTATCCATTTAGCCAAAATGTCCGGTATTCCGGTAGTTCCCGTCAGTATTTCGTGCACTCGAAATTATCGCTTCCATAGTTGGGACCGGTTTATGCTTCCCCTGCCTTTCGGGACGACTCATCTGGCGATTGGAAATCCGATCGAGGTTCCCAAAGAGATTGACGGCGAGGGATTGGAAGAGAAGCGGCTGGCCGTTGAAGATGAGATGCGGCGAGTTACGCGGCTCGCCGATCAGGTTTGTAAAGTAGAGATACTTGACCCTGCAGACTGAAGCGCTTCTTCGTACACGTTTTCCAATTGATCGATCATGGATTCGAAGCGGAACAATCGGCGAATCCGCTCCCGGGCGCCATGGGAAAGTTTGTTTCGAAGACCGGCGTCCTGAAGAATTTGTTGGATCGCATGAGCAAGCGCATGAGCGTCATGGGAGGGGACGACAAAACCCGATTCTTCATGCCGGTTGACGAATTGCACGCCGGTTGGAAGATCGGTCGAAATCACCGGGCATCCCTGCTCCATCGCCTCCAGTAAAACATACCCAAACGCTTCGTTGCGGGAAATTGAGGGAAGCGCAAAAACATCCGCCGTTCGGTAGAGAGCGTATTTTTCTGCTTCGCTGATCGATCCTAAAAAGACGACTTTTGATTCAACGCCTCGTTTTCTGCATTGGCGGCGGAGCGATTCCTTCAGGGCGCCGTCTCCGGCGATGCAAAGATTCGCCTCGATCTGCTGCATGGCTTCGATCAAATAGGACAAGCCTTTATAGCCGACCAACCTCCCCACGAAAAGTATCATTTTCCCGGGGAATTGTTTTTGGAATTTCTCTTGATGGCGTTCGATCGACGGCTGAAGGGAGGAATCCGCCGGCGGGAGAGCCAGGGGGATGACGGAGCATTTATCGCGATAAGGCTGCAAATCTTTGGAATGATCGAGGAGCGGCTGCGATGTGGGGATGATTCGATTGCATCGGTCTAGAAAGCGCTTTTGAAATATCCATAGAAAAGGCATAAGAAGCCGCTGGCGGATGATGTCGCTGTGCCAGGTGCTGACGAGAGGCGCGCCTGCATGGATATGGCGCACGGAGAACCATCCCAAGGGAAATGGAACATGCACATGGACGAGATCGGGCCGGGCGTCTTGTAAGGCGCGAAAATAGCCATGAACGATCGGTTGAGAAAAGACGCGCATCCATTGGGGAGCGCGGATCACGTTCATGCCGTCGCGCTTTTCCCGGATCTCGAGGCGCCGATCATTACAGACCAGGGCGGTGACGCGCCAACCTCTCGCGGCGAGAGCCGCGCCGATGTCGTGCACGTGCTTTTCAATACCGCCGATCCAGGGAGGAAAAGCTTTGTTTAATAAGACGACATGCGGCTTCGTGTTCATGATTAGCAAATTTTTTTACCTTAGCTGTTCCACAAATCATTGCGATAGAGCTTCTTGCAAAATGCCTCGAGGAATGAAATCTCACGAGGTGATTTTCTGAATAATTTCTTTATTTTTGAAGATGATTAATCT
>JAFGTC010000266.1 GCA_016934335.1 Candidatus Omnitrophota bacterium | reverse complement strand
GTCACAAAGATAACCGATATTGTCGGAGGGGAGGATGTATATGATCTGGTCGCCGGGGTGGAGGCTGAAGCGGGCGGCGACGTCGCCTATATTGTCTTTCAGAAAGAGTGGACAACATCCAGTCAATTCATTTATCGCGCCGTTCCCGTCGCGATCCCCGATAAGCATCTGCAAGGCGGCGAGACTCGCATTTTCCATTATGAAAACAAAATCACCGGCGAATCGCATCCTGTCTGCATTGTTTACAACCGGCTGGATCCGCAGAATCTTCAAGCCAATGTGTTTTCTATTTACATGATCGATTCCAGCGATCCGTTAACGCCTCAGTTGGCGCAAACCTTTGTTCCGGAATATGTGAATGATAGAGGCCCTTATTATTTTGACAAACCTGAGTTAATAGGCGATTTCGACAACGACGGCGCATCCGACATCGTCATGGCGGCGATGCAATACACTCCAGACTGGACGTATGACCCAATCCTAGGTTTTAAGGGAATCGGTTCGGAGACGGGCGTGAGCCGCTGGAGGTTGTTTGAGTAAGGGGGGCGGGATTGGGGTAACAAGATGAAGAAAAAAGATTGACGGTGTGTTCCCTATAGGGTACAATTTTAAATGTACACAATATGCATTTTTGAAGATAATCGAGGGAAAGAGCCGTTCACGGATTGGCTGAAATCGCTTCCCATTTCTACGAAACTTCGCGTTATGAAGCGGATTTATCGATTGGAGCAGGGAAATTTAGGCGATTATAAGCGAGTCGGGGCTGGGGTTTTTGAATTGCGCTTGTTTTTTGATGGAGGATTGCGCGTCTACTTTGGCCGAGATGGCGACAAAATAATCGTTTTACTGAACGGCGGAGACAAGAGCAGTCAGGAACGGGATATTGAAAAAGCGTTGGAATATTGGAGGCGGCGCCATGAGCGGCAAGACGGTTCGATATCGAACATGGGATGAGGTTGTCGACGAACAATTCGACGAAAACCCGGAACTGGCGCCTGCTTTTTTGCAGACCGTGCTTGAGGATTATGAGCACGATCAGGACGAGAAAGCGCTGCTGACCGCTTTACGCCATATAGCGCAAGCCAATGGCGGCATGACGGAATTATCCAGAAAAACCCGTCTTAGTCGCGGGAAATTGTATAAAACCCTTTCTCCGGAAGGCAATCCGCGTTTGAAAAATTTTCAGCTCATCTTAAAAGCGTTTGGGTATACGCTGGCCATTAAGCCCATACAAGAAGGCCATGAATCATAAAGACGGCTTCTTGTTACGACCGCGGCGGCGTTCAGGCGGGGGGCCTTTCTTGGAGGCGGGCGTTTTTTAATTCGTAGACGCGGTCGAGATTTTTGACCAGTTCGAGGGCGTGCGTAACGATGATCGACGCAAGCCCTCGATCTTTGTTGATTTCCACCAGCATGTCCATCAGGCGGACGGCGTTGTCCCGGTCGAGGGCGCCGGTGGGCTCGTCGGCGAGCAGGAGATGAGGCTGATTGATCAGGGAGCGGCAGTAGGCCGCCCGCTGGCATTCACCGCCGGAAAGCTGGGCGGGCTTGTGGTGGAGGCGGCCGGACAAGCCGACTTGATCCAGGATGCTTTTCGCGCGCTCGACCGCGGCGGGCGAGGCGCCGGCGGGATGGACGACGGCGGGGATCAGGACATTTTCCAGGACGGTGCACTGGGGCAACAGGTGGTGGTTTTGGAAGATGAAACCGATTTTCTCGTTTCGAATGCGGGCTAATTCCTTCTCGTCCCGGGCGAACAGGTCTTCGTCTTCGAAGAAGATTTTGCCGGCGGTGGGCCGATCCAAGGCGCCGATCAGGTTGAGCAGGGTGCTTTTGCCGGAGCCGGAGGGGCCGATGACGGCGACGCTTTCGCTCCGTTCGACGGCCAGGTTGACGCCGCGCAGCACATCGAGCGGGGGGGCGTCTTCGGACTGGCGGTACGATTTGGAGACGGATTCAAGTCGAAGAAGATCTGAATTGTTTTTCATGATTCTCACCAAGGTATTTCGTTGTATGGGATTCCTGCCAATGTAATGGGCTATGAAACATTTCTCGACGAAATTCGTTCGAGAACCCGGATGACGTCGCGGGTCATGCGATCGAGGCTGAAATGCTGAAATACGCTGCTTCTTCCCTGCTGGCCCAGGCGGCGGGCTTCTTGAGCATTGGACAGCATGCCGGACAAGGCGGCGATGTATGCGTTGAAGTCGCCGGGGTGATAAAGAACGCCGCCCCCGGTCTGATGGATGATTTCTCGAAAGCCGGCGTGGTCGGGCTGGACGACGGGGACGCCGGCGGCCATGGCTTCGACGACGTATAAGCCGAACGATTCACTGTAGGCGGCGGGGACGGACAATACGGACAACGATTTGAGAAAAGCGATTTTTTCTTCCCGGGTGATATTGGGGAGAAATTCCACATCCCGGAGGAGGGAATGACGCTCGAGACGTTGTTGGAGTCCGGAGACGAAAGGCTGGTCGGATTTGGTCATAACGCCGGCGATTTTTAATTTCAGGGTGCGATGGGCGGGATTCTGCTTGAGTTGAATGAAGGCTTCCACCAGCGCATCCAATCCCTTGTCTTTGCACATGCGCGCCAGATAGCCCAAGACCGGCCGGGGAGGAGCATCGTTCATTTCGCCGAAGCCGTCCAGGGTAATGCCGTTCTGAATGACGGAAAAATCTTCGAGAGGAATGCCGAGTTTTTTATGCAGCACCTCGGCGTAATAGAAACTCACGGGGATGCGGGCGTCGATTTGCCTGGCGTGCGAAGAGAACAGATCCCACGCCTGGGAGCGATGGGAGTCGTGCAGGGCGTCCAGGAAGCCGTCTTCGCCTTGAAAAGAGCAGGCGACGGGGACGCCGAGGGCTTTTTTGATTTCGACGGCCAAACCAAGCAGCATGCCGTTGGAGAAAAGGGCGGCGTCGAATTTTCCCTGCGTCTTGAGCCATTCGAGCAGGCGGATCAGTTCTTTGGTCTGCCGGCCGTGCGATCCGCGGAGCATGGAAACGGTCATTTCGCCCAATTCCGCCCCGCCGGTCATGCCGGCGTTTTTAGCGGAAAGGTTTAGAAGCCAGCGGGAATCGAGAAGGCGATCGAGCCAGCGGGGCGTTTTCTGGAACCAATCAGTTTTTTGCTGCAAGTAGACGTTTACGCCGCCGAAAAAGACGGGGCAGTGCGAATCGACTTCGGGTTCGTCGGAATAGAGCGGCAGATAGAGAGGCGCAACGGTAACGTCATGGCCGCTTTGCCGAAAGGCGCGCACCAGTGCGGAGTCGCGAATGCAGCTGCCGCAGTAAAAATTGGCTGTACCCGGGATAACCTGCAGGATTCTCATATTTTTTTATATACAAAAAATTCAATTTTCTTTCGCGTCTTTCACGCCGAGAGCATAGACGACGCCGTCTTCCGCTCCGATGATGATTTTTCCGCGGGCGGGGGCCGGTGAACCGAGGATGGCGGCGCCGATTTCGCAGAATTGGATGAGTTCACCTGTCGCCAGGCGGAGTCGGTATAAACGCCCGTCGTCTGAACCGACAAAGACGTCCCGGCCGCAGATCACGGGCGAGGAATCGACTTTGCCGCGGGTGCGAAAAGACCATTTATATTCGCCTGAATCTCGATTTACGCAATGGACGCGCCGGTCGCGAGAGCCGAAGACGACAAAATCTCCCTGCACCGCCGCTGAGGAGAAGAAGGGGAAATTCCGATCTTCGTATTCCCACACTTTTTTTTGTTGGAGAACATCCACGCAGAGAAACTGTCCGCCGTAATGGCCGACATAAGCATGCTGCCCGTCAAATGCGACAGAGGCTGCAATGTAGGCGTCGGCTTCGAAAGACGAGACGGCCGATCCGTTTTTAATGGAGACGGAATGAATCATGGCGTCGCAGCCGCCGAAAACGGCGCGGCCGGCGCTGACGGCGGGAGAGCCGTTGATGTAATTTTGCGATTCGTAACGCCATTGCGGCTCGCCGGTTTTCGCATCGAGGCCGTAGAGAAATCCATCGTAGCTGCCGACGATGACGAGAGGGCGGTCCGGGGATGCGCCCGGCGCCCAATTGGCGGCGCCGACAATTTTATCATTGGCTTCGAATTTCCAAATCAAATCGCCTTTGGCGGCGTCGAGGGCGTATAAAACGCCGTCCGTCGAGCCGGTATAAACGATGTCGCGCAGCGCCATGGGAGGGGCTTCGACGGGAGCCTTGGTTAAATAAGTCCAGAGTTTTTCGCCGGAATTCAAATCGATCGCGTGGATGCGATCGTCGCTCGAGCCGATGAAAACCCGGCCGTTGGAAACGACGGCGGAGGAAACAATGGGCCCGCCGGTTTCGTATTTCCAAACGATGCCGAGGTTATCCGGCAGGACTTCCGAGGAAGCGCCCTGTTGGGCCTGACCGCCGCGGAACAGGGGCCAATCGTCCGGCGATGCGGGCATAACGCCGACCGCCAGCAGGATGCCAATCCCCAGAGCGAGAATGCCCGGAGCGAATATGCCCAGAGCGAAAATATTTGTGCAACGATTATTCATAACGACTGCTCGACATTGTTGGCTGCATGCCGTTTTGCGCATACGATAAACGCACCCTTCTCCCGAACGCTTTGCGGCGGGAGCGAGGGCCGCCCGGTTTATCAGGCCG
>JAFGTC010000265.1 GCA_016934335.1 Candidatus Omnitrophota bacterium | reverse complement strand
GATCCAGCGAATCAGATCGAGAGAATGGCAGGCGATGTAAGGAATAGTTCCGGCAAACGTGCCGCGGTTTTTCATCCATTCAGGACGGTCGCCGACTTTATAGGATTTCTGGGCGGCCGCCTGGGCGACCTCGCCAACAACGCCGCCATGCACAAGTTCATGCATTTTGCGGTAGACGCCCTCAAAACGCATGGCGAGCATCATGGAGAGTTGGACGCCGGCGGAGGAAACGCTCTGGTAAATGCGCTCCAAATCGATCAGGGAGGGCGCCAGGGGCTTTTCGGCAAAGATATGGGCGCCCGCCCGGGCGGCGGCGATGACGGCTTCCGGTCGCCGGCTGTGGGTGGTGTAGACCGCGGCGATATCCAAGGCTTCTTTTTCCAGCATCTCATGGAAATCGGAATAGATTGTCACCGAATCGTCAAAAAAGGGATATTTCTTGCGGTGGCTCTGGAGTAAATTCCGTTCGGTGCAGGCGCAGGCGACCAACTTGACGTTTTTCATTTGGGGCAAGGGGGCGAGCGCATAGGAGGTGTGATCCCACAATCCTATCATTCCTAACCGATAAATCATTTTCTTCTTCACTCCTGATCTATTGTCTGGAAGCCGTTTCCCTCGTAGGATATCAGATTGTGATTGTTTGGAACAGATGCAGCCCTTTCAATCCAGAGGAAAAAGCGCCATGAACGACAAAAATCTGCTGGATGTATTGATTTTTGCGCCGCATCCCGACGACGCCGAAATCGGGATGGGGGGGACGATTCTCAAACTGGTCGCGTCGGGGAAGCGCGTGGGAGTGATCGATTTGTGCCGCGGGGAGTTGGGAACCAAGGGGGATGCGGAAATCCGCGCGCGCGAAGTGGAGGCGGCATCCCGCCTTCTGGGACTGCATTATCGCGGGAATCTGGATCTGGGCGACGGGCGCATCATGGATACGCACGAAAACCGCCTCAAAGCGGCGGAGGCGATTCGCCGCTTTCGCAGCCCTCATGTTTTCACCTGTACGCCTCAGGATCCTCATCCGGATCATCGAGCCGCGGGGGAAATGGTGCAAGCCGCCTATTTTCTGGCCCGGCTGCCCAAGGTCGAGACAGAATCTCCCGCCTTTTCGGCGAAGCATTGTTTTTATTATTTTCTTCATGAAATGCAGCATATAACCTTCGCCGTCGACATCACCGATCAATTCGAGATCAAGATGGATGTTCTGCGCGCCTTTCGCAGTCAATTCGTCGATCCCGATCTGCCGCCCGATTACAAGTATGTGGGAACCAGCGATTATTTACGGCAAATTGAAGCTTACAATCGAACCATTGGCGGGCGCATCGGCGCGGTGTATGCCGAAGGCTATGCGTCTGATCGCCCCATTCCCCTTTCTCTGCCGACGATTATTGAGTAAAAGAGGGCGGACTCATAGCGAAATCGAGCGCATCAAGGAATAATAGAAAGAAGGATGGCGATCTTCCGCGCGCCATCTACGATAACATTCGTTTACAAAATGAAGAAAGTATGCGGGCGCGCGAATCATAGCGGAAGCGCGCGATTCAAGAACCATAGTAAGGAACCATAGAACGTTCATGCTTGAGTTTGATTTTTGGCAGCGTTGTGAAACGGTTCGGCAATTGCTGAATTGGGCCATGCCCGATCCCGGGCGAATTCTGGACGTGGGCGGATATCCGGGGCGGCTGAGAAGCATAATCCCGCAGCACGAATGGGTGATCTGCGATCCGCGCGTCGATGCGCCGGGGGAGCAGGTGCAGGGCGACGCCGCGCACTTGCCGTTTCGGGATGAGTCGTTCGATTTTGCGGCGTCCCTGGACGTGCTGGAGCATATTGCGCAGGAGGATCGTGAGAGCGTGCTGGAGGAGATGCTTCGCGTTTCCCGGCAGGGATTGATACTCACATTTCCCGCCGGCCATCCTCTGACGGCGTCGGCGGAAGACAAGGTCTGTCAAGTTTACAAGCAGCTGCACGGGAAAGAACATCCCTGGCTGGCGGAGCACGCCAGGCAGCCCCTGCCGGATGCAGATGAAATAGTGCAGTTTCTGCTTTCGCACGGAGGGCAGGCGGCCGTCTTCGATGTGGGAGAGACGGCGCGCTGGGTTTATCTGCAATGTCTGGATATCCTGCTGGAGGCGCTTCCCGAGAGCCTCGACTTCGCCGAAGAGATTGACAGGCTGTATCAGGAAAACCTTTATATCCATGATTTCAAAGCGCCCGCCTATCGAAAAGTCATTCTATACATGATGCACGAGGAGAATCCGATCTCGCTGAGCATGATCGAAACGTCTCCCGATGAACAAGCCGCCGACCTTTTGGAATTTCATCAAAAAACGGCGTCCGGCCTGCTCGATTTAATCCAAAAAAAGACTCCCCCATCGCCGGCGGCTGCAAGCGAGCCGGAAAGAGAAAAAGAGGCGCCGGAAGAGGAAAGTCAGACGAAAGAATCGAAGGAAGAATTGGGAGAACCGTCCGTCTGGGAGAAAATGAATCCCCGGGAGGCGGACGAATACATTGCGCGGCTGGAAGCGGGGGTTCAGGCTTGGGAAAAAACCTACAAAATCGCCCTGGACGAAGTTGCGGACATGTATCGCTGGCGGGATCGTTTGGAGCAGCGGCGAAGTTTTCGCTTGTATAAACGCATCATGCGTCTGTTGGGGGCGCGGATCGAACCATGAATTTTCCATCCGAATTCATAAATTCACGCTTCAAAAGGCATCACGGCGTCCGATATTAAGCATGACGATCTTTTCCGAACTTGCATCGTTACTTTGGAAAAACCAATGCGTTTTTTTAACGTGATCTAAATTATATGTTCCGGAGAGTGCAGGAATGAAATATTGGCATCTCTCAATCTGGAGTTGGATTACGATCTTAGGGCTGCCTTCGCTCTCGTTCGGGCAGGGTGATTGGGCGGTTTATGACACCTTCGTCCGTTTTTCGCCCGCCGTGTATTCCATCAGCGTCGAAATTCCCCAGCAATACATTTTGGATCGGCACGAAGAGTTAATCAAACAGTTTCAGGACCTTCAGGAGAATTATTCCGACATTGTCGCCGGCGGCTCCGAGACGCTGGCCGGGCAGTATATGTTCACGAATGTGATCCGGCAATTCAAACACAAAATGGACGTCATGCGAGACCAGATGCTGACGAACAACCGGGTGCGCTGCGCCGGATTTGCGATCAGCCCCCACCATCTCGTCACGCTGAGCAACATTGTAAAGAGCGCGACGCTGGGGGGAGCGATAACGATTAAAGACGATTACCGCTGGCTGGCCCGGGCGCAGTTGCAAGGCGCCGACGATCTGACGGGGATCGCCGTGCTCAGGGTCGACAGTGCGACATTCAGCCACTTTGTCGAGTTAGAAGAGTCGTTGGGGCTGGAAGAAGACATGTACTCCGCTATGAACCGGCTGTCCACCCCCCTGCCGATCGCCTCGTACATCATGACCATCCAGCGGCCGTATGATCTGCCGTCTTCGCCCTTTTCGGGCATCATCGGCGGATACAACCGTCTGCTCGGCATGTTTGAAATCGAGAAATACATCCAGACGGATCTGCCTCTTTACCCCGGCAATGAAGGGGCGCCGGTCTTCAGCCCCTCCGGGCAGCTGGTGGGCATGATGGCCACCGAATTTCATTTAGGCAACTGGCCGGGCGTGACGTTCGTCATCCCGGCGGACATCGTGGCCGATTCGGCGCTGGCGATCATGGAGGACGGCCGGCGCGAACGGGGCTGGATATCCGGAGTCAATTTGGGGCAGGATGAGGACGGCATTCTGGTGGAAGACGTGGTTCCCCAAAGCCCGGCGGCGGTTTCAGGCCTCCGAGAAGGCGATTTGATTATGGGTTTCAACGGCATACGAGAGAAGAAAGTGTGGAATTTGATCGATCATATTACTAAGAGCAAACCGAATGAAATCATCCGATTCGACATCAAGCGAGGCGCGCAGTATTACTCGATCGAAATCAAGACTTCGCCGCGGCAAACGCGCCAGTAAATCCGCTCCCATTCTATCGCCTATTTTATAGGCAAATTCACAGCTGCCGTCCTATCGCATTATCAACTTCGCGTAATTCCTTTTACTTTTCTACTTTTTATCCTCTCCATCCCTGAAGAATAACCGGCGGCTCCAGGCGTTATCCTTCCTTGAGAATCCATTTCCGTTTTCACAAATCCATTCGAGAAGTAACGTTCGTAGCGAGCGCCGGAAGGCGCGACGCCCCATTTTTATTTTCAGCGGAAGCTGGTAGGATGGATGGGTTTCAAATCGTTAGAGATAAATAACATTCAACATGGGAGAAAAATGATGAATCATAAGCAGCTGTTGATAATTGGGATTCTAGCGTTCCTGTCGGCGCCGGCCGTTGCGGCGCCGGAGGATTCTTACCGGGTGATTACGGAGCAGGATTTGCTGAATAAAATTCGCGGAGGATGGGCGGGGCAGATGATCGGGGTGGCCGTCGGCGGGCCGACCGAATTTCGCGCCCAGGGGAAGATGTATGACAAGCCCATCGAATGGAATCCGGCCAGCGTACGGAGCGCCATTCATCAAGACGACCTCTATGTGGACATGACCTTCGCCGCCGTGATGGATCGAGAGGGGCTGGATGCGCCGTCGGTTTCGTATGGGAAAGCCTTTGCGCAGAGTCAATATGAGTTGTGGCACGCCAACTTTATCGGCCGGCAAAACAACCGCAATGGGATTCTGCCGCCGGAGTCGGGCCATCCTCTTTTCAATGCGCACGCCGACGACATCGATTTCCAAATCGAAGCCGACTTCATCGGGCTGATGTGTCCGGGCATGCCGGCGTCGTCCAACGTGTTCTGCGACCGCGTCGGGCATGTCATGAATTACGGAGACGGGGTTTATGGAGGCATGTTCGTCTGCGCGATGTACGCCGCGGCCTATTTCGAGAACGACATCGAAGCGATCGTCCAGGCGGGCATCGATTCCCTGCCCCCGGAAAGCGAATACGCGCGCTGCCTGGTGGATGTGATGAAGTGGTACAAGGAATATCCCAACGATTGGAAGCAGACCTGGCAGCGCTTTGAAGACAGGTGGGCCAATCGCGACCTGTGCCCGCACGGCGTATTGGGAACCTTCGACATCGACGCCAAGACCAACGGGGCGTATATCGCCATCGGCATGCTTTATGGAGAGAGCGATCTGCAGAAGACCATCAACATCTCCACGATATGCGGGCAGGATTCGGACTGCAATCCCGCCAGCGCCGCCGGAGTGCTGGGCATCATTCTGGGATACGACAATCTCCCGAAAGAATGGACCGATGAGATTGAAGCGATCAAAGACGAGAAATTCAATTACACCGATTATTCGTTCGAAGACATCTGCCTGAGCACGCTGGAGCGCGCCAAGAAGCTGGTTCTGCGCACCGGCGGATCGATCGAGGGCGATTCCATTAAAGTCGCTCTGCAGCAGCCGATCCCGGCCAAACTGGAGCAATGGAAGCAGGACGAGCCGATAGCCGTCCTAGAGAACAGCGATCCGGCTTTTACATGGGAGAAAGAATGGAAAGAAGCCGACGGCGAACATCATTCCAATGTAGAGGGAGCTCAGGCGACCTTTACATTCGAGGGCACGGGCGCGATGGTGCTCGGATCCTACAATAAAAATGCAGGCATCGCGGATGTGTATTTAGACGGCGAGAAGAAGCGATCCATCAATTTGTATTACGATAGACGCAAATGGCGCGAGAGCATCTATCACGTCATGGGGCTGCCGCGCGGCAAGCACGTCATTACGGTCGCCGTGACCGGCCATCATGATCCGGCTTCGTCCGACTGCATGATTTCAATCGATTGCGCCGTGGTTCTGGACGGCCCAGAAAAGTAAACGGACTAACCGAGCGCGCCATGGCGCCGTAGTCATGGCCATTATGCATAAAAACAGGCAGAGGATGCAATGAAACGCAGAACCTTTCTTCACAACTTAGCTCTTTCACCGGCGGCCATCGCCGCCGGTTCGACGGCGGCCCGCTCCAACGAAGCGCCGATCAGGAATACAACGCCATTTGCTGACGCGAAGACGGTCGTTGAACCGGCGCGCGAAGTTCCCGTTATTGAAGAGCCCGACGTTCTGGTTGTGGGGGGCGGGCCGGCGGGGGTCGCGGCGGCGCTGGCGGCGGCCCGGGCGGGCGCGGAAACCCTGCTGATCGAACGCTACAATCACTTGGGGGGCTTGTGGACGGGCGGCCTGGTGCTGCCGCTGCTTTCCACGCACGCCTTGGATTCAAACGGAAAGTTCCAGCAAGTGATTTTCGGCGTCGGCGACGAAATGGCCCGGCGCTTGAGAAGCCTGGATATGGCCATCCACACGGTGAATCCCGTCGTCGATCCGGAGGCGGCCAAGTATATTTTCGACGCCATGACAAAAGAAGCCGGCGTCAAAACGCTGTATCACTGCTGGGCATCCAATGTGATCGTGAAAAACAATTGGATTCAATCCGTCATCCTCGAAACCAAGTCGGGCCGCGCCGCGATCAATCCCAAAATGGTGGTGGACTGCACAG
>JAFGTC010000264.1 GCA_016934335.1 Candidatus Omnitrophota bacterium | reverse complement strand
GGCCTTGGATCCCGCCGCCTGTCCATTATCGGGCTGGGCGACGGCCGCATGCCCATGTCCACCTGCGACCAGAAACTATGGGTGGTCTACAACGGCGAGTTATACAACCACCCAGACCTGCAATCCCGCTTGCAGAAGAAGGGGCATGTCTACCGGACGCACGCCGATACGGAGAGCTTTCTGCATCTCTATCGGGAATACGGAGATTCGTTTCTGGAGCAGGCTCGAGGCATGTTCGCCCTGGCTTTGTGGGATGCCGAATCGCGCCGGCTGATCCTGGGTCGCGATCGGCTAGGCGTCAAGCCTCTTTATTATCAATTCGACGGGAAGACGCTGCGCTTCGGTTCGGAAATTAAATCGATTCTCCTCGACCCGGACGTACCTCGCGAAATCGATTATAACGCCTTAAATCTCTACCTCGCTTATCTTTCCGCCCCCGCCCCCTATACGATGTTTCGCGGCATTCGCCAACTGCGGCCCGGGGAAATGCTGATCTTCGAAAAAGGAGAAATTCGCGTCCAATCCTTTTGGAAGCCCTCGGAGCGGATCCGGCCCATGGAGCGCTTCGACCCCCAATTGCATCCCAAAGAACTGCTGAATCGATTGCGGGGCGTCGTCAAACAGCATCTGCTTTCCGATGTCCCCGTGGGGGCTTTCCTGTCAGGCGGCATCGACTCCAGCGTTCTCGTAGCCTTGATGCACGAAGAACTGGGAGCGGGAATCAAGACGTTTTCCATCGGATACAAAGGATTGGGACTGTTCGATGAAACCCCCCACGCTCGATTGGCGTCCGACTGCTTTCAAACCGATCATTACGAACAATACTTATCGCCCAACGATTTGCTCAAAGCCTTGGAGGATGTCACGGAGCAGTTGGACGAACCTCTGGCTGATTCGTCCTGTCTCCCTTTGTATTTCGTATCCCAGCTGGCCGCCGGGCAGGTGAAGGTGGTTCTTTCGGGAGACGGCGGGGATGAAGTGTTCGCCGGCTATCGAAAATATCAGGCGGAATATTTTCGGCGCTTCTGCTCCTGGATGCCGGCGCCGGCGCTGCGCTGGATCGGCGGCGCGATGGCCAATCGCATCCCCGAATCGCACGCCAACCTGTTTATGGATTATTTGCGCCAAATCAAGAAATTCTTTCGCGGCTTCGATCCCGACCCCTTCTCGCGGCACTTGAAATGGGCCGTGCATTTTGAAGATTCGGTTCGCAAGCCGCTCCTGCGCCAGGAAGTGCTCGATGAGATTGATTTCCATCTGCCTTGGACCTACCGCCATGAGTTCTTTGACGAAATGCCCCAGTTGGATGAATTGAATCGTATGCTATGGGTGGATTTGCGCCATAACCTGCCGGCGGATATGCTTCGCAAAGTGGATCGCATGTCAATGCTTCATTCCCTCGAAGTTCGCGTTCCCTTTTTGGATCACGAGTTCGTGGAATGGGGATTCTCTTTACCCGGTGAAGCCAAACTGCGCGGGAAAACCACCAAATGGATTCTCAAGGAAGCCTTCCGCGGCGTCTTTCCCGACGAAATTCTCGATCGGCGAAAACATGGATTCGAAGCGCCGGTGGGCGAGTGGTTCCGAACCGAATTGCGCGGCGTGATTGAAGAAATTTGCTCCCCCCACACAGTCAACCGCCGGGGGCTTTTCGACCCCCGGCAGGTTGCACAGGTATTATTGGATCATCAAGACAGGAGAAGAGACTATAATAATCAGTTATGGATGCTCCTTAGTTTAGAGCTTTGGCAGCGCCGCTATCTGGACCGGTCTGCTGGATTTCATCCGGCATGATTTTCTTGATCGGAACCGCTTTGATGATTCCCAATCGCGTAATATTTCCGGACGATGCTCGTTTTTCTTCTTCGGTTGTATATAAAATCCGGGCGAGCACTCGATCGCCCGCATGCAGCGTCTTTTTATTGAAAAGGCTTTTGTTCACTCCTCGCCGTTTGAACCAGAGAAAACCGTCGTAACTGTAGCGGCGAAACGTAAAACTGTTCTCCGTGTGCGATAAGGTTCCCAATTCCACATCGATGACGTCGCCCGGCGCAACGCGCGGCTCCAGGTAGAGGATCGGCTCCCGGCTTGAGGACGTGGCGATCGACAATCCGGGGATATTGGTTATCTTGAGTTTGATCCTGTCGCCTACCGTCGCGTTTTCCACTTGTTTGACAAAACAGCGATATCGCACGCCCAGCGCGTCTTCGAGATAAAATCCCGGATTCCCCTGCAGGGATTTATGCGCGGAAGAATTGGATGATTTCCGATTTTCTACCACAAAATCAATGTCGGCGTTAATGAATGTATTGATATGAATGCTGTCCGGTTCAATATAAAAAGCGTTATTGGCGGCTAAAATGTCGCCAATTTCTTCTTCCAAGTGTTTTCGTTCGTTTTTGGAGTCGCATTCATAATGAAGCAGCAGTTCCTTCCCGCAGTCGTGAACGGTTTTATATTCGCCGAATTCCCAGGCGTTCTTGAATCGGTCCAGCCATTTATTTTCCTGCCGGGGATCCCAATGATTCGGCTCCGACGTAATTTGATCCAGCCTATTAATATGAGGGGGCTTGAGCATGGACTGGAATGATGCGCGATACTGGTGATAGGTTTTTTTCGCTAAAAGAGCATACCCCGATTCAATTTGCTCCATGATGCGTTCTAGATAAAAAAGCAAGACTTTTTCTTGATCTTCTTGAGAACGAAATGTGCAGAGGGTTTTAGCCACTTTTTCACTCCTAGCCTCAACTTCTTCTCTTGGAGTGTATCGAAAAACAAACCCGGGAATCCAAGGATTTTGTAAAAAGTTGTCTCGAATAGGGATTTTATTCATTCGAAAGAATGTTGAAGTATGAGGCGCATCGCGGCTGTTTATGGGTTGGCGTCCCCCGCCGCCAAGAAGTGATCTGTTTAATAGACTGACAAAAAATAACTTGCATATAACATCTCCAAGATGCGCATTGTTTGGAGCGCATCTTGGACGATCATGGTTTCAATACCGATCGGACAGCCTCCACCACCTGCCCGTGAATGCGCCGGTTGGCGGCTGCGACTCCTTTGTTGCCGCGCAGAGTCCGGCCCAATGAAAAATCGAGAGGGCGGCCGTGAATATCCGTGGCTCGACCGCCGGCTTCTTCTAAAACAATCACGCCGGCGGCGTGATCCCAGATTTTTTCCTGATAATCGGCCCTCGTCGGCAGGCGCAGATAAATCGAGGCGTCCCCGCGCGCCACTGCCGCGTATTTACATTGGCTGTCGAGTCGCAAAGGGGGATTTGTCACTCCCAGTCGTTCGGCGATTGTTTTGGAATCACTATGGGACGAATGGCCCGATTCGACCGATTCGCAGAAAATCGCTTCGCCGGGCGATTGAACATCAGAGACCTGAATGGGGCGTTTTTCGGAATCGCCGATTTTTTGCTGATAGGCGCCTTGATCTTTTTTCGCGGCGAAAAGATAGCCGGCGCGGGAATCGGAGCGGCGCCAATCTTCGGGATAATTCGGGCAGCCCAATACGCCCAAGACGACTTGACCGTTTTCAATCAATGCCAGCGAGACCGCATACTGCTCGCCCCGCAGAAATCCCTTCGTCCCATCGATCGGATCGAGCGTCCAGAATCGCCCCGCCGGACCGCCGCCGTAACCGCCTCCGTCGAGCGCTTGAAGAATCTCTTCATCGCTTAGATTCCGCTCCGTCGTTCGAACGCATTCAAACACGCGCTCCCGGATGAAATCGTCGCCTGATTGCATCAGATCCGAAGCGCTCTCTTCGGCGACCAGCGGATCGTTGGGGAAGTTTTTCTTCAAAAAACGGCTGATTATCGCTTGCGAACTGAAATCCGCCACAGTGACGGGCGAACGGTCTTTTTTAATGAGGGTTTCTTCGGACGCCAAATCGGCTCGCACCTTCTGGCATACGCGCGCCGCTTGAACCACGGCCTCGAGGGCGACGGATTCTTCCAATTGATAGTTCGGCATATTCACCTTTATTTGCAGATGTTTTCTAACTTTTGCCAGGCGTCTCGGAGGATGCGCTCGGTCGTTTCCCAACTGATGCAGCTGTCGGTGATCGATACGCCGTAATGAAGTTGAGAGGGATCGTCCGCCAGTTTTTGATTCCCCTCATGCAGGTTGCTCTCCAGCATAAAGCCGAACAGCGAAGCGTTCCCCGCCGCTCGCTGGCGGATGACATCCTGGAGAACGATTTCCTGGCGTCTGAAATCTTTGCTGGAATTGGCGTGGCTGCAGTCGATCATGATGTGATTCGGCAGTTGATGTTTTTCGAGGATTTCCATGGCGCGGCGCACGCTCTCTTCGTCGTAGTTGGATCCTTGAGTGCCGCCGCGCATGATGAGATGCCCCCACACGTTGCCGGTTGTCTTGATGATGGCGGATTGTCCGTATTGGCTCACTCCCAGGAAATTGTGCGGCGCGCGGGCCGAACACATGGCGTCGACGGCGACTTGCATATTGCCGTCCGTCGTATTCTTGTACCCGAAGGGCATGGATAACCCGCTCGACATCTCCCGGTGAGTTTGCGACTCCGTTGTCCGAGCGCCGATCGCCGCCCACGAGACGAGATCGTCGAGATACTGGGGAACGATCGGATCGAGAAATTCAATCCCCGTCGGTAGATTCATGTCGTTGATCTTCAGCATGATGCGGCGTCCCTGGCGCAGTCCGAATACCATATCGCCCGAGCCGTCCAAATGCGGATCGTAAATCAATCCCTTCCAGCCGATCGTCGTCCGCGGCTTTTCAAAATACACGCGCATCACGATAAACAGCCGGTCGATGAGTTCCTGCCGGAGCTCCGCCAGGCGCTCCGCATATTCGAAGGCCGCCTTTTCATCATGAATCGAGCAGGGGCCCACGATGGCCAGCATCCGGTCGTCTTTGCCGCGCAGCATCCGTTTGATCACCTGCCGGCTCTCAACCACCGTCTCATTCGCTGTCTCCGTCGCGGGCATTTCATCCTTCAACTGCGCCGGCGGAATCAGGGGAATCACTTCTAAAACGTGTAAATCTTGCGATTTTTTCATAATCGTCTTTATCGTAAACCGTAAATTTTTATTCCCAATTTTTCAATTTTCTATCTTTTTCGCACCCAAGAAGGATAGGGCTCAAAGCGAAGCGCAGCCCACCATTCTCCACTCAAGAAGGATAGGGCTAAAACCAAAGCGCAGCCCACCACTCGAACCGATTCATCCTAACCTCATAAATCATATTTCCCAACAACCGCATCATCAATCGCTGTTATCTTTTTAAGAGTTGTATGATTGAGCATCCGCCGCTACAACAAATTGATCGCCTCGATATGTTTCTCTACGTGATAGACAATCCCGTTCACGGCAGTGTATAAGACGCGCCCCTGGAGCGATTCGTCCCGGTAGGCCGTATGATACTCCGGATCGTGCAATTGGGACTGTAATGCACTTTCGTCAACACGATACTCTTCCGCCGGGTGGAAAATGCACAAATTCGCCATCGCGCCATTTTGCATGACGCCGACCGGATAGGGAAACGATCGGTACTGTGTGATGTATTTCGCCGGAGCGGCGGCCGCCAGCCAGTCGATGTCGGCGTAAGTAAATCCCGCATGATGAATGAGGTGCATGTGGATCTGGTGTGAATGCTCCAGAACGCGCGTTCCCGGATTGCCGGGCAGTCCGTTCTCCTTGAACCGTTTGGCTTCGAGCGGATGGGGCGCGTGGTCGGAGGCGAAAAACGTCAGGGGATCGCGCCAGCGTGCGCAATCCCGCGTCAATTCGCGCAGCGAGGCTTGATCCTCCGCCGAAGGCAGCGCGGGCCGCCGGTAGTTGATCATGCGCGTCTCGCGTTCGGCCAGCATGTCGCGATTGAAATAGAGATAATCGATCCCCGCCTCCGCGGGAAGTTCCATCTCCGCGCCGCTGCGCGCGCGCAGGATCATATCCAGAGCCGGCCCGGTGGGAATATGGCGGGTCAGCAGGCGCTTCAATTTCGCTTCCAATGCAAGTTGAAGGGTTTCCCGCTGCATGGCGTAAACCGTGCCGCCGTCGTAATAGAGCGGATGCAGCAGAAAATCCGGAGGATTGACTCGTCGCTTGAATTCCTCCAGCGTTTCTTCGAGGCGCTCCCGGTCGTTGTGGTAAGAAATCATGCCGCCTTTTCGATCAAGATACATCCGCCTGCGCTGTTCGCCGGATAGCCCCGATCCCCCGAAGGTCGAGCCGAAATCTTTTTCTTCCTGCCCCTCGATCGGGGCGACGCCCGGTTCGATTCGCGGCCAGACATGGGTGAAGATCAGCGCATGATCCCGGTACCATCGATCGGTTTTGCGCCATCGCTCTTCGCCGGCGGGCGCCCAGATCGTATTGCCCATCGCTCCAATCAGCCAAACGCCCCCCTTCAGCGCGGCCAGCGAACCGCGCCGGATGTCGTAGAATTGGTTGGATCTACGGATTTTTGCGATCGTTTCTTCATAACTCTGCCCTGCGTCGCGAATCGAATCGGCTTCAAATTCCTCCGGCGTCGGTTGGGCGCTTTCTCGAAAATGCACGTGTGTATCCACCCGCCCCAGGGCGATGTGCACGTCGTCCGGCAAGACGATGTCCGCCCCCGGATGCTTCCCCGTTCGAATTTCCAGCGGCTGCTCCGGAGCGCAGAGCACCTGGGCGGGGACGATTTCGCCATCGTCCTGATGGAGATGGTTTGTTTGGAAGATGATGGTTTTTTTCATGGCTGGGATTATCCGGCGCCGGGCGTTATTTCGCAACCTTCCTGCAGCGTGATTTGACTTTGAAAGGGTTCTCGCCCCCAGAAGCGCGCGCCCGTCTGATTTTCCTTATTCAACCCCTAAAATAATCTTTCGTCTGCGCCGACAAATCTCCCTCGAACGTCCTATAATAGAATAAACATAAACAATGCGTCTCATGGAGCGGCGATAGATCGGAATAACAAATGAATTCAATGTATATCTTAATGGGATTCGCCGCAGCGGCGGCCGGCATTTTCACCTTCTTCTTCATCATTCAACCGCTCCGGAAGAACAGGCGCCGCGAGCGGCTTCGGGCCAAACCGCTTCCCGGGGAGTGGGGGCGAATCATCCAGAATTATGTCCCGCTTTATCGCTGCCTGCCGGCGCCTCTCCAACAGGAACTGCACGGGCATATCCAGGTGTTTCTGGACGAAAAATATTTCGAGGGATGCAACGGTCTGGAAATCGACGACGTTATCCGCGTCTGCATCGCCGCGCAAGCCTGCATTTTGCTCTTGAACCGGAAAACCGATTACTTTCCGACATTAAACGCCATCCTCGTCTATCCCGCTACTTATATCGCGCGCGAGAAAGTCGCGGCCGACGGATTGATCCCTCTGGACGACGCCTCCATCCGACTGGGCGAATCCTGGAAGCAGGGCATGGTGGTGCTCGCCTGGGATCACGTCAAGCGAGGCGCCCGAAACGTCCGCGACGGACAAAACCTTGTGTTTCATGAATTCGCCCATCAGTTGGATGAAGAAGACGGCGCCGCCAATGGAGCGCCCCTTCTCGGCAGCCGCTCGCAATACGCGGCCTGGCGCCGCGTCTTCAAACGCGAATACAAGAAACTCCGAAATACGTGGGCGCAGGATCGCCGGAGAGTGCTGGACGAATACGGCGCAACCAGCCCCGCCGAATTCTTCGCCGTAGCCACGGAGGCTTTTTATGAAAAGCCCCACCAACTCAAAATCAAGCATCCGGAGCTCTTCAATGAAATGCGCGCCTATTTCAAAGTCGATCCTACCGAATGGCTTTCCCCCTGAAGCCGCCCGGGCGCTCATTTTATCCGAAGACATCTTTACTGATTATCTTTTGCTTGCTGCTCCTTCTGTTTTTTTCTTTTTGGAATTTATTTATTTCATCTTTGTATTTCATCGAAATTCTCCTACGCGATTTACTCCGGCTTTCACTGATAATTCTCCCAATCGTCGGATCGTACCAGCGCGCGCCGAAGAAATAGAGGCCGGTGGTCTCGTCCAGGTATTTGCCGGTCTGATGGCGGCGGATATTGCGCGCCTAAGAGAAGGCGTTGTTGAGATCGTTGCCCCAGCAGTCCTCTTACACTTCTCGAATAAGAAAGGCCCCCGGGGGAATCCCGGGGGCCTTTCTTAACATCCTGTTTTCGTTTTTATCCAAGCGCATCAATCGAACAAAAATTTGGGAAGATTGACAGGCTTGCCGCCTTGCTCTTTGCTGTGATCCGCGTATTCCATGAAAGCATAAATCTCCACAATCTCTTCCGCTGACAGCGGCGGATTTTTAGTCTGGAAAAATTTGACCAGCTGTTCGACTAAACCTTTGTAACTATGCCCCTCGACATTAGCGTTGCCCTCGCTGCCGTAAATCCGGGCGCCGTAGCTATGCTTGCCGGCTCGCGTACCCCGGAACGTTCCAATCCGGCCGTCCTCCCAAACGCCCACGACCACATCGGCCCCGTCCGTGTGAACGCGCGTCACCTGCCGGCAGCCGGGGCCCATCGCCGCGTAAAGCAGCGACACGCCATGCACGCCGTACCAGTACAAATCGGGGTGATGCTCTTCATAACTGCAGGGAGAGAAGGCGTCGCAGCCCAGCACGCGGCCGATTTTGTCGGGATTCAGCGCCTCCTGCATGCCGCTCCACCAACGCAGGCTGGAGCCGCCGAACCAGGGTACGCCTGCTTTTTTGGCCAGCCGGGCGATCTCAAAAACATCGTGGAAACTACCGCCCACCGGTTTATCGACGAAGAATGGCAGTCCGGCGGCGATCACCTCTTTGGCGGCTTCCAGATGAGGCCGGCCGTCAACGCTCTCGATCATGACCGCGTCCACGTTTTGGCAAAGTTCGGCGATCGAATCGTAGATGGTCACCCCCCAATCGTTTTTCAATTGCTCCGTATATCCCTCCACCCGATCGATGCTGGAAGGAATGTCTGGACTTCCGCCTTTGAATCCCGCGACCACCTTCGCGCCGGGGACGTGATCGGGATGGCTGGAATCGTTCAACATTCTGGTGAAGGCGATAACATGCGAGGTGTCCAGCCCGATCATGCCGACGCGTACGGGATCGGCCGCCCCCGTAAGGGGAGAAATCATCAGAGCGGCGCCGACCAAGGCCGTCAGACATAGCGAAAAAACGAATTTCTGTTTCATATCACATACTCCATTCCTGTAGAATTGAACTAATTTATAGTACGGCGGATTGGGCGAATTGTGAACGGTCAGGATAAACAAAAACGCAGCGCCGTCTCACCCGAGACGCGAATGAATGAACGCTGTTCAAGAAGGCAGTTCGCAGGACGACATCTCTTGATAATCCGGCCGATCCGCCGCGGATCGGTGGCGAAATTCTTTGACGATTTCGCCTCGATGCAGCAAAAAAACGCCGGGCATTTGAAAGCCGTCGCCCATTAGTTTCCCCACGCCATGACCTTCCAGAATGCAGGCCTGAAATCCGCGCTTCCAGACATTCCAGCCGAGCAGCTGACGGAAAGAGCCGCGCTTCAGTTCAAATGCGCGATACAAGATTTTGTCGGGATCGCTGAACCGGGGAACGTCGTCGAATCCATATTTGGCGAAGAAATCGGCGGCTTGATCTTCGCTGCTCATGTGGATCAACGCAATTCTTACCCCGGATTCTTCGATCGCGGCCCGCTTTTGAGAAAGATCGGCGAGCGCCTCCCGGCAGAATGTGCATCCGTTATGGCGGAGAAAAACAACCAGAAGAGGATTGTCCTGTGAGAGTTCCTGCAGCGTCTTCCCGTTTTGATCGCGAATAGTTGAGGCTTCTTGATTCAACATAGTCATGATTCATCTCCCCGTTTTATTCCTAGTACATGGTTCAAAGCGTCTTGGAGGTTTGCATGCCGGAAAGTGAATCCGGCGTCCATCAGACGCCGGGGCATGACGCGCGCGCTGGATAACAGCAGCGCTTCGCCCATCTCGCCCAAAAGGCTTCTGATCGCAAAAGCGGGCGCCGGAATCGCCGCCGGCCGATGCAGCGCTTCCCCCAGGATCCGCGTAAAAACATCATTGGTCACTGGATTGGGAGACGCGGCGTTGACCGGCCCTTCAAGATCGTCCGTCTCAAGAGCGTGCTGGATCGCGCTCAACACATCATCGTAAGAAATCCAACTCATATACTGCTTCCCGTCGCCGATGCGCCCGCCGAATCCCATCCGGAAAGGCGTCAGCATCTGCGCCAGGGCGCCGCCGGCGGAAGTCAGCACTACGCTGATGCGAAGATTCACGACGCGAACGCCCGCCTGCGCAGCCGCGTCAGCCGCCTGCTCCCATTGCTGGCAGACCTCGGCTAAAAAACCCTCGCCCCGCCGGCTTTTTTCATCCAGAATCTCATCGCTCCGATCTCCGTAAAAACCGATCGCCGACGCGCAAACCAAGGTTCGCGGGGGTGAATCGAGTTTGGCGAGAGCCTGACAAAGCCGGCCGGTTCCTAGAACGCGGCTGTCTCGAATTTTCTGTTTTTTGGCGTCGGTCCAGCGCCCGGTGATGTTTTCTCCGGCCAGATGCACGACCGCGTCGAATCCCTCCAGGCCGGACAGTTCCTCCGGCTCGGTCGGCGCAGGCAGCAGAACGGCATTGCCGGTCAATTGATCCTGCCGGCGCACAAGCCGCGTCACGCAATGACCGCCCGTCTCAAGAAACGCCGACGCGCCCGAGCCGATCAGCCCCGTGGCGCCCGAAAGAAGAATCTTCTTTTTCGCTCGATCCTGAAAGCGTTCATGCGCCTTGAGATCCGCAAGCGTTACGCTGTGGCGATAGGCGAACATGCGCGTCAATTTATTTTGGATTATGCGGCCGCCGAGGAATGTCCCCAGTTCGCCGCATGGCGGGCTGTATTCGATATGATCTTCGAGAACGCAGGCGCCGCTTCCCTCCGGTTCGACGCGGTGAATATGCTTCCAGTACCGAAAGGGGCCGGCTGTCTGCACATCGCAAAACTGGCGGCCTTGGATATAATCGCGATGTTCAACAATCCAAATCCGCCGGAACGGCCCTATTTTAACCCGCAGAGAAACGCGGCCGCCGTCGCGAATTCCGCCTGTTCGAGAAACGATTTGCACGCGCTCCCACGGCGGGGTCAATCGCTCGAAGGCGCCCGGCCGTTCATGCCAGGAAAACACTGTTTCCGCCGGGAAAGGAAATCGAGAACGAAAGACGAACGTTTCATGTTTCATTGCGCCCCCCTGTGAACAATAAACAGTCTGATTGGAATGATAGCATTTTTTCTCCCCAAAGCGAGGAAGAAATCAATCGAACAACCGGAATTATCACAGCGGCGCGAGAATGGATCGGGCTATTGATAAGATTCCAATAAGCCGTCATTGCTCCGCAATGACTTTCAACATTCCATCTTCTTCCTGGATGGGAAAGAATTTTGCGCGTTCGTTTCGCCCGCTGTTGGGTTGATGAAGAGCGAGCGTAAGTTGGCCTTCGAAAGTCGTGAACAACATGCAATGACCGCCGTCCCTGTCAAACAACGGTTCGGCGCGCTGCGTCCAAGGTCCGGTGATTTTCCCGCTTTCCGATTCGGCGACTCCGATGGCGTAGGTATGACCCTCGCCCGTAAAACTGGACCAAAGCATCAGCAGCTTTCCATTTTTCGTCTTGTACAAGCAGGGGCCGTCCGTAACATATTTCCCTTGCCCCGCTCCTCCCCACGACTTTACCCAGGGCGCCTCCGACGCGTGAAACAGAAGGACCGATTCGCCGTCGCGCCCGCTGAAGTCGCCTTTCATGGGAACCGCCCGCATGGCCCCGTCGCCGATCTGCACCCATTCATGGCAATACACCAGCCACCGACGACCCGTTTCGTCGATCCAGGGCGTTCCGTCCAGTGAGCATTGCTCGGGCGGCGTATTGGATTGATCGCTGAATACGGCAAACGGGCCCTGCGCTTTCCTCGATCGAAGGATTTGCGTTCCCCGCCCGCCTTCGCGACCATTGAAGGTAACAAACAAATAAAACCAATCCCCGATTCGATGCATTTCCGGCGCCCAGATTTGATCGCCGCCCCAGAAATCCTTCTCTTTGTGAAAAACAACCTGCGGTTCGCTAAAGTGCTCCAAATCTTGGCTGGCATACATTTCAACGCCGACGCCGGCGCCCAGACCTCCGATTCGATTCTCCGTTTGGGCGTACATCAAGTAAGTCTTCGATTCAGGATCGGCATAAACGAAGGGATCGCGAATGCGAATATCCGACGCCGGCAAAGGATATTCATCCCCGGCGAAGGCGGCCCCAACAAACGCGGCGAAAAGAAGCGAAAAAATAACAGATTTCTTCATGTTCAAAACCTCGATTCATAGGTGCAGATACTACTATTTTATTCTAACATTCCTTTGTCCGCATCACGAGCCTCGGCCAGACAAACAATGGCCTGCAGCAATTCTTGAATGCCCGATTTTTTAAGAACCGATGTCAGGATGCAAGGTTCGTTATTTTGAATTTGCAGTTCAGTACAAATCATTTTGCGCGATTTGGCGATCGCGTTCTGCTTCAATTTATCGACCTTGGTCAAAGCGGTAATAGCGGGCAGACGCTGGTGGACGATCCAAGCCCTCATTTGCCGGTCGAGATCAGTCGGCTCATGACGCGAATCGATCAGGTGAAGAATCCCCTGCAGCTCTCTTTTTTGCAGAAACTCCTCCAACGCCCGGCTCCATTCCGCTTGAAGGGTTTTGCTTGCTTTGGCGTAGCCGTAGCCGGGCAAATCGACCAGATGCAGTTGAACGCCCGCCGGTTCGATGCGCAAACGAAAAAAATTGATCAGCCGCGTTTTTCCCGGCGTGCTGGAAGTTTTAGCCAGGTTTTTCCGATTGCACATCATATTGATCAGGCTGGATTTCCCCACATTGGAGCGCCCCGCGACGGCGATTTCCGGCAGATCCGGCGGCGGGCACTGGCGGAGCGTGGGCGCGCTGATGACGAACTCGGCTTCCACGACTCGGTAGGCTTCTTTACGCTTGGACGCTTCTTCTTTTTTTAACACAGATATTGCACTTCCCGTTCCAGGATGATCCCGAATTTTTCTTTGACCAGCCGGGCCATTTCGTCGGCGAGTCGATTGACGTCGCAAGCCGAGGCTTGCCCGTAATTCACAATGATATTGGCGTGTTTTTCAAAAACGCCCGCATCGCCGAACCGCAGCGACTTGACCCCGGCCTCCTCCAGAACTTTCCCGGCCGCAATACGCCGCCCGTCCGGCTCGGAAGGCGGCAGATTTTTAAAGAACGATCCCGCGGACGGCAGATCCCGCCCCGGATGCTTCCCTTCCCGATCGGCGCGGATGCGTTCGCAGGATTCCAGCAGTTCGTTTGCATCCTCCCGATCGAACGGCCCCAGATCCGCCGACAGAATGATGT
>JAFGTC010000033.1 GCA_016934335.1 Candidatus Omnitrophota bacterium | reverse complement strand
TGTCAAACGACTCCCGCGCAGGAAGGCGCGATGTGGGGCGGCGTGGTCGGAGCGGCGGCCGGTCAGATTCTCGGCGGCGATACAGGCGCCACCTTGATCGGCGCGGGCGCGGGCGCGTTGGGCGGCGCGATATTGAACGATTCAATCAACGATCAACGCGATAAAGGTCGTGAAGAAGGCTATAACGCGGGCTATCAAGCGGGCCAGGCTTCAAGGTCGACGCCTCAAGGCTACACGCCGACGGTTCAACAGCAGCCGCAATATAATACGGCGCCTCGATAAACAATCGGCAAACGGAAACCGGCGCCCGCGCCGGTTTTGCGTGAAAACTCGGTGATATAACAAAAAAGGCTCTCCGAAGAGAGCCTTTTTTGTTGGGTAAGGAGAATTTTGCAGGGAAGATTGAGGTACAGGCGATGTTGTTGATTCTGCGTGGTGTTAAACGATTCGCGGAGGTATGGGCGCCGCGCCTTGATTCTCAGTTGCCTTACTCGCATCGTCGGTCTGCACTGTAATGCCGGCGATGCAGTGTTGAAGAGGTGCGGCTTTGCTGAATTATTGTTATGCTTACCCTAACCTACAATCCTCTTGCCGGCGCTTTTGGCTAGAAGACCCCGATCGTCCCTGCTCTTAATCTGGTTGACTCCTCCATGGTGGTCGTTCGTCGGCGTTTCGGAGTCAGATGCAAACGTCCTCGGATGTATCTTCTCCTTACCCTTATGTTGATACGTTGTATTGGGGAGACGACAAAAGATGATAATGAATCAAGTTGCTGTTTGTCTCCAGATTGAACTGCCTTGATGCCGTACTAGATGTCGTGCAAGATGCCGTACTAGATGTCGTGCAAGATGCCGTACTAGATGTCGTGCAAGATGCCGTACTGGGTGTCATTCAAGATGCCGTACTGGATGTAATGCTTGGTGTTTTACTGGTTGTTTTTCAAATATTCTCAATACAACGTGTTGACTCTACTATTTGCAAGTGGTGTGCCAATTCCAATAAAAAATAAATTAGTTCGATTTGATCTTCGGGGGATTTTGTATAAGCCTAATATTTTCATATAGATACGATATTTTTGTCCGGGTTTTTGTTGTTTTTCTCGCCGCTCGCATGATGTAAAAATCGAAAATTTACTCCATTGTTTTTGACAGTTCTGTCAAATCCGATTTGAGGGGGTGACAAATTAGGCATGAACTACTGCAAATCAGGGGTGGGAGCCTCAAGATCGAGATCGAATTGATAGAACGATTCGCTTAAAGTTGGATTCCTCGAAAAAATCGCTTGAAAAGCGGATCCATTATTCGTAAGTCTATTATTCTCAAACTTATATTTGAATCCTGTAACAGCGCAGCGCTCTCTGGATTTTCGTGGATTTCTGATTATTTCCTCCAATAAAATCTCTTCCGCCGTTATCCTGATCAATTGCCCCTCGCCGACTGGCAGGCCAAGATGCGGTCGCGTCGAGAAAATTTGGGTGATATCCTGGTTTTTGACATGATAGACAATTCCCAGGATGACCTCTTTCCAAGTTGTTGAATCCGAATCGTTTGGGATTTGAGCGATGACGTTCCAGCCGAATCCATCGCCGATCCATCCATACTGGGATGTGGTCGCCCGGAGAGAATGGGCGCCGGGAATCAACTTCGGGGGTGAGAAATATTCCAGAGGGCGCCAATGAAGCTCTGCTACCGAATCGTCCAAAACGCCATGCCAGCGGCCAGTGAAAGATCCGAACGCTTCGCGGCCGTCGATTCCATATTCGATGCCGCGCATCATATCGATCAGAGTCTCGGCGTCTAAATCGAAGCGTTTTAAAGAGATGCGGTCTTGAAGAAAAGGTTCCGCCTCTTCTTGAAACGTCAGAATCGCTTCGGCGATGAGTTCGGCTTGGGCGCCGTTTTCTCCGCTTGGATCAGTAGGCCCCAGAAGGCTTTGGCGAAAGGATTCGGCTTGCTGAAGTCCCTGCCGGAATAATTTCGCATCGCGGACGACGGGCGAAATTTGATCGGCTCGATCCGGAGAAATCGGATAATACCAGTGATCCATCATCAATCGATGCAAATTGGGAAAGCGCCAGCTGAGAGTTTTCTGCTCGCTGTAAACGACGCCCTTCAAGCGGAAACTGCCGGGCCGCTCTTTTAAGGCTCCATGAAACAGAAAGTAGCACCACATTCCCCCCCGAAAGACAAACAGGCCGAGGGCGAGATAAAGAAGGATGCGGGCGGCCTCGCGATGGGATTGCAGGGAGAATAAACGCCAGGGTTTGATTTCTGAAATCAGGTAAAAAATCGCGATCAAACAACTTCCGACATGAACCTCTCGCCATTCGATCGGAGAATCCGTTATTTTTTTAAGAATGATTTGACCCGCCAAAAGGTAGATAAATCCTAAAATCGCGATTCCATGGGCGGCGAAAGGAATGAATCCTTCCGAATGGTCATCCGCGCGGCCTTGTTTGAAGCGGCGCAGAACTGAATAAATAATCAACGCCAAAATCGGAATCCAAACCGCCAAAAACAGGCCGATTCGTCCGGCGAAAGGAAAGACGGGAGCGATAAAAGCGAACAGACTGGCAAAGACCGCTGAAAGGATGAGAGGCGTCAATCTTTGAATTGCTTGAAAGCGAAGCAGCAAAACGCCGCCCGCCAGAAGCGGGAGCAGAACGGAGGCGTCGAAGCAATCGCTCAAGGCGTCGGAGACAAGCGTTAGAAAAGTCGGATCGTGGGTCATGGGATCATGAATTCGTCAGATTCGCTATATGTCAATTTTAATGGGCGCCACAGGATCGTACCTTGTAAAATGATTCAAGGCGTTTCCTCTGCTAACAGTACGATTTTTTTTCCTGCCATGGAAGACATCCAAGCCGCTTTGAAAGCGGCGGTCGAAATAGATGATGATTCGTCGCGCTCAGATTCTCTGCGATGGATCCTTTTTGCTACTGTGTTTCTTCTGAATCGGCGGGGATCATGCGAATGGTTTTCCAGTATCCCGATCGGAAGCGAAGGAAGAAGACGCCGCCCAGCAAAATGATATAGGCGGTCGCCCAGCACCAGGCGCCGATCAATCCTTGCTGAAAGAACACGACGGTCAACCAGGTTCCAGGCGCGAAAAGAATCCAGGAACAGATTATATTGGCGCGCATGGCGAAGGATGTATCGCCCGCTCCCCGAAGGGCGCCGGAAAAAGTGATGTTCATGGCGTCGCCAATTTGATAAAGGGCGACCAGAAGAAGAATCAGCCTGCCGTATTCTTGAATATCTTCAAAGGGAATATCGGTGTTCGTGTTTTCTCCCTGAAACAGGGATAAAAGAAGATCGGGCAAAAAAATGTAAATCAATCCAAACAAGATCATATAGAATTCAACCGCGATCAATGCCGTGTAGGTGCTTTTTTCCGCTGTTTCGTAATCGTTCCTCCCGATATACTGGCCGACCAGCGTCGCGGTCGCCATGGCGGCGCCCAGCATGGGCAGCCAGGCCAGGCTGCTGATTGAAAGGGCGATATTGCTCACCGCCAGCTCGATTTTTCCCAATCGGCCGATAATGAAGACAAAGACGGTGAACGAACTGATGTCTAGGAAAAATTGAACGCCCGAGGGCGCTCCAAAGCGGATCATGCGCTTCATGAGGGGAAAATCGAAGCGAATTCTTCGCGTGTCATACAAGCGGGAGTTCGAGATGGAAGCGAACAATGCGAAAAAAATAAGACAGGCCGAGATGATGGAAATTAAAGTGGCTAAAGCCGCCCCGCGAATCCCCATAGCCGGGATGAATCCGACGCCGAATATCAGCGCATAATCCAGAACTGCGTTGATAAGGTTGGCGATGATATTGACGGCCATGATGACTTTGGTCTTGCCGCGTCCGGAATAAAAACTGCTGAGGGATTCTTTAAGAATGAAAAAAACGCCGCCCGACAGGATGATGGAAAAATAGCGCTTTTCATGGAGAATCACATCGGATGGATGTCCGACATGATCGAAAATCATAAGACCCGCCGGCAGGAAGGCCAGGCAGACTATTCCGCCAAAAAGCGAGAACCAGATCCCCTGCCAGATGGTCGCTCCAATCGAAGCGTATCGTTTCGCGCCGTAAAATTGCGCGACGAACGAATTGGAGTATTCGCTGATTCCGACAAGAATCGATAAAATCGTCCACGCCAAAACACTGGCGGGAATGCAGGCGGCGAATTCTTCGGGGCTGGACCAGGATAAAAACAGCCGGTCGATAAAATGCATCAGGGTGGTCGCCGCGTTGCTGATCACCAAAGGATAGGCGATGCGGAAAAATTCGCGGAATCCGCCCGGTTTGATCAATTTGGTAGAAGATGAGAGAGCCATATTTAGATGTATCGTGATTCGCCGATATTACAGAGTAAGATCAACAGAGAATTAATGTAAATTCCAATCGGAATTATGGCTGTACATTGACGAATTTCGAAGAGAGAGTACAGTTTAATAGGTTGAACTCTCGCCAGGTTGAATTAAATCCCTAATGAGTAATTCACCTGAAAAATTGAAAATTCATTCTCGAAGACCGGTTGTCTATTTTCATGCGATCCGGGCGGGCCGTTGGGTGTTTCTCGGCGGCCTCGTCGGCGTTATTTCGGGATTAGGGGCGATCGTCTTCAATTTTTTAGTATTTGGCTGCATGGATCTTTTCATGATCAAAGGCTTGGGGTGGTCTTTTGATAAAGTGGCCTACGATGCATTTATTCTTCAACCGGTAACAGGCTGGCGTTATTGGCTTCTTCCCATCGCTCCCATGATCGGGGGAATTTTAGGCGGCTTCATTGTTTATAATTACGCTCCCGAAGCGGAAGGGCATGGCACGGACGCCTATATTCGGGCGTTCCACCGCCTGCGCGGGCGAATTCGCGGTCAAGTTCCCATCATTAAAACCATCGCATCGGCGATCACCATCGGGACGGGCGGCTCGGCCGGGCGAGAAGGCCCCATCGCCCAGATCGGAGCCGGATTCGGCTCTTGGCTGGGGCAAATCCTACGCATGGATGCGGGAGAATGCCGTACTTTATTGGTCGCAGGGACGGCGGGGGGAGTCGGAGCGATATTCTGCGCGCCTTTGGGCGGCGCATTGTTCGCCATCGAAGTCCTTTACCGCAATCAGGAGATGGAAACCGAATGCCTGATTCCAGCGGTCATCTCCTCGTTATTATCCTATTCCGTCTTTACCACTCTAACCGGCCAAACGCAGGTGTTTCATACGCCTCCTTTTACGTTCACCGCATGGGAACTGGCGCCCTATGCGATTTTGGGTATTATTTGCGCCGCCGTCGGGATTTTGTATGTCACCGTTTTTTATGGAGCGCGCGATTATTTTTTCAAAAAAATCCCGCTGCCTCCCCATCTTTTACCTATGATCGGCGGATTCATGCTGGGGGGATTGGCGCTCCTCCGTCCTGAAATATTGACCGGCGGGTATGGTTGGATTCATAAAGCGCTGAATTATAAGTTAGAAATCTCATTCATGTTGATTTTGGCGTTTACTAAAATCCTTGCCACCTCGTTTACCATATCATCCGGCGGCAGCGGCGGAGTGTTCGGCCCTTCCTTGTTTATAGGGTGCATGTTGGGCGCTTCGTTCGGGCATATTTTCGATGCGTATTTCCCGGATTGGATCGCCGATCCGCGATCGTTCGCTCTGGTGGGCATGGTGGCCTTCTTCTCGGGGATCGCCAAAACCCCCATCGCCAGCCTGTTGATGGTGACTGAAATGTCGCATTCGTATGATTTGCTGGTTCCCATGATGCTAGTGTCGTCGCTGACGTATATCTTGACGGATCGGTGGACGCTTTATGAAGAACAGGTTCGAGCCAAATCCGACTCGCCCGCTCATTTGGGCGAGTATCGCACCGATGTTCTAGCCGGCTTGCAAGTGAGGGAAATTCACGCTCAAAACAGCTGCATGACGATTTCGTATGATATGACTCTTCGCCAAATCTTGCCCCGCGTTCTGCAAAGTACGCAAAATGTGTTTCCCGTCATCGGCCAGGACGGATCGATTCTGGGCGTTTTTTCGCTGGACGAACTGCGGACTTTGTTGTTGGAAGAAGAGATGCGCGATTTGATCATAGCCATGGACATCGCCGATCCCGATTTCGAGTTCGCCACGCCCGTCGAAGATCTTCACAGCGTCCTGCGTAAATTAACCGAAATGGTGACCGATGAAATTCCCGTCCTCGATCCCGTGACCAAAGAGTTCTTGGGAACAATTAAACGGCGTGATATATTGAATCTTTACAGCAAACGTCTTTACGAAATCGAACAACAAGACTGATTTTTTTTACTATCTTTTTGGGGATTCCTGCATTAGTATGATATATTCCTTTCGGAGATCCGCCTCTGGATCGAGGCAATGATTGTGGGCGTATCTTCATTATTTAGAATGGGAACAGGTGTTTTTCATGTTCGAAAAACCCGCTGTGCTGATCACGGATAAACTGATTGAACGATTGACGGACAACGCCATCTGCGATGTTTCGTTTCAAGAATTGACCGGGAAGGTTCATCCTTGCGAAGTGAAATTCAATACACATCAGGAGATCCGGGCGAAACTGAAACACATCGAGAACACACTGCGATCCGCCAATCCCGTCATGGACATCTCGTGCGTTGTGACGGGGGATGGAGCGTATTGGCTGCCTCGCGAAGGGATGGAGATCCATTTCAAAGATTTGGAGGATGTGAAGGAGCGTCTGGAAAAATCCGGAGCGTACCCCGTCTGGAAAATGACGTCCACCGAAATTTTTACGAGTCATGAATATAATCTCCGCTATTTGATTCTGGCGGCGGCGCATGACATTGTTTTATTGGATCTATTGCAAGAGTCGCTGGGCGAAGATTGCGAATCGTTGCGGAATGAGTTCGAAATTTGTGAACGCCGCGTCCGAATTTTATTGGAAAATATGACAGAGAGGATTGAAAACTTCAAATTTGTTTTATCTCCGAACATTATTTTATATGAGCGAATTCGGATCACTCGGGAGATGGTGAATCGCGGTATGATTCAGTTTCAAGATCTCGGATACGATTTGCAGGATTTGGAGGAAGCCCAGTCGTCTCTTGAGAAGCGATGCGCCAAAGAGTTTCCCGCCTTTCAACAGCGGGCGCGCAGTACGTACGACCAGATCTCCGAATCTCTCCGCCAAGGGGAATGCGTCCAATTGAGACGCG
>JAFGTC010000263.1 GCA_016934335.1 Candidatus Omnitrophota bacterium | reverse complement strand
GGGAGGATCCAAAATGACTGAGTCAATCCAATCGCCTCGGATAGTTTCTACATTTTAATTGCTCTTGTAAGCTGTGAACGGATACAATAATACTAAGCGTTGAATCAGTAGCCGGCGGCTGAACCTTCGCCCCGGCCGTCGGCATAGCCCGCCAAAAGATGGTTGTCCATTTGTTGGATGCCCGCCGCGAATCCAATCGGCCCCGACTCCTTCAATGTATATCCCATTCCGACCAAGAGTTTGAGCGTATCATAAGAAAAAGCCTCTCGTTCAAAACGGATGAAATCGGGCAGGCCTTGATGATGAAACCGCGGCGCATCGATGGCGTCCCGAATGTTCATTCCAAAATCGAGCATATTCACGATGATTTGCGCCGCCGTCGTAATGATCGTCGGGCCGCCCGGGGTTCCAACGGTAAAAGCGAATTTTCCGTCTTTAAGTACAATAACTGGCGTCATGCTGCTTAACATTCGCTTCTCCGGCTGAATGGCGTTGGCGTCGCCTTCCACCAGACCGTATACATTGGGATAACCGGGCTTCGCATTGAAATCGTCCATTTCATTGTTGAGAAAAAATCCCGCTCCCTCGACGACCGCTTTCATGCCGTATGATTCATTCAATGTATATGTAATGGCGACGGCGTTTCGATTCCGGTCGACGATACAGAAATGCGTTGTTTCCTCGGACTCGATGCGGCCGTGGGATATGCGCTCGCTCGATCCCGCCTTGTATTTGGGGATTTGCTCTCTGCGCGCATCCAGGTAATCGCCGGACATGAGCCGGTCGACAGGCGCCCGTATAAAATCCCGGTCGCCTAAAAAATAATTGCGATCGGCGAAGGCAAGCCGCTCCGCCTCCGTCAGGATATGGATGTACTCGGCGGAGTTCCGCCCTATCTCACGCATAGGATGCGGCTCGATCAATTTCAGAATCTGGGCCAGAGTGATCCCGCCTGAACTGGGGAGATTGGGCGCGACGATCGTATTGTCTTTATAATCGAAAAGAATGGGCGTCCTGTATTTGGACCGGTAGGCCGTCAAATCTTCTCTCGTGATAATCCCCCCGTTATTTTTCATATAATTCACAAGTTTTTCCGCGACCTCGCCTTCATAGAACGCCTGAGCGCCCTCATCGCGAAGTTTCTTCAACGTCCAGGCCAGATCCGGCTGTCTGAGAATGGAATTGAAATGCGGCGCAGATTCATGCGAAAAAAAAATACGTTTTGTGGAGGGATAGGCCGATAAACGATCTTGGTTCGCTTGGAGTGAAGCATGCAGCGAATAGGAAACATGAAATCCGGACTCCGCGAGTTGAATGGCGGGATCGAGAATGTCTGAGCGGTTCATGGCTCCATGATCCGAGAACATAGTCAACAGTCCATGGACGGTTCCGGGAACGCCGACAGCCAGGAGCGAACTTGTGCTCAGGCCGGGGATGATGTTTCCATCCTTATCCAAATACATATCGGATGAAGCCGCAAGCGGCGCCGTTTCTCGAAAATCCAGAAACAGCGGCTCCTGTGTATCTTTCACGGCCGTCATGAATCCTCCACCCCCCAAATTGCCCGCCGAAGGATATGTGACGGCGAGCGCGAAGCCCACGGCGGCCGCCGCGTCGAATGCGTTTCCTCCTTTTTTTAAAATGTCCACTCCAATTTGCACGGCCAATGGTTCGGGGCCGGCAACCATCCCCTGTTCCGCGTATACTGGGGTATAGGCATCTGCCCGATAGGGAGCGATGTAAAAAAGGAACGCTCCAACAAAAATGGAAATCCAATATTTTCGAATCATGTTTTCATCCCTTTCAAGCATGTCGTCACGAAACAGATTAAATCAAAAAAATGGAATCGTGAAAATGGCGCCTTCTCTTCACCCCGCAATGCAGATGAAGCCGCCGCGCTGACTGCCGCATCGCCCTGTCATATTTTATCATGTACTACCAAACGATTCATGCTATCATGAAATGGATTTCAAATTGTGTGTAAAGCAATGGGAAAAAACTCGAATATTTCGTTCGGTGCGATTATACTTGCAGCAGGGCGGTCGAAACGAATGGGATCGCCCAAACCTCTGCTGCGCCTTGGTTCTCAGAATCTGCTCGAGCGAATTCTATCCGAGTTGCTTCTCTTTGACGAAAGCATGAAGCCCATCGTCGTTCTCGGTCATGAATCCGACCGGATTCGAAGCGGCGTCTCTCTTTCGTTTTCCTGGGTGATGAATCCGCAGTATAGGAAAGGGCGCACAACCAGCGTTCAATGCGGCCTGCGCGCGCTGCCTCCGGAGACGGACGGCGCCTTTATCTGGCCGGTGGATTGCCCCCTGGCGCCCCGATCGGTTTTAAAAGCGCTGGCCTCGACTTTTGAAAGTGCGGACTCGATTTGCATCCCATCCTACGACTTCCGGCGCGGGCATCCACCCTTGATCGGCGCCGCCTATTTTCCAGAAATCTTATCGATGCATGAAAATCAGTCCCTCCGCGAATTATACAAGAATCACCCCGACCAAATTCTCCATGTGACGGTGGATGCGGACGCCGTTTTGCACAATATGAACACGCGGGAAGATTTTCTTATCATTCGGGAAAAATATGAGCGTAATGTGATCAGGGAGCAGAAACCGTGACATCTCTATTTGGGCGCGCGCAGGAATTGTTGGACGAAAATCGAACCGCCGCTTTAGCCACTGTTGTGGAAACAAAAGGCTCTTCCCCACGGAAGCCCGGAGCGCGCATGATCGTCTACCCGGACGGCTCGATCGAAGGAACGGTGGGAGGCGGCGGATTGGAAAAGCGCGTAATCGAAGAATCTCTCGCTCTCATGAAGAAAGGCGAGAGCCGATTGCTGCACATTTCTCTGCATGATCAAGCGCCCGGCGCATCCGAGGGAATGTGCGGCGGAGAGATGCGGGTGTTTATCGAATCGATTGGCGGCGCGCCCCGGCTCCTGATCCTGGGCGCCGGGCATGTGGCCCGGACTCTGGCGCGGATGGCGGTCGAATTAGATTTGAATGTCATGGTTTATGACAATCGGGAAGAGTATGCCGACGACAAATACTTCCCTTCCCAAGTTCGCGTGATTCATGGCCCCTTTGAAAACGCGATGGAACGCCTCGAGCCGGCGCCCCGCGATTCGATTGTAATCATGACGTACAACCACGAATGGGATCAGTCGCTCTTAAAAGACGCTCTCGAAACATCGGCGGGATACGTGGGGATGATCGGCAGCCAAACGAAATGCAAGCAGATACGGGATAATCTGACGAAACTGGGGATTCCCGGCGAACGCCTGCGGCAGGCGCATGCGCCGATCGGCCTCCCGATCGGCGGTCATGCTCCGGCGGAAATCTCGATAAGCATCCTCGGCGAAATGATCCGTGAATATTACAATAAAGATCAATCGAAAACTGGAAATCAAGATTCAATTGAGTAAAAATCTTCATAAATCTGTTAAATCTGTAAGTTAGGTGAATCTGTAAATTAGGTGAATTTTAAGAGAGATGAATCGCTCGAAACAATCCTCTCTTCCTATCAACGATCAATTCGATCCTACACGGATATCCCTTCGCTTGTCCGTCACGGAAAAGTGCCAATTAAGATGCTGCTACTGCATGCCGGAGCCCGTCCGCCACGATGATAATTCCTTACCGCCGCTTTCCAAAGAAGAAATCAGGCAAGTGATCGGTTCGCTGCAATCGTACTACCGCATAAGCAAACTCCAACTGACGGGCGGCGATCCGCTTGTGCGCGCGGATCTGGGTGAAATCATCAAAAGCCTTTCCTGCGAACAGATTCCGGATATTTCTTTAACAACCAACGGACAAGCGTTAAAGCAATGGGCGAAACGCCTCCAAGAGTCCGGTTTGAATCGCATGAACATAAGTCTGGACAGCATTGATAGAGACCGGTTTCGCCGGATCACGAAAACCGGAGACTTGCACAAAACGATCGAAGGCATTGAGGCCGCGATCGAACAGAAAATGCAGCCTGTTAAATTGAATACCGTTGTTATGCGCGGCGTGAATGAAGAAGAAATCGCCGATATCGCCGACTTTGGCTTGTCCAGAGGCTGCCAGGTGCGATTTTTAGAATTAATGCCGATCGGCGCCGCATCGCGCCGTTTTGAAACATTGTACGTTTCATCCAGTGAAGTGAAAACGCGGCTGTCGCGCGAGTTCCATTTTTCCCCTCTCCCCGATTCTCCGGCCAGCTCCAGCGTAAATTATACCGTTGTCAGCAAAACAGGCTTGACCGGCGTTATCGGATTCATATCGCCTTACAGCGCCCCCTTTTGCAGCCGCTGCAATCGATTGAGATTGACGTCCTCCGGACGTTTTGTGGGATGTTTAAAGCTTGGAAACTCTATTGATATTCGGTCGATTCTAGAATCCGAATCTCCATCGACGGATCGTCTCATTGTCGAGGCGGCGAAAAAGGTATTGTCGCAAAAACAAAACGCGGCGGTCTCATCGAATACTTCTTCATTTCAATCAAAAGAGATAATGGCTGCCATAGGCGGGTAGTCGCTGGATAATCATCGCCATGCATGGGACGAGAAGCAAGATCAATAAAAAGGAAATGATCCATGCTGATATCGCATGAAAAAGCCTATCAAATTGTAATGAAGCATGTAAAGCCTCTCTCCGTGGAAACGAGAGAATTGCATCAATCCTTGAACTATGTCTTGGCCGAAAAGATTAAAGCGGATCGCGATATGCCTCCCGCCGCCCGATCCGTCATGGACGGCTACGCTCTTAATTTGGACGCCTCCATCAAGGGAGCTTCAACATTTCATGTCGTTGGGGAATGCCCGGCCGGTCGGATGAATCGAAGGCGCATCAAGCCCGGCGAGGCGATGCGCATTTTTACAGGAGCGAATATCCCTCCCGGCGCGAATTCCGTCGCTATTGTCGAACAGGCAGTCGAAGAAAATGGAATGGTGACGATTCAAGGCCGTGTCGTGAAATGTCAATTTATCTTCAAACAGGGTGAAAACGCCCGAAAGGGCGCCATTCTCTTGGATGCGGGGACAATGATGCAGCCGCATCATGTCGGCATTTGCGCCGCCGTCGGAAAATCGGTTGTCAAAGTCTTCCCAAAGCCGTCGATTCTCATTCTCAGCACGGGAACTGAAATCAAGGATATCGAAGACAGGATTACGAAATATGAAACGCGCAATTCGAACGCGCCTATGATCTCCGCCGCATTGGAACAGAATCATTTCAAATCTCAAATTATGCACTTGCCGGATGATCCCTCTCTTTTAACGAAAGAACTGGAGAAAGCGATTCGCAAATTTCAATTTATCATCTCGATCGGAGGCGTATCCAAAGGCAATTACGATTACATCCGCCAATCCATCCTGAATCTGGGCGGCGCCATCCACTATCACGGCATCCGTATGAAGCCGGGAAAGCCTCAATTGTTCGCGAGAATGAATCAACATGCGCTTTTCTATGGTTTACCGGGAAATCCGTTAAGCTCCTTAGTCGGCTGTTATGAGTTTGTTCTGCCCGCACTGAAAAGAATGAGCGGTTTGGATATCGCTCTATGCAAATCGACGGTTCAAGCGAAACTTTCGCAGACAGTTTTGAATGATGACGATCGAGCGCGCTTTTATTTAGGGCGGTTGACTGTCCAAGATTCTCAACTTTGGGTGAAGCCGATTTCATCTAACAGCTCGGCGGATATCCCCGCCTGCCGGGAAGCCAATGGAACATTGATCATTCCCTTGAACAAAAAGCGGTTGAAAAAAGGCGAACAGGTCGATTTCAGTCTCTGGCCGCCTTCCCCATTTCCCTGGAATTTTTGAAAGGATGAATCTGGCATGTCTGGTAATCCAATCAATCATTTGGATGCGAATGGATCGGTTCGCATGGTTGACGTCTCCGCCAAAAAAATGACCAAACGAACGGCGTCCGCCGAATCATTCGTGAATATCGGCGCGGAATTGTCTTCCACTCTCCAGGAAAAGGGAGGCCTTGCCAAAGGCAATGTCATAGAGACAGCTAAAATAGCCGGCATCATGGCGGCCAAACGCACCTCGGAATGGATCCCTCTCTGCCATCCCATACCGGTGGATTCCATTCGCATTACGGCGGAATTTGTCGGCGGCGCCATCCGGTTTATATCCCAAGTGGAATGTGAGGCAAAAACGGGCGTTGAAATGGAAGCCATGACGGCCGTCGCCGCGGCGTCGTTAACCGTTTACGATATGGTGAAATCGGCGGGAAAAAGCGTGGAAATCGGTCCGATTCGATTGCTAGAGAAAACCGGAGGCAAATCAGGCCATTGGAGGCGCGGCGATGGCTAGCCGGGGATTGATCAAAAATTTGTGTATCAGCAAAGAAAGAGGCGTCGTCAAAAACCACGTCGCTCATGCAGAATTTCTTGCCGGCCTTGGCGTCAAAAACGACGCCCACGCCGGCCCCCATCATCGACAAGTCAGCCTGTTATCCGAGGATGACATCGAGGCTTTTCGCCGGAAGTGTCCCGTCGATCTTCAACCCGGCGCCTTTGGAGAAAATGTCATTATCTCCGATATGGATTTTTCCGACATGGGTTTAGGATCGGAAATTCAACTGGGGGAGCAGGTACGGCTCTCCATAACGCAGATTGGAAAACAGTGCCACTCGCGATGTCCCATCTTTTTTCAGACCGGCGACTGCATTATGCCTAAAGTCGGTATGTTCGCTCGCGTTATAAAAGGCGGCGCAGCGTCGGCCGGCGAATCCGTCAAACTAATCAAGCGAATTCCACGCAGCCTGTTTCAATGTGTCGTCATTACCGTCAGCGACCGATGTTCCCGCAAAGAAGCCGAAGATACGGCCGGCCCCGCCGTTTCAGAATTACTCCAAAAAAAACTCGACGCGCACATTTATATGAACTGCGTCATTCCCGATGAAAAAGAAGAGATCGCAGAACGCCTCCGCCATTATTGCGACGGTCACTCCATCGATTTAGTCGTCACAGTTGGCGGCACGGGATTTTCTCCACGAGATATAACCCCCGAAGCAACCATGGAAGTTGTCGATCGATTAACGCCGGGATTGAATGAAGCCATGCGGCAAGCTTCGCTGGTCAAAACGCCGTTTGCCATGCTCTCACGTGGAATCTCGGGAATTCGCAGATCGACGCTGATCATAAATGTTCCCGGCGCCGAACGCGCCGCCTGTGAAAATGTAGAAGCGATTCTCCCCGCCCTGCATCATGGACTATCCAAAATGAAGGGCGATCCATCCGACTGCGGCGGGAAAGATTCACCGCCTGTCTAACAATTCAATCATCCCCTAACCATCCTAAAAAATTGAACATAAATCGATAAAATGAACAGATGTTCACCTCTTGGCACGCTTCTTGCAGTATTGCCTTATAAAAGTTTTTGTAGGAGGCGAACCATGTCTAAAAAACATCCTGTCAACATCGAAGAGAAAATTCATTCGACCCTGAAATCCTGCATCGGCAAAATGGCGGATCATCTGCAGAAAACCTTTGATCCTCAGGAAAAAGAATCCCTGGCGCTCTTCCGGCAGTTCTGCTCCGCCCTGAAAACGCGCATGCAATGGATCAAAGATTCCGCCAAAACGTTCGAAGAAATCAAAGG
>JAFGTC010000262.1 GCA_016934335.1 Candidatus Omnitrophota bacterium | reverse complement strand
TGAAGTTGAAAGGAGGGCTTCTTTCAACTCGCACCTACTCCTTTTTCACAAAAAATGTTCTTTTTTTTGATTTTTGCAAGAAGCTCACTTATTAAAAAATATCAAAACGATCTGACGATGGACGAATTCATCCATTTAGGTGATTTGTTGATTCAAAGCGGGAAATACGAAGAAGCCTCATTCGCCGTGCGGCTGCTCGATCCGTTTCACGATCAATTCCAAAAAAATCATTTTCAGAAAATCGGGGCTTGGCTGGAGAAGGGAATCTGCAACTGGGGACATACGGATGTTCTATGCGGCGAAATCCTGTCGAAATTCCTCGTTAAGAATATCGTTTCATTGGACGATCTGTCATCTTGGCGTGAATCTTCCTCCAAATGGAAGCGCAGAGCCGTGCCGGTTTCCCTAATCGACCTAGTTAAATCATCTGAAAAAATAAAAGATATAAAGTCATTGCTCGATTTCGTCGAACCTCTCATGCATGACAAAGATCGTTTTGTTCATCAGGGCCTGGGATGGTTTTTGCGGGAAGCCTGGAAGAAGCAGCCCAAACCGGTCGAAGCGTTTTTGCTGAAACATAAAGACAGCGCGCCCCGAAAAATTTATCAATACGCCACTGAAAAAATGTCCAAAGAACAAAAAGAGCGATATCGCGCCGCCAAAAAGAAATCTCCGAAGAAATAATATTCAGGGTTATACAAAACCATTTCGCTCCCATCGACAAATCAATCGTTCATTATAAAAATGACTCTTAAACTATTTATTTTGAAAGGGGAATATACATGCCTATTCTCAGATGTTTTGTCGCATCCTTGATTCTTGCTCCGTCGCTCGCGCTTTTTTGCATGGCTTCCGAAGACGAAGCCAAAATGATCTACCAGCCCGGCGGCATGTGGATGCCCCATCAGATTGCGGAAACGCATGCGGATACGCTGAAGCAGATGGGGTTGGAAATCGATCCCAAAGTATTCGCCGATCCTCTCGAATTTCCTCTGAACGCCATTGTTCATTTAGGCGGCTGTTCCGCTTCGTTTATCTCACCGGAAGGATTGGTCATCACAAACTATCATTGCGTCCGTGGTTATCTCCAATTTAATTCCACGGCGGAACAGAATTTGCTCGAGTTTGGCTATCTGGCGCACGATCCCAGCGAGGAAATTTTCGCCGGCCCCACTGCGCGCGTTTACGTCACGACGGCCGTAGACGATATTACCGATCGCATGTTGGATGGAATCGCCGGCATCGAAGACGATCTGGATCGCTACAACGAATTGGAAAAACGCGAAAAAGAGATCACCAAAGAATACGAAGAAAACAATCCGAATACGCGCTGCGAAGTGGCCCGTTTTTACGGCGGCGGCAAGTTTTATATGACTGTCCGCCTCGAAATTAAAGACGTCCGCCTTGTTTATGCTCCCCATCGCGGCATCGGCGAATTCGGCGGGGATATCGACAATTGGATGTGGCCTCGGCATACCGGCGATTTCGCTCTGCTGCGCGCCTATGTCGGTCCTGACGGAAAGCCGGCCGAATATTCGCCCGATAACGTACCCTTCCAACCCAAAGCCTTTTTGAAAATTGCCGAAGAGGGCCTTAAACCCGGCGATTTGACTTTTGTCGTGGGCTACCCGGGCAGCACGGAGCGCCTTTCTACGGCTTTAGAAATTGAAGATGAAATCGAGTGGCGCCTCCCTTACCTCATCGCCTTGTTCCGCAAGCACATGGATCTGCTCGATGAGGTTACGAAAGACAGCCCCGATCTGGAAATCAAAGGCGCTGTTCTCTATGCAGGACTTTCCAATATGGAGAAAAAATGGAATGGAACGTTGGACGGCGCCCGGCGAAAAGATCTGGTTAACTTGACAAAGAACCAGGAAAAAGATCTCCTGCAATGGATTGGCTCCGATGAGAATCGCAAAGATCAATACGGCCATGCGATTCCAGCGATCAACGCCCTTTCTAAAGAAAGCCAAAAGACGCGTGAAGCCGATTCCGCGTTGAGTTATATCGGGCACGGCTTTTTGAATCCCTTGGTCAACGCCGCCGTCACCATCGTTCGCATGGCCGAGGAGCGCCCCAAGCCGGACATCGATCGCGATCCGGACTATCAAGAACGAAACTGGCAGCGTTTGCAGCAGTCGCAGGAGCGATTGCAGCGCAATTACGCCCGTGAAATCAGCCAGGCGGTCTTGGAATTAAATTTCCGCGAAGCCCTCGATCTTCCCAAAGACAAGCGACCGCAAGTCTTGATTGACATATTCGGTGAAGGTCAGATAAGCGATGAAGAAATCCACGCGAAAACAACGCAACTTTTTGAAGGAACGAACTTGGAGAATTTAGATGAACGCGTCCGCTTATTGAATGAAGCCTCCATCGAAAATCTACAGAAAAGCGACGACGCCTTGATTCAATTCGCGCTGAAACTCAGCCCCGTTCTGGAAGAGATCAAAGAACGCAGAAAGCGCTTATCCGGCGCGATGGTTTTGGTGCGCCCCGTCTATTTTCAAGCATTGGAGGAATTTTATCGAGGCAAACTCGCTCCCGACGCCAATGGAACCATTCGCATTTCGTTCGGAACCGTCCGAGGCTTCCGCCCTCAACCCGATCAAGGCGAGTATTACCCTTTTACGCATGTCTGGGAAATGGCGGAAAAATGGGCGAAGCACCGCGGCGAATGGCCTTTCGATGCGCCCCAATCCGTCATCGATGTCATAAACAAGCGAACATTCGGGCCCTACCTTTTCCAGGATATCAACGCCGTCCCAATCGATTTTCTAACCGACTTGGATATCACCAACGGAAATTCCGGCTCGGCCACATTGAACGCGCGCGCCGAATTTACAGGCATTGCGTTTGACGGGAACATCGAAGGCGTCGCCAGCGATCTCGTTTTTCTGGAAGACGCGACTCGCGCGATTCATACGGATGTGCGCTACATTAAATGGGTGCTCGACGCCGTCGAACAGGCCGATTGGATTTTACGCGAAATGGGCGTCGAACCGGCGTTTTCCAAATAATTCACCTTTAAAGCGCAGCCTCATCAATTTACATCTCATGCGATTTCCTAAACGGCTTTATGCCGTTATGCGCTTAGACTGAAACGCCTATTCCGGCTAATATACTAGGGTTCGCCTTTGGCGTTCGGATTCCAAGAAGAGAGGTTTGTCATTATGAGAAGCGATGTAATGAAAGTCGGCGTGGAAAAAGGCCCCCACCGCAGTCTATGGTACGCAACCGGTTTATCCAAAAAAGACTTGGACAAACCCATTATCGGCATCGCCAATTCGTTCAACGAAATCGTTCCCGGACATGTGGAACTCAATAAAATCGCCAACGCCGTCAAACGCGGCGTCTACCAAGCCGGCGGAACACCGGTCGAATTCAACACCATCGCCGTGGACGACGGCATCGCTATGAATCATCTCGGCATGCGCTACTCTTTGGTCAGCCGTGAAACCATCGCCGACAGCGTCGAAATCATGGCCCAGGCGCATCCCTTCGACGGACTCGTTCTCGTTTCCAACTGCGACAAAATCACGCCGGGCATGCTCATGGCCGCCGCCCGCTTGAACATCCCCGCCATTCTCATTACAGGCGGCCCCATGCTGGCCGGCTACGATCGGGGAACCATGGTGGGGCTCGATGTTATGTTTGAACGCATCGCTCCCGCTAAAACCGGCGAACTCAGCGTCGACGCCTTCGAAGAATCCTGCGCCGCCGCATGCCCCGGCCCCGGATCCTGTTCGGGCATGTTCACCGCCAATTCCATGAACTGCGTTTCCGAAGCCCTCGGCATTGCGCTGCCCGGCAATGGAACCATTCCCGCTGTCTTTGCCGACCGCGTTCGCCTCGCCGTGATGGCTGGAATTCAGATTATGGAACTGGTCAAGAATGACATCAAAGCGCGCGACATCCTCACTCGCGAAGCGTTCTTGAACGCCATCGCTCTGGACATGGCGTTCGGAGGATCGACTAACACATCGCTTCATATTCCCGCCATAGCCCATGAAGCCGGCGTTAAAATCACGTTGCAGGACTTCAACGAAGTCAGCGAACGCACCCCGCACCTGTGCAATATGGCCCCCGCCGGCCCTTACCACATGGAAGACCTCGATCGCGTCGGCGGCGTCTCTTCCATACTCAACACCATCGCCCAAGCGAACTTGATCAATACAAAGACAATCACAGTTACAGGGAAAACTTTGGGCGAGAATATCAAAGAAGCGCCGCTGGGCGACAGCGACGTTCTTCGCTCCTTGGAAAATCCTTATCACAAAACCGGCGGTCTTTGCTGCCTGTATGGAAATTTGGCTCCTGACGGCAGCGTCGTCAAAGAAGCGGCCGTCCTTCCCGAAATGTTGCAGCATAGCGGGCCGGCGCGCATTTTCGAGTCCGAGCAGGATGCCGTCAATGCGATTCTCGCCAAAAAAATCAAGGAAGGCGACGTAGTCGTCATTCGATACGAAGGCCCCAAAGGCGGCCCGGGCATGCCCGAAATGCTGACGCCGACATCGGTGGTGAAGGGAATGGGCATGGCCGCCAAAGTCGCTCTCATCACGGACGGCCGATTCTCCGGCGCAACATCGGGCGCCTCCATCGGGCATATTTCTCCCGAAGCCATGGAAGGCGGCCCCATCGGCCTCCTGCAGGAAGGCGATATCATTGAAATCGACATCCCCAAACGCAGCATCAATGTCAAACTCACCGACGACGAACTCAAACGACGTCGCGACGCATGGAAGAAGCCCGAACCCAAAATCAAAACCGGCGTGATTGCGCGCTATGCGAAAAGCGTATCCTCCGCCGCCAGCGGCGCAGTTTTTATGGATTGAGTCTTGAATCGAGGAACTCGAAATCAGCGACGGGAAACCAACTCCCGTCGCTGATTTCCATACTCCCTCCCCTGTGAGCGTTCGAATCGGATCAAGCGAATTAAGCGCCGAATTTAAATAAACCCGGCTGATTATTTATACACAAATTGTGAAAACGATCAATCGTTGGATTGTGAAAGACCTTTTATCAAGCATCGCGGAAGGAGCGCTGCTGTTCACGTTCATTTTTTTGCTGAAGCGAATCTATGATTTGACTGATTTGTTAGTCGCCGGCGACGCAACTTACCTCGTGACTCTCAAACTCTTGTCGTCGATCCTGCCGACCATTATGCTGCTGACTTTTCCGATGGCGATTTTGCTGGCCGCCATGATGGTCTATGGCCGCTTGGCGCAGGATAACGAACTCACCGCTCTCCAGGCCGCCGGATATAACAGCCGCCAATTGTTGATCCCCGTTGTTCTGATCGGCGCGATTTTGACCGCGCTGCTGTTATGGTGGGGCCATCGAATTGCGCCGAAGGGTCTGCGTTATTTCGACTCCATGGCGGCGTCCATTCTGCAGGATACCGCCACGGCCGGCATTCGCCCGGGCGGCTTCAATCCACTGGGCGATTACATCATCGTCCCGAATACGATCGACGATGACGGAATCATGCATAACGTCCGTATGTATGAACACAGCGGCGGGCGCATCACAACTTCGATCTCCGCGCCCAGCGGATCGATCTCTTATGCGCCTATCGATAATTCCATTTTCTTGAATATGCAGCACGGCAACATTTTTCAAGTCACCGAGCAGGGAAGACGAATGAATATCAATTTCGATCGATTTGATTTTTCGATCGGAATTTCCGGTCTGCTTAACAAACTTGCCAAGCCGTCTCATTCGGAAAATAAACTCTCTCACGCGGATCTGCTTTTTACGATCAAAAATCCTAAACCCGACGATGCAAGCATGGCGCGTTGGTGGATTCGCTGTAAAATCGAACTTGCCCGCCGGAGCGCTCTGCCATTCGCCTGTCTCATCATGGCTGTTCTCGGCGCTCTCCTGGGCATTATTTCCGGACGCGGAAAACGATCCTCCTGCTACGCCATGACGATTGTCATTATCTTCTCATATTATGTTATGCTGAATTTCAGCGAAAGCCTGGCGAATTCAGAAATGCTCTCTTCTTATGTGAGCCTATGGATTCCCAATATCATCGGCGTTTTGATCGCAGTGTATTTCTATTATCGCACCGTATACGTTTGATCTGGGCAAATGTTGATAGATTTTTATGGATTTTGACTATAAAAAACACACAGTCGATTTTTACATTCTCCGCGCCTTTTGGGCCGCATTCGCTTTTATTTTTTCCCTTTTCATCGCCATTGTCTTCGTTGTCGTAACTTTTGAAGAATTGGATGCATTCGGCGAGGAACGCGTCACTTTCGGTCTGGGGCTCACCTACGTTTTTTTGCGCATGCCGCACGAACTGGTCAAAGCCACTCCCATGATAGTGGTTCTATCTATGGTCATCGCGCTCGGAAATCTCATTCGCCATAAAGAAATGCTGATGCTGTATATCGCCGGATACACGCCGATTCGTCTTTGCGCTCCATTGGTGATGTTTTTGATTGTTCTTTTAGCCGGTTTGTTTTGGATCAATGAAAATCTCTGCGGACCTTTCTCGGCGCGGGCTCAGTTTCTGATGGAGACGCGCATCAAAGAAAACCGCGATGGATTGACCGGCGAAGCGGGCGTTTGGATTTATGGGGAAGGGAACCGCATTTTCCGGGCGCAAACCTTCTATCCAATCAGCAACCGAATTGACGGCCTGAGCGTTTTTGTCTATCAAGGTCAAAATCAAAGGCTTTCAGAATGGATTGAAGCCGACAGCGCCGTTTGGAATCCACAAAACGGAAAATGGATCTTAAATGACGTCACCACCCATAAACTCCAAGACAACGGATCGTTCATCACCCGCAAGAATGAATCCTTGGATTACGATCTGGACCGCAGTCCGGAAGACTTTGGAGCGGTCACCCAAGACATTGAACAAATGTCTCATGGCGACTTGAAGAAACTGGTCGATTCGATACGAGAGGCCGGAGAAAATCCCTGGATGTATCTCCCTGATTTACGCATCAAAGAAGCGTTCCCATTCGCCGTCTTTTTCCTGGGGATGCTGACTTACGCCATGATGCTTTTCTTTAGTTCGGGCGGCAAAGCTTCAGGACTGGGTTTAGGCCTTGTAGCGGTTATTTTGTATTTTATGGCTCTTTCCCTCGGAAAAAGCTTTGCCAGAGCGAACGCCATCCCCCCGTGGGCGGGCGCCTGGACGCCCAACATCATCTGCTTCCTGCTTACGGCGTATTTCTTCAACCGGCTTCGTCAGGATATATAGACTATGATATATAGCCTTTATTTTGTCTTGCAACCGTCGTCTTTATCCTCCTGTAAAATTCTTGTTTCTATTTCCAATTTTCATACATAACAATTTCATCGAAGCGCAGGCGATTTTTCACCGATGGTTGATCGGCGGGATATCCTAAAGTCAATAATTCGACAACCCGAACTTCATCAGGAATCTGAAGTTCTTCCTTAACAGACTCTTCATAAAATGCGCCAATCCAGCATGTTCCAAGACCTTCTTCCACCGCTTGCAAACAGATGTGTTCCATCGCGATCGCCACATCGATGGGGTAGCATTTTTGACCGCAGGTCATGATGTGATTATCCGTAACCGCACAGCAGGCGATGACCACGGGCGCTTCGCCCACAAATTCCTGATTTTTAGCCGCTCTCATGAGCGCCTGGCGCTTTTTGCGGTCTTGCACGACGACGAAGCGCCACTCCTGACGGTTGTTTGCCGACGGCGCTAATCTCGCCGCTTCCAATAACTTATGAATCTTGTCTTCTTCAACCGGTTTATCCCGATATTTTCGCACGCTGTACCGGCTTAGAATCGCTTCGGATACATTCATGATCCCGCCTCCTTCTTGTCATGAACCTTCTTTTCCTCTCCTCCATTCGGCTCTTGATAAATCTTGAACGGGGCATTGCAGCGGTCTAACTCTCGTATGACATTGCGATTTTCATCCACTAGCACCATTTGAATCGATCCGATTTCATCCTCAATCAACTTCGCATAGGTATCGTTTTCATTCCGCAAATCTTCCGGATTCAAAATCCAGGTTCGCAATGGATAAAGTTCGGTCGCCAAAAAGGGAACTACTTCGCTGGCCCGATAGGGATGCGAAATCGGCGTCACGAGAAGCAGAGGGCGTTCGACGCCTTCACTGTCTATAATAGTGCGCATCCGGCCTTTTTTATCATAATAATGAAAGCCGATTTTCCCTTCCTGCGGCACGCCCAAATTGGCAAAATTAAGAAAGGATCCGTCGCTGGGAGACGCCAAAACTTCTAAATGTTTGTTATAAATCAAGCCGTCGCGAACATCGGTGACGGGGCCTTGGCAGCAGGCCGCCGTCCAGCGTGTTGAATAAACAAAAGATTCACCCGGTGCAAGTTGGACTTTCCCCAACACATAGGTAATGCGAATATGAGGATCTGCGAGGCGTTTTTCTTTCAAAACGCGATCCGAAGCGTTGACGGGAAACTCCACTAGACTGCGATCCATACCATTGACGTAAACAAGCAGATTATCCTGGATTGTTTCCGGTTTCTTATCGGGGAATTCATATTCAAGAGCGCAGACCGTCCCTCCTTTAATGTTTCCTTGACCAAGAAGATTTTGAAAAGCCAGCCAGTTTTGATCGCTCGTCAATTTTACTTCGCCGGTTTTCAACATATATCGCGCAATGAAAATCTTGTCGTCGCTCATCTGGTTGAATTGAGTCTTGTCCGTCGCGCCCCGGATCACGGCGAAGCCTTTATCCGTTTTTTTATCCGGCTGGTAGGGAGAATAAAAATAAGCCAGCGTGTTGGGAACTTTTGCGTTTCGCAGGGAAGCATCAAAGCAAATGATTTCGGTCGGATAAAACGTCAAAGAAGATTCATCCTTATTCTGAATCGTTGTTTTCACGGTAAACGCCGATTCGATTTCCGCCATCCGGTATTCTCGAAAAAGAGAAATTTGTGAAGGCGTGGCGGATTGAATTTGAACGAGCGTCGACGAGGCTTCACGAATGACTTTCGATTTGAATTCCTCCGGCAGCTCGATGGCTTCCTTGGATTCGAGGGGATGTTGTTTATAGAGCGAAAAGAGGGAAGAGCGCCCCATTTGACTTTTATTTTTTAGAGACGGCTTCAAAAAAGAGCCTTGATGAGCCGTGAACTGGTTTAATAATCCGCCGTGATCGGCGTCGATTTCAGTTCGAATCCACGAGTTTGATAAGTCAGTCGTCTTCGAGGCGTCTGTTATCATTTCCGGATCGGCGGATGCCGCGCCGCACAAAATCCCGATGCCTATCATGATCCATGTATAAATCAGAATTTTTCGAATCGAAATGCTCTTCATATTTGAAAAACCTTTCATCGTCTGGTTAGACGTCTCTACAAAATCTACGATGCAGACAATCTCATTAATATAGACCTGGTGATTTTCCTTTTCAATAGACTCTCAGGATGCAAAAAGATTCTAATTTATTCCCAGAGAGCAGTTTGAGATGCCACGATTTAATCTGCTTCTCATGTTCGCATAAGATATATTATGTAAACATAGGGATCAAAAAAAACAACGCCTCTCGAATCACTATATTTACACCATACATTTATATTCTTATTATTTACTTAACAACTCACATTTTCTATGAAGGATAAAGAAATGTCGATCTTGATTTTATTGGTATTAGCGCTTATAGCCGTCGGCGTCATCATCGCCTTCGCTCTAATCATAAGAAAACTGTGATCCAGTGATCAGGCCGTCTCAGATGCGTTTGAGAATTTCTGCAACCTGCCGTTTAAGGTGAGCGATGTCTTGATCGATGCTATCGAGTTTTGCGGAAGTTTCTCTCATGTAATCCATGATCATGGAAATCTTCTCTTCCGTGGATTCAGGCTGCTTGGAATCATTGTCCGATCCGTGATCCGACTTGTCTCCCCCTTTTTTCATGTCATAAAAAAGTTTTTGCGCTTCTTTTTTGGTAAAACCCCATTTATTGCGCAGCATTAAAACAATCTCCTGGCTATTCAAACGACCGCCAATGAATTCACATACCGATAAAAAACGCTGAAATCCGGCGCGCAGCATGGCCGTTCGGTTTTCGATATGTTGGAGTCCATCAAGGATCGCTTGGAACGATTGGACTTCCACCGCAGCGGATGGATTGAATCCATTGGAACGGCTTTTCATCGTTTTTTTATCCTATATGCTTCTCGAAGAAATCAATACGCCAGCCGTCTTAGTTTTTCGATGCGTTGGCGAGCATAATCAGCAAAAAGGCTGCCCGCGTCTACTTCCAGATATTTTTCATACAATTCAACAGAATCTTTATACTCGCCTCGTTTTTCTTTCAGCAGAGCCAGGTTGAACAATGCATCGCTATTTCCGCCTAAATCAACGGCTTTCTGATACGCTTTGGCCGCTGCCCCGCTTTGATTCAAGCGTTCCAGCGTAACCCCGAGATCATTATATGCATCCGAATTTTGAGGATTCAACTCGATCGTCTTTTCAAACGCCGTCTTTGCTTCTTCCAATTGCTGCAGTTGAAAACAGGCGTATCCATATTGGTAAAAAGCCCAGACGTTTTGAGAATCGAGATCTACAATTTTCTTGGAAAGCGATTGAACAAGCGCCCAGTCCTTCCGACCGATCGCATCACGAACCTGATCCACAAGCGGCTGCAAAGATGGCTGGCCGGGGCTTTGAATCTCTGGAGGAGCGGTTGAAATTGCCGGTTTCTCTATAGGCTTCTCTTCCTCAACGGGCAATGCTTCTTCCGATAGTTTTTGAGTTGCATCCTCTACCGGCGGCTTGGATTCTTCCGTTTCAGACTCATCGATTTGCAAGGCCTCGATTAGTTCTTCGCCGGCGGGACTCTCTTCAGAGATAAGCGGAGGTTGACTTTCAGCGGAGTCGGATCGCGTAGAAATCGAACTTTCTCCCAACGATTCTCCCTGGCGTAAAAGCAGCTGCTCTCGCAGGACTTGCGCGCGGCGATACCCGGGAGACATTTTGAGAGCGCGATCCAGATCGGCCATGGCGCCATCGGAATCGCCTCTTTGATTTTTGATCAAGGCCGTCCGAATATAAGCGGCCGGCCGTGGAGAAATTTCCAGCGAGGTGAGATAAAACTGCTCAGCCGCATCGAGATTTCCTTTTTTTAGTTCCTCTTCTCCCTGGTAATAATAATCCAACGCCTCCGACACCTGTTCTTTCCAGGTTGGCTTCTGAGGCCCTTGGCAGCTGGTCAAAACCACAATCGATAAGATGATCGGGATCAATCGACAAACCCATATGGATTGTTTTCTGTCTCTTCGCATAGAAACGCTCTCTTTTTTATGTCATCGGTGAATAAGATAACGCTGCATCCTTCTGAATCGCATTTAATCATAAACCGGCGTGTAAAGCAACGATTTCAAGCGCTTTGATGCATGAGAGTTTGAAATCAGAACAAGAATTCGCAATAATGGGATAAGGCTTTTGTTTCAGAACGAAGACGCATGGTGATTCCATGACCGATTCAGCGTATCGAAAAGATCTTGAAAAGAATCTCATTGCGACCATCCGCAAGGCGCAATCGAGCGTTCAATCCAATCCCAAACTGCAAAAAATGGCAGAAAAAATCCGCTCTCTTTATCAGGACGATCAAGAAAACGTACTGAATGCCCTGGGCGCCGCTTCGTCTTCGCAATCCGCTTCAACACAAAAAGCGCCGCCTGCATCTCGCATCCCCGAATTACTCTATTTATTGAACGAGACGGCGTCTCTCCGATCGGCGTCTCGAGATCAACGGCTGCGCAAACCTCAAAGCCTCTTCCCTTCCTTGCTTAAAAATCTCAAACTGGAGTCCGCCGTTCGCGGCCCGACGCGTTCTCCGGTTAGACGCAGAAATCCCTTCTCGCCTTCTCGGCGGCATCCGCCCGCCCAACTGATCCAACAACTCGAAGAGATTGAATTTTCCATCCAAGAAGCACAGACTCTTTTATCTGCATTGCAAAAAGAGGAAGACGCCGTCTGCCGTCGCATGGGAAAATACGCCAATGTCGTCGATCGCCTTAAAGCGGAGCGGCTGCTGCGCGAGCTTCCGGGTTCGATTGCGCAGATGCGGAGCCAAAAACAGATTCTTGAAGAACAGATTCAAGAAATGATCAATCCACAAAGCGAGCAGCAATGAAAGCGGTGATTCAACGAGTTTCTCAAGCGGAAGTGCGCATTGACGGCGAATCCGTTGGTCGGATTGGCCGCGGATTTCTAGTTCTTTTGGGCGTCGCTAAAGGCGACGGTGAGAAGGAGCGCCAATGGATGGTCGATAAGATCTGTCATCTCAGAGTCTTTCCCAATGATTCGGGTAAATTTGATCGCTCCCTGCTGGATATTCAAGGAGAGGTTCTGATCGTTTCTCAGTTTACGCTTTTCGGCGACTGCCGAAAAGGACGCCGACCCGGATTTGACGCCGCCGCCCATCCAGAAACGGCGGAGACCATCTACGAGCAGGTGATAAACGACTTTAAGCAGAAAGGCGTCATTACCCAGTCAGGTCGTTTCGGCGCAATGATGGATGTGGATCTGGTCAATGAAGGCCCTGTGACGCTTATTTTAGAGACTCCCAACGCTTCCTGATCCCTTATAGCACCAAATAACCCTTAAACGTTCCACTTACGGATATTCATTTCAGAAAAGAGCGTCTTATTCCCGATTCTCTTTAAGAATGCTGTAAGTGTATTTGTAATAATCGCCTTTAAATTACTTTAAGTCCTCGTTTTTCCTCATTCTGCTTGTTCAATCTAATGTATCGGGATAAAAATAAACATGATCCATGGTGGGATCCGCGCTGAATCAGAAAAATATTTTCGATTTTTTATGTAATTATAATGTTATAATCAATCGAGCAATCTAGAGGTGAATTTATTTATCATAATAATATAACTTTATAATTTTATAGTATTTACTAGTATCTGATTTTTAATGATTTAAAAATAATTCATTAAATTAAATCAATCAATATTCAGAAAGATGTTTTAAATTAATCGAATTCCATCCTTATGATGCAGATCTATTTTAACTTCAAATCATCCGATAAAAAAATCTCAACAAAACATCATAATGTTCGAAAAAAGAGTATCTTGGCGAAATTGATCGGAATTCCAGCGTCGATGCATGTTTTCTTCAATTCGAAATTCTATGAAGAGTAAATTGATAAGCATCGATAAATAAAAGTCACTTAGGCTTCCTGGATGAAATCGATCTGACAAGTTTCAATTGCCGCAGGTCATCTCCCGGATTGACGCGAGGCGTTTCGAGGATGCAAGGTATTGATTGAATGATTCTTTTCGAAAAAAAGCGGCGAAAGCCTTCTTTCCCAATGAATCCCTCGCCAATTTGAGCATGGCGATCCACCCGGCTGCCCAGCGGCTTGAGAGCGTCATTGATATGAAGAAGCCTAACTTCATTTATTCCAGTATATTGCTTAAACTCTCTCATAATCTTTCGCCATCCCGCCGGGCTTGTCACATCATAGCCGGCGGCCAGGGCGTGGCATGTGTCAAAGCAAATCCCTTTGTGTATGTTGTCAGGTAAAATATCGTAAAGACATTGAAAATCAGATAGTTGAGAACCAATTTCTCTTCCCTGCCCTGCAGTATTTTCCAGCAGAAGAACGACATGATATCGATTATCGCCAAAGGCGTGTTTTATGCCTTCGGCCATGCGCAGAATTCCGGATTCCCGCTCGCCTTTCCCCATGTGAAGCACGAGAAAATCTATTTTGAGCGCATCGCAGCGGATTAAATGATCCCGTAAAACGGCTATGCTTTTCTTGAATATGCCTTGATCCATAGAAGCCAAATTGGGCAAGTAGGGCATGTGGGCGGCTAAAGGACGAATGCTCTTAGCCTCTTGACTTCTGACCTCAAGAAAACGCTCGATCTCATCATCGCAGAGAGGATTGGCTCGCCATCCCCGCGGATTCACCAAAAAAAATTGCGCTGTATCGCACCCCATGTCGACGGCCCGTAAAAGCCCTCGATGCAAACCGCCGGCGATCGAGACATGAAATCCAAAACGCATATTCCCCATTTCCCATCCTTCGAAATTTTTTGTACGATCGAAAAATCTTGGTTGCGGATCTTCATATAATTATAGAGATCATCTCATGTTCGGCTATATTCGTTGATTTTTCTTTCAAAAATTCAGTGCGATCGAATGTATGAGTAAGAGTTTTTCAGCCTCATTGTGGACTGTTTGGGCATTCTTGCCTAAATGAAAATCTTTGAGACAATCTCATAAATCTATTATTTCCAATATTTTAAACGATACTTTTTTTATGCAGATTATACCTTGCATTACAATACCTTGTATTATAAGGTATAAATATTTTCCAAAAGGAGTCTCCACTCATGAAATTCAATCGGGAACTGATGAAGGGGCATTTGAAGACCATCGTTTTATCGGCTTTATCCGACGGACCCTGCCACGCCTATGGATTAAAAAAACGAATTCAGGAAAAAAGTTTGGATGTCTTTTCGATTCCGGAAGGAACCATCTACCCCACTCTGCACAAGTTGGAAAAAGATGGATTAATCGAATCGCAAGAGGTGGAAAGTCAAAGCGGCCGGGAGATACGAAACTACTCTATCACATCCAAAGGGATAAAAACGCTGGAAGATAACCGGCGAGAATGGAGTTTTTTTTCTCGGGCGATGAAATTAATGCTTGAATCCGAATTGTGAATCGAATTTAAAACTCTGTCAAAAGATCCAATCCTCAATGATTGCAATCAGATCTTTCTAAAAAATGAAATAAACAGCATGAAATTAGATAATCCTCTATAATGAAGTATAGAATAAAGAGCGTTCGCTCTAATTCCCTACCCTTCCAAAGGATTATTTATCATGTGTAAAAAGATTGGATCTTTGATTTTGTTGTGGTTTCTTATTGCTTTCCATCAAACGGCCTTCCCGCAAATCATCTCTACATGGGCGCCGGAAATTGCAGCGATCCAAGATTTTGAACTATTTTCCATCGAAGACAACAGCCGTGAGGATCTACTTCGCACTACAAAATTCCTGTCGCCGGCCGGCGACAATCCCGACCTTCTCGATACGGTTTACCAGAACGTCAATATCCATCTCCTGCATCTTGAATTCATGGCCATAGAATTTCCCGAATATTTCGCCGGATTGACGGCGCAGGAATATATGGACATGGTTTTGATCCCCGAAACCAGAATGTATTACGCCGGCGCGATTTATCAATTTCAAGATCGTGATGGAAATATTCTTTACGGCTTTAACATTTACGCCTCGCCCGACGCCCCGCCGCAGCCGGAAGAGATACAGTCGCTTTATCAAAAATTATCGCAATCCATGAAACTGCGTCCGTTCGCTTATTCGCCCATGACGCCCGCCAACATAGAAATCGCCAAACGCTGGCAAAATCCCGGCTTCCCCATTTACCTGCCGACTGGTTTGGTGGAACCGGAATACGAAGTATATTCTCCGGCAACGAATTACGGGCGGATCCGTTGTTTAACACTCGCTGAATTAGAAAACGCCGTCAGTCTCGGACAAATCGGCTGGCAGGACATCGTCGTCCTGGACGCCGCACCGACCGACATCGAAACCGTCGTCGCCGGCATCGTCACAGGGACGCGCCAGGGGGAACTCTCGCATATCAATGTCCGCTCATTGCGCCGCGGGACGCCGAACGCCTATATACAAAGCCCTGTTCAGGTTTTTGAACCGTATGAAGGCGAGTTGATTAAGTTAAGTTTATTCAGGGATGGATATGAAATTACTCATCCAGTAGATTTAAGCGAGGCGGAAGCCTGGTGGGCTGAATATCGACCGAACATTTCTCCCCTGCCCGATCCGGACGATTTTTTCGATGAATTAGTCTCGTTAGAAGATATGGATGAACTCGAGTTTTTTGACTCGCTTATCACTCGATTTGGCGGCAAAGCGTCTCAATTGGGAATTTTGTATTCCGTCATGGGACGCAGAATTTTTGGAGAGGATGGCGATATTCCCTATTTGGTAGACGGATTTGCCATTCCATTCTGTTACTACCAGGAATTTATGCAATCCAACCTGATCCCTCATCCTGACGATTTCAGCGTTTTAGTATCGTATGAAGAATATATTCATGTACTTATGGAAGACTCGCGCTTTCGCAGCGATACGGCGTTTCGCCAGGATCGATTGAAATATTTCATGGATTATATGGAGGATAACGGGACGGTTAATCAAGATTTCGTCGCTGAAATACTCGCTAAAATTATTGAAGTGTACGGATCCACCGATGTGAAAGTACGTTTTCGATCCTCATCCAACGCAGAAGACGACATCGCGTTCAGCGGCGCCGGCTTATATGATTCCACTTCCGTCTGTGCTCTGGATAATCTGGATGCGGATGACGATGGCCCCTCCCACTGCGATCCCAGCAAGAATAAGGAGCGCACGGTTGAGCGCGGTCTTAAGAAAGTATGGTCAAGTCTATGGAAACCAAAGGCTTTTGAAGAGAGAGATTATTACCAGATTGATCATCAAAAAACGCGTATGGGTATTCTTGTCTCGCGCGCCTATCCCGCGGAAGACTGCAACGGCGTGGCGTTTACCGGCGACCCCGTAACCGGCAGCAAAAATTATTACATCATCAATGTGCAAAAAGGCGACGAGAGCGTAGTACAGCCGGGAACCGGGATTATTCCCGAGAAAGACATCATTTCGTTTGAAGCGGGATTCTTCCCCGAATTCCGAAGGGCGCGCCAATCGTCTCTCATGCCGGAAGGAGAGTGGGTGCTCAGCGATGAACAATTGGATGAAATCGCCATGCATTTGATGGAAATTGAGCAGCTGATGCCGGTTGATTCCGGTGAATTCAATCGAGATCAAATCTTTTTTGACATCGAATTCAAGTATCAGGACGGGCAATTCGTCATTAAACAAATTCGTCCGACACTTATGGCGTCTGCCGTTCAGCCACCCGCACCGCTGGAAGAAGTCATCCTGCATATAACCGACGACGCCGTACTCGCCGCCAATTTCAATATGCAGCGAACACTCCGAGAAGAGTATGAAGTCCATTCCATGGCTTTTTTCAAAACCGGCGATTATTCTCTGCCCTTGGAATCGGGAGATTACGAATTGGATTTGATAGAGCGGTTCGAGTTCGGGCCGGAGCGTTTAACGGCCACTCCTGCGGGTCCGGGAATCATGCGTGTTGAAGTTCTCGATCCTCCCATAAACGACGTGATTCTGCGTTATGAATATTTCCAAAAATTCTTGATCAATGGCAAAAATTTCGATTTAACCATCCAAGGATTTGAATTGATGGATGAGAATCAACGCCGATATGAAATCGTTTTTGATAGCGAATTGATTATCAATCAGTTGTCAGCCAGCGGCGTCTTCGAGGGCGGGGCTTTTGAAGACATCATTCCCTATAAAACGCCGAATGACGAAAAGGCGCAATTCTATCGCCATGATTGGCAGATGGAAAACGGACAACATATTATATTGTACGAAGCGATCCGACGCAGGCTGATGGGTATGGGATTCGTTTTTGCCTACCTGGTATGCGCCGATGTGAAATTAAGCGAAGGATCCGTTTTTGAAAACGATTATTGGAACTTGATCTACACCGCCCAAGGCCACTGCTGGAACGCCAAATCCTGGGTATTGTTCGATGAACCGATCGGCGACGCTTACGGCGCGGCGGTTTTAACGACTACGCTGCAATGGGGGGCGATCACAGAAGCGGAGATCTATCTCTTGGACAAGAATCTCGAGCATCTGCGCAAGTTGGAGATTTCATCTTATTCCAAAGAAGAAATTGACGAACTTCCCGATCCCACAACGGGCGTTTCATCATGGCTAATGCACTGAAATGCGTTGGCGCTTTCTTACGAGGAAACTAGTTAAATTTGGCAGGAGTCTTGACCTAGCTTTTTTAGATATTGCTGGTGATATTCTTCCGCTTCCCAAAATTCGGGCGCCGGTTCGATCTGGGTGACGATCGGACGATGGAAGCGGCCGGATTGCTGCAGGCGTTCTTTGGACGCCCGAGCGATTTTCTCCTGCTCGGGAGAGTGGTAGAAAATAACGCTTCGATATTGGGCGCCTACATCGGGGCCTTGGCGATTCAATTGCGTGGGATCGTGACAATCCCAGAATAACTGCACCAGCATTTCATACGAAGTTTGTTTTGGATCGAAGACGACTTCCACGACTTCTGCGTGGCCGGTCTGATCGGTGCACACATCCTGATAGGTTGGATTCGGGAGCGCGCCGCCCGCGTAACCCACTCGCGTAGAGGCTACGCCGTCCACTTTACGAAACATCGCCTCCACGCCCCAGAAGCAGCCTGCGCCGAAAGTCGCTTTTTCCATCATACGTTCCTTTTACGCGCCAGAAATAGAGTGGCTATGATTTGTTGTGAAATGATTTATTGTGAAATGATATTTTTTTCACTGTAGCGAATCATATCTTTCATGCTCAAAATTTGGAGTGTGTTTGTACTGCTGACGGAAGGGTTGTACTCTCCCGAAACAAAAAGTATTAAATCTTCCGGCTGGATATATCCCTGTTGATAGAGGTGCATACCGGCCGCGGCAGTTTGAATGGATGGGGGAAGGCTCTCATAGATGACTGGAACAACGCCGAAATAGAGATGCAATTCGCGAAAAGCCTCTTCACGCGCCGTTAAAGCCAAAATCGGAGGCTGCAGACGCAGACGGGAAATCATTTTGGCCGTTCGTCCGCGACGCGTAATCGTGACGATTTTATCGATGTGAACAGCGACGCATAAGTTTCGCACCGAATCGCAGAGAGCGGTTTCGACGCTCTGATCGTTCGCCGGCTGTTGGAGATCGATGAAGGGCTCGGCGGCGGCGGCGATTCGATTCATTACGCGGACCGCTTCGACCGGATAACGGCCGGTCGCCGTTTCGCCGGAAAGCATGACGACATCCGATCCATCCAAGATCGCATTGGCTACATCGGACATTTCCGCGCGCGTGGGCCGAGGATGATCGATCATGGACTGCAGCATTTGCGTCGCCGTGATCACCAAATGGCTGGTGGAACAGCAAGCGCGGATCAGCTTTTTCTGAACCATAGGGACTTCTTCGGGAGGAAGTTCGACGCCCATATCGCCGCGCGCAATCATCACGCCGTCGACATGCTCCAAAATTTCGTCGAAATTATCGACGCCTTGTTGGTTTTCGATTTTTGCGATGATTTTGACCGGGCTGCCGTCAATTCTTGATTTACATGCCAGAACGTCTTCTTTGCTCCGAGTAAAGGATAGAGCAATATAATCGATATTCTGATCGCGCGCGAATTGGATGCTCCGAATGTCTTTTTCCGTGAGCGGAGGCAAAGGAAGCGCTTTTCCCGGAAAGTTAACGGCGCGGCCGCTGACCAGACAGCCTTCATTTTTGAATTGCAAAAGAATGACGTTTTGACTTTTTTCGAGAATAACTGCATCAAAGGCGCCGTCGTCGATCAGGGCGCGATCTCCGACATGCAAATGGTCATAGATGTTCGCATCGAGATAAAATTCATGATCCGGCGAAAAGCCTATCCGGATGACGTCATTTTCGGCTGTGCAAAGAGGCTGGCGCATACGCAGCCTGATTTTGGGCCCCTGGGTGTCCAAGACAATTGGAATGTCTGCAAAACGTCGAATCCGGTGAATAAACCGGGCGTATTGATCGAAGTCTCCATGGCTGGAGTTGATGCGAACGCCGTTCATTCCCGCATCCACCATCGATTGAATGATTTCGTCCGAATCGGCGGCGGGTCCGAAAGTGCAGAGAATTTTGGTTTTTTTCATCGTCGATTCCAAGATTGAATGAAGCATGCCATGAGCATCATGCCGTCGTGAGGGCGTCACCCCCAAGTTACATGATCGATAGAGAATTTATGAATCAAGTCGGGATGGTAGGGGCGAATGCGTACAACAAATCCCTGCCGTCCGCTTTCTTTACAGGGGATATCCACTTGGAATTGATTCAATCCGCCGTCGATTTTCCCCATGCTGCCCGTTTTGTATACAATCGGACTTTCTAAATTTCCTTTGGAATCCAAACGTCCGCAGACGACTTCGACTGTTACATCGTCCGGCGTGAGCTGCCCCAAAGCGGTGTTCACGATAATGCTGAGAGTTTCACCTAAATGGAGTTCAGAATTGGGAATTTGAGTTTCGACGTTTTGAATGGATACCTGCCCCCACATGTCAGTGATGCGTTTTCGCCAGGAGGCTAATGCTTTTCCGCGCTCGAATTCATCTTTGCGCAGTTTTAATCCGGCGCTATAAGCGGGCAGATAGAGCCGCTCCGTGTATTCTTCGATCATCCGATGCGAGTTGAACAGGCGTCCGAGTTTGCTCGTAGACGCTTTCATCTTCTTGATCCATTCGCGGGGCAATCCGGTGGAATCGCGGTTGTAGAAGAGAGGAATCACTTCGCGTTCGAGCACGTCGTAAAGGGCCTGGCTTTCCACATAATCCTGAAAATCGGCGTCTTTGTACTCCTCGCCGTGGCCAATGGCAAATCCCGTATCCGGCGCAAATCCTTCGCACCACCATCCATCGAGAATGCTGGCGTTCAAGCCGCCATTGGCGGCCACTTTCATGCCGCTTGTTCCCGACGCTTCCAAAGGACGCCGGGGCGTATTCAACCATACGTCCACTCCTTGGACCAGATACCGGGCGACATTGATATCGTAATCCTCCAAAAAAACGACATGAGAACGGAAGGGCTCTTGACGAATGGTATGGACAATAGTTTTGATGATATCTTTGCCGGGATTATCCTGGGGATGCGCTTTCCCGGCAAAGATGATTTGAATCGGCTTATCGGCGTTGGTGATCAATTTACGCAGCCGCTCCAGATCGTGGGTGATTAAATCGGCGCGTTTGTACGAGGCGAATCGTCTGGCGAATCCGATGGTCAGCGCATGCGGATCGAGAACCTCGTCGGCGGCTTTCAATTCCGCCTGGGATGCGAAACGGCGCTCCAGCTGCCAGCGAAGCCGTTTGCGGGCGAAGAAGACGAGTCGTTCGCGGCGGCGTTGATGCGTGCGCCAAAGTTCGATGTCGGGCACGCGGTCGATGCGCTCCCAGACATGGTAATCCCATGGATTCTGAGCGAAGCGAGGGCCGAAATACGAATCGAACAGTTCCGTAAAATCGTGACTTAACCAGGAGCGAGTATGAATGCCATTGGTGATGTGCGTAATCGGCACTTCATGAACATGGACATTGGGCCAGATATTCTTCCACATCTCGCGGGAAACCCGGCCGTGCAAGGCGCTAACGCCGTTGCGAAACATCGAATAGCGCAAGGCGAAGACCGTCATGCCAAACGATTCCTGCATGTTATTCGGATCGACGCGCCCGCAGTTCAAGAAATATTCCCACGAGACGCCCAAATCTCGTACAAACCGCTCCAGGTAGGTTTTCAACAAATTGGAATCGAATTGTTCATTGCCGGCAGGCACAGGAGTGTGCGTCGTAAAAACATTAGTATGGCGGACAATCTCACGCGCTTCCGAAAAAGTCAGACCTTGATTTTGCACTAATTCTCGAATTCGCTCCAAGATCAGGAAGGCGGAATGCCCTTCATTTAAGTGAAAAACGCTGGGTTCTAATTTCAGCGCTCGAAGCGCTCGAACGCCGCCGATTCCCAACAGCAGTTCCTGGCGAAGGCGCATATCTCGATCGCCGCCGTAAAGCTGGGTGGTGATTTCTCTCGCCCAGGGCGAATTTTCTTCAAAGTTAGTATCCAGCAAATACAGACGTATATTGCCTACTTGAACCCGCCAGATTTGCGCTTTAACGGATTTCCCTCCCATGTCGACGGCAATTCGAAGAGGATTGCCGGCTTCATCGGTTTCGAGAGAAACGGGCATATTGTACCAGTCGTTTTCAGGATATTCTTCCTGCTGCCAGCCGTCGGAATTCAATCGCTGCCGAAAATATCCCTGCCGATAAAGGAGACCGACGCCGACAAGCGGGATGCCCATATCGGTTGCCGATTTCAGGTGATCGCCGGACAGGACGCCCAAGCCGCCGGAATAAACGGGAAGACCTTCATCCAAGCCATATTCACAAGAAAAGTAGGCGATCAAGCAGTCTTTTTCATCGGCATGGTTGCGCTGGAACCATTTCGAACGATCCAGATACTCCTTCATATCCGTCTGGACGCGCTCTACATTCGCCAGGAAACTGTCGTCCTGCGCCAATTCCTTGAGACGAGACTGAGAGACCAATCCCAACATGGCGACAGGATTCTGGTATACTTTTTCCCACAATTCGGCGTCGATGCGGATAAAAAGACGCACCGCATCCCAGTTCCATGAATACCATAAATTCATGGCGATGTCTTTTAGCGGCTTCAACTCATCCGGTAAAACAGGTGCAACATAGAACGGCCGTATTTTCATGGCTTTATTCCTTAGAGAGATATGTCAAATCATTCTCTTATTGTTAAGAATCCACTCTCCCCCCATTATTATGAGGAGGGAGAATCTCGATGCGATGAAATCAGTAAACAGCATAACACGCAGGTATTTTTTGTACATTGGACGATATTATAGCGAATGGATGAATGAATGAGAACTTGAAGAAAACATCTGCTGGAATGGATCGAATTATTTCCTCACGCAGCCAACCGGAAAGGTCGATGAAGCGATTATCATTTGTTTTTAAAAGGAAAGAGCCGCCTGGAAGACGGCTCTTTTCGATTCTTGTGTAAATGGGAGAGCGACGTATTAATAATCCATGCCGCCCATGCCGCCCATACCGCCCATGCTGGGATCATGTCCGCCGGGGGCTGCTTTTTCCTTTTCAGGGATTTCCGTAATCAATGCTTCTGTGGTGAGAAGAAGTCCGGCGATGCTGGCGGCGTTCTGTAGAGCAGAGCGCGTTACTTTCGTCGGATCGATGACGCCTTCGGCCACCAAGTCGGCGAATTCGCCCGTCGCCACGTTCAAACCGCGATTGCCTTTTTCGGATTTGACTTTTTCCACAATGATGGAGCCTTCCAAACCGGCGTTGAAGGCGAGTTGGCGAAGAGGCTCTTCGAGAGCGCGCTTGACGATATTCACGCCTGTTTGTTGATCTTCGTTTTCGGCTTTAAGGCTTTCCAAAGATTTTTGGCATCGGATAAGGGCCACGCCGCCGCCGGGAACAATGCCTTCTTCGACGGCCGCGCGAGTTGCATGAAGAGCATCTTCCACACGAGCCTTCTTTTCCTTCATTTCGGTCTCGGTGGCCGCGCCGACTTGAATGACGGCGACGCCGCCCGCCAATTTAGCGAGTCGCTCTTGCAGTTTTTCGCGGTCATAATCGGACGTGGTTTCTTCGATTTGATTGCGAATTTGGCTGATGCGTCCCTGGATATCGGCTTTTTTACCGTTGCCTTCCACGATTGTCGTGTTGTCTTTGTCGATATTGATGCGTTTGCAGGTTCCGAGATCGTCGAGAGTGACGTTTTCCAATTTAATGCCGAGATCTTCTGTTATAACACGGCCGCCGGTTAGAATGGCGATGTCTTTAAGCATCTCCTTGCGCCGATCGCCGAAGCCGGGAGCTTTGACGGCGCAGACTTTCAACGTGCCTCGGATTTTGTTGACGACGAGAGTGGCCAACGCTTCGCCTTCAACGTCTTCGGCGATGATAAGCATCGGGCGTCCCGTCTGAGCAATTTTTTCCAATAAGGGAAGCATATCCCGCATGTTGGAAAGTTTTTTCTCATTAATCAAAATATAGGGATCTTCCAAAACGCATTCGAGAGTCTGAGCATCGGTGGCGAAATAGGGAGAAAGATACCCTTTGTCAAACTGCATGCCTTCGACGACTTCGAGAGTCGTTTCGAGAGATTTTGCTTCTTCCACAGTAATGACGCCGTCTTTGCCGACTTTATCCATAGCGCTGGCGATGATATCGCCGATGCTGGAGTCGCCGTTTGCGGAGATGGTCGCGACTTTGGCGATTTCTTCGCTGTCTTTGACTTTCCGGCTCAGTTTTTTCAAACCTTCGATGACTTCATTTGTGGCGGTTAAGATCCCGCGTTGAACGGCGATGGGGCTGGCGCCGGACGTGACATATTTGAGGCCTTCGCGATAGATCGATTCGGCCAAGACGGTCGCGGTTGTGGTGCCGTCGCCGGCGATGTCGCTGGTTTTGGAGGCCACTTCGCGAACCATTTGGGCGCCCATGTTTTCGTATTTGTCTTCCAGCTCAATTTCTTTGGCGACGGTTACGCCGTCTTTCGTGACGGTGGGCGAACCCCATTTTTTATCCAAAACAACATTACGGCCTTTCGGGCCAAGAGTAACTTTTACTGCTTTGGCAAGTTTCTCGACGCCTCGCAGGATTTTCCCTCGCGCGTCTTCGTTGAAAAGCAACTGTTTCGCAGCCATTTCCGTATTTCCTCCTACTATTCAAAACTTGTTATAATTTGACTATTCGACAACAGCGAGAATATCATCTTCACGCAAAATAACGTGTTCAACGCCGTCTAATTTCACATCGGTTCCGCCGTATTTGCTGATTAATACGCGCTGACCAGCTTTCAACTCGACGGGGATTCGATTTCCTTCGTCATTGCGTCTACCCGGACCGACTGCGATTACTTCGGCTTCCTGGGGCTTCTCTTTTGCTGTATCCGGGATGATGATTCCCCCCTTTACTTCTTCCTGCTCCTCCAGCCGTTTGACTAGAATCCTATCACTTAGCGGCTTGACTGCCATGACTTGAAACTCCTTTCTCAATCCCATATATCTTATTGGGTAGCAATTTTATGCTGCTCTCATTATAAGCAAATGAGGCGCCAATGAATAATCCTTTGAATTGAACGAAATCAAATATCTTGTAATACATTGATATTATAGAATTTACTAAATATTGATTCTCGTTTTATCTTAAAGCATCTTTCTTGGCGTGTAATTTAAGTGCGACGGGTTGACAGCTTATTGCGCCAAAATGGCCGCCTGAAGTTTCTGACGAAATATTGATTGCGCCAGGTTGACAATCTTTGCGCCTTCCACCACTATCCATATTCTTGATCGAGAGTATCAAAACATGATCGGCCAACTATTTTTTCTATCTGTTATTTTCATATTCGCCTTAATTTGTTCCACTTATCCTTCCATTGGCATAGGGCTCCTCCTGTTATCCAGCACGATGGAAATCTGGACAATCTCAACGGGTGAATCGTCTCTGATGGTCATGGATCTTCTGCTTGCAGGATTTTTATTATCATGCCTATCAAGGCATTATCGCACCTTGATCCATCGAAGAGAGTGGATCGGCCCATTTCTATTTATCGGGATCGCGACGATCCTGTCCAGCCTTTTAAGTTTGAATCCTTTTGAGGCCATGCAAAACTGCGCAGGTTTGTTGTTTTACATGGCCGGCGGATTTTGCGTCGGGGCGCATCTTTCAAAAAAATATGATGCATTCCCAATCCGATGGTTTATGGGGTTAAGCCTTATCATTTCGTTCTTGTTTTACATTCATCAACAAGTCTTCCCGTCTGTTGGACAAAACGGCGATTTTCATGGAGGATTTTCCGACAAGGTTTATTACCTGGTCTATCTCGTTTGTTTATGCCCTTTTATTGTTTGCGAAGCCAATAAGGCAAAACGAATTACCGGCAAAGCGGCAGGATATATTTTGTTCGCCATTATTATTTTAATGATCGTCATCGACGGATCAATGCGAGGATTTGTTTTGATGGCCGGTTTGGTGATATTTTGTTTTGCCTCTGGAATTTGGCCGCTGAAATTGTTGAACTGGATCTATCCGCTGCTTGCGATCGGCGCGCTGCAATTTTATCGAAGCGAAATCCATCTATTCAATCTTGTTCAACCCTGGCTGGAAAGTCGCTTCGTGCAGGAACAAATCCAGAATCATCTTTCGGCCTTGAATGTATTCGGGGATCACCCATTTTTGGGGGTGGGATGGGGGCAGTTGGAAGCCTTTATGGAATGGTCTGCCAATGGAATGACGCCCATTTCCGAAAAAAGTCTCGATTCCAGCATAGTAACGTTTTTGGCCGACACGGGAATCTTTGGCGCGCTGGGGCTGATCTGGTTATGGATCACGGTATTTCACGCCTCGCTTACCCCATCGAATTCCAGTGAGGCGATACGCAGCGGGGCCCGCGCGATCCAAGTTTCCTGTCTTCTTTTAGGGATGGCCTTTTTAATGCAAGAGGCGCATATTCATTTGTTTAGCTGGTGCTTGATAGGATTGTTGTACGGCATGACGCAGGATGCCTACGCAAAGCGGAGCGAATGAATTTGTAAATTCATCATCGATTCAGCCAAGTTTTTGACGAACTGCCGAAGCGGCTTTTAGAAGGAGAATCATCTCTTTGAATCGGCTCGCTTTGTTGAGATTCATTGTCGGCGGGCGTCGCGGATTTGATCACGGGCGAAGGGATGTCAAAACTATCGGTTGCTGAAGGGATGATGTCAGTCGCCGAAAGGATATCGGTCGCCGAACTGGGGATGCCGCTTTGTATTGCGCCTGTGCTTCTAGCGCCCTGCTCTTGGATCAATGATAAGTCGCCTTCCGGTTGTAATAATTCTTCAAAAACGGAGGATCCGATGTCCAATCCTTCTCCCGGCGCTTTGATGACGGGAGTGATGCGGAAGATGGTCTCATCTTGAACGCGCTTTTTGTTGAATCCTCGAAGAAAGAAGCCGACGACAGGCAAATCGCCGAGAATAGGTACTTTGCGGGTTGTATCGCCGGTTCTATTCGAGTAAAGACCGCCAATATAAACAGGACGTTCGGAAGGAACGATGACGCAGGTTTTTACATTGCGTTTGCTAATGGCGGGCAGAGTGTAACGCTGCCCATCCCCCCGGTCGAATTCATTGAGGCTGGTGATTTCACTGGATTCGATTTCCAAGTCTATTAAGACGTTCGTGCTCCGGAAAATGCGGGGCGTGCCGTTTAATTTAATGCCTGTGTCTCGATCTTCTGTTTTCAAACTAACATTCGAGCCTTTCACTTCGATAACCGTGATCGGCGTCTTTTCTCCAACGATGAAACTAAATCGTTCGCCATCGGCGACCATTGCTCTTTGATGATTGATCAGTGTAGCGCGTCCTTCTTCGACAGCGGTTTTGAGGTTGTAGTCGATTGATCCATAATTAATCGAGGCGAAACTGCCGGAGACGTCAAGCGCGCCGATAGGTTGCTCTTCTGTATTTTCCGTACCGGGCAGAAAAACGTCGCTGTTTTGAACAGAGCCTTTGTCGCGATTGTATTGATAGAAAATCCCGAGTTGTTTTTGTCCATCCAGCCGATATGTATAGACATTGGCGGAAATTTGGATGGTAGGCTTTAAGTTGCTTTGGGCGAAAATGGAATTGGCGCTTCCCGCCATGAAGATGAACACCAGGCAGGCGAAGATGAATATTCTCTTCAAGAATTTGAATGGGGTGCATTTCGATCGCATAGCGTAATTTCTCAAAGCGTTTTTTGTCAAAAAAAATCGTAATTATTGGGGAGTGTCGCGATCGATAAAAAGTTCGCGAAACTCTTCAAACGTACTTGAGCGGCCTTCAATTTTCCGCGCTCGATCTTCCAAAAGTTGTCGAAATTCTTTGGAGGTTTGTTCGGGATCGGTTGCATCCGCGCCCGATTGGATTTGCTGGCCCTGATAGTCAAACAAGTCGGGGCGAACCATCACAAAAAGCTGCGATACTTCATTTCGATCGGTCGTTCCTTTGAACAATCGACCGAAAACGGGGACATCCTTTAAAATAGGGACGCCGCGAGTAAAGTTCTGTTGAACATCGCGGTAGAGACTGGCGATGACGATGCGCTGGCCGATCCGCAGGGGGACAATGGTTTGAAAGTTCCTTGTATCTACAATCGGCTGCGTGTAACCTTCTTCTTCACGATAGCGAGAGATGCTGGCAAGACTCACTCTGATATTGGTGGAGATAATAGGCTTTTCGCGTTGGATGTCCGTTTCGGAAAATTCTACATTAGGAGTTATATCGAGAGTGACGCCCGTTTTCCTGAAATTGGTAGTAAAAGTCTCGGTTGTACCCAAATTTTTGCGCTCTAGAAAGGGGACTTCTTCGCCAGTTTCCAGCCGGGCGGCGACGCCATTGAGGGTTACCAACCGAGGATTGGAATAGACTTGAACGACTTGATCTTCCGCCAGGGCTTGGAAAACCGCTTCGACGCGGCTGTCGTCGTCGCTTTCGAAGATATTGAAGGCGATATTGGCGCCGGCGGGTTTAAGTTCATTCCGGTTTCCCGTTCCCAAGACGCTTAAATCGCTTTCCAAAGTTGGATCGCCGGCCAGATTGGTGCCCCAGAATTCACCGACTTCTCCCAAAATATCGTAAATGAAGCCGATGCTGTCGGAATTTTTGAGAAAGACTTCAAAGATGATGACTTCGATCATCACTTGATAAGGTCCATCCGGCTGTCCTTCATAAAATTTGCAGATTTCTTCCAAGGCGTTGCCTTGTAAGGCAAAAGTATTGGCATCGCGTTGAATTTGGGGTTGAGCAGCAGAGCAAAGTGATGCGATCCAGACCAACCCCATTAGTCCGATAAAATAAAACGCCGTCCGTTTTGGAGAAATAGGGGAGAAAATCATGCCGTCAACCCATCCATTGATTTCTTTCTTCCACACAATGTTGTTGCCTGATCAGCGTTTTGCAGCGGCGGGTTCGTCATAGAACACTTCCGTTGTGTATTTCGTAATGTCGATGCCTAAACCACGATATTGATTAAAGAGAACAGAAAACGGGCGTTGTGCACCCGCGCGCAAGTCGCCGATCGAAACGATTTTCGTTTCTTGAATCGTATCGAAAAAATCGTAAATGGCCACTTCGATGTTGACATTCGTCACATCGTATAATCCATCGTTTTTAACATATCCGCTCAATCGGATCGATTCATACGTCCCGAGCCAATCTTCTCGCTCAATTCGATCGCGCCGCATGTCAACGACTTTGATCGGGCTGGATTTTTGAATATTTTCATAGAGCGGGTCGCGTAATCGAAATTCTCCATCGGTCGTAATTCGGATGCGGCTGCGCAGCGTTTTTTTTTCCAAAAAAGACTTATCCAATTTTGCGGCGGCTTCGTATTGCTTTAACGCATCGTCAAAGCGTCCGGCATCCCAATATAAATCGCCCAATTGGAACGTATAGTCGGGATTTTGGGGATTTTGCGCCGCTAATTGTTCTGTTTTGGATATATCTTTTTGCAGATCAGACCATTTCTGGGCAAGAAGTTTATTGTTCGAATTGATCTTTTCTTCGGTTCTCATCTTCAGATCATTCGCCTGCTGCATATATTCAAAACCGGGATATTTGCTCTGCAAGAGGTTGATTGTTTTTTGGGCGTCGTGATATTGATTGAGTAAGAACTGGCAGAGCCCCATTTTATAGACGGCGTAATCTTCGAATTTTTTATTGGGAAAAGGAGCATACACATAGCTGGAATACTTCAGGAGGGCTGTTTGATACTGACCTTTCTCGAAAAATTTATCCGCTTCTTGAATTTGACTGACTTTAGTGTAATTCGCCCTGATAGAGCCTCCAGTCGTCGCGGTGCAGCCCGCCGTCAGCAGAAGGATGGGAGTCAAACTGAAAAAAATGGCGAAATTCAACATACGAAACCACATAAAAGAGCGCATCATTCGTAAATATCCAAAAACTAAATCTGCAATAAATTATATGCAATCATTTCAATAATTTATAGTAATCTTCTTTTATTATAAACCGATTATAAATTCTCGCAAGAAATACTTTTACCGGTTCCTTATCGCAATCGATAATTTGTCTAAAGCATTTCATCATGATTCTATTTCACTATCGAAGCCTATAGCAAAACAGCTAGGAATATTTATCCATATTTTATTGACGCTCCATTGGCGCCAAATATTCTTACTGTTTTGAATCAAGAAGAGTAACGGTTGCATGCAAGGGAACGCCGGCCTTGGATTGAACTTGAAGGCCTTTAAGAAGATCTCCGCCCTTCTGGGGATCTTGGTCGACGCCATTCAGGGTGATTGCGTAGATTTGGTCGACATCCACCGTAAACCATTCGGGAAATTGATTGATTCTCGGATAATCGGAGGGCAGGTTCAGATAGACTTTGTGACGCGGGGGATCGAATTTTATCACGCCAGACCAATTCCAATCGCTGCGAAGAGTGATATACAAGTTGCCGCCGTCGAATACTGCGCCAAACGCGACATCCGCCCGCCACGGTTGAATATGAACGCCCTGCGTTTTCCACAATGCGTACATCAAAGCCGTGCGGGCGAAGTTGCCGTCGCCGTGCCAGCCTTCGATAACGCCGTCGGGACGCTGTTTGGCCAAGAGAATATCCATGCTGTCATCCACCCATTGGAATCCACTATCGATCGGGATGCGATTCAATAAATTGAGGCCGCCTTCGATGGAATCGGCGTATCCATCCGATCCGCCTCCCTCCCAGGGGTAATAAACATATTTGTGGATATTCTCCAAAACATGGCGGACGGCCTCGTAATAGCAGGATTCATCATCCAATTGGGCGACGTTCAGAACGGCGTTGTAATCGTATCCCCAATTATCGGTCAACTCGTCGCGCAGCACGTCGGCGGTCTGCGGATTGATAACCATGTGGAACAATCCGTCATCATTGGCGCCGACTTCGAGAATGCGATCCAGCATGCGATGAATGGGTTCTCGATATTTGGCTCGCCGATCCGGATCGGTTTTTGACGCAAGGTAATATGCGCCGGCCAATCCGCCGATAATTTCGCAGCCGTGGTCATCCAGGCTCAAACGCTCTCCGTCGGTGGGAAGATGATCCAAGAGATAATAATCAGCAATGCGAAACGCCCATTGCCGGCATCGGTCATCGCCGGTCATCCAATACAACCGGCACAAAACCTGGAGTTGTTCGCCGTTGATTTCGAAATCGTCGGATGGAATGTTACCGTAGTCGGTTTCAAAGGGAGCATGCTTCCAGATGGAATTCTGGATGCCGATCATGCGGCCCGCCCAAGGGCTCATTCCCATCCATTCGGTCAAAGGAATCAAGCCGTCTTTCACATATTCCGAACTGCCGAAAATCAATCGATTTAAATCGATTTTTTCGTGCAGAAACCGCTGCTCAGCGAAGTCGAAATCGTCGGGCAGATTGTCGAGGCGATTCGTCAGGCGGATTTCGCTTTCCAGCATTTCAATCATAGTACTATAAAAAAGTTCGCGATCCAGCAAGGCGGCGGTCAGCACCATGAAGGGATAATTATCCGCCGCCGAATCTTTGGCGTTCCAATGATTGTCGCGAGTGAGATTTCGGGGGATGAGGCCGGAGCGCGGATCGCGATGCGCCAGCCAGCCGCGGGTGAATTGCAGGCATTCGGTGAACGCCTTTTGGGCCTGCCAGGCGTTGCGCTCCGCCTGCAGAAGACAATCGAAAGAATCGCCGGCCGCGGCGAGTCGGTTGGCGGGACATGCCGCTAGAACGCAAATTCCCATAACGCCGATGGAAAGCCAAGAAAACAGCCGATGAATCTGTCTCATTTTTCATTTCTCCATTTCTAAAAAAGGTGTTTCTCCAAAAGATTTTCCCTGAAAGTCACTCCTGCCGTGTCCTTGCTGCTATGAAAAGAGAGAAGAATACATTTCATGACGGTCGGCCAATAGGTCATGTATCTAAAAATAAACAGACGCCGTCTATGAATATTTGGCTGAAATAAAGAGTATCGTATACTCTAGAGAATCGCTAGTTGAGTAGCCAATCTTCTTGGATGGATATAAAATGCTATTCAGAAACAAGAACGCGAGCCGCTCACAATACAAAGGATAAGAGATATGGAGCAAACGATATACGATACGATCATTATTGGCGCCGGTCCGGCGGGTCTCGCCGCCGCCATCTATACGGCGCGCGGCAATCTCAGCACGCTGATTCTGGAGAAGGGGCCGACGGGAGGACAAATCTCTCTGACAGACGCCGTGGAGAATTATCCCGGCTTCCCCGAGCCGGAAACAGGTTATGAATTGGCTGATCGCCTGCAACGGCAGGCGGAAAAATTCGGCGCTGAGCTGAAAAATATGACGGTGAGTGAAATTCGCCGGGATGATCGCCAGTTCGTCGTCGTCGCGGATAATAAGGAATTAACCGCCCGTTCCGTAATATTGGCCATGGGAGCCGATCCGAGAAAATTAGGCGTTCCCGGCGAAGAAAAGAATGTGGGGACGGGCGTTTCTTACTGCGCAACCTGCGACGGCGCTTTTTTCAGGGGGAAGGACGTCATTGTTGTAGGCGGAGGCGATGCGGCTGTGGAGGAAGGGCTTTTTTTAACCCGGTATTGCAACTCGGTCACAATCGTCCATCGCCGGGATCAACTACGCGCCAGCGCCATTCTTCAAGATCGCGCCTTCGCCCACGAGAAAATCCATTTTATCTGGGATTCGGTTGTGGAGGAAATCGTCAGCGGCGAGAAAGTAGAAAAGGTCGTTCTGAGGAATGTAAAAACCAACGAAATAAAAGACCATCCGATAGACGGCGTTTTTATTTTTGTCGGCCATATTCCCAACACGAAGTTAGTGGAAGATTTGGTGGAATTGGATGACCATCATTTGATCAAAATCGATTTGTGGATGCGCACAAATATTCCCGGTCTGTTCGCCTGCGGCGACTGCCGCACCGACGCGGCGCGTCAAATGGCCAGTTCGGTGGGCGACGGAGTCACGGCGGCCATTGCGGCGGCTAAATACGTGGATGAACTCGCCGCCGAAGCGGAATAGCAGCCGTCATAATCGAAATTTAACTCGCTGAAAAGCGGCTGCGCTGACGAAATCAATGAACATCGAAAAAAACGCAGATTTTATTCTATTAGACATCGGCATGAAAACGTCCCATTTTCTCGAAGGAATCGGACGTATGACGGAGGTTTTTTTTCAGACTCTTCTGATCAGTTTCCGGAGGCCGTGGCGCATCCGGATGATCGTCGATCAAATGGTTTCCATTGGAGTCATGTCGGTGCCGATCGCGCTCTTGACCGCTACGTTTACAGGCATGGTGCTGGTTTTGCAGACGGGGATTCAACTGCAGCCGCTGGGGATGAAGCACTATGCCAGCGGCATAGCGGCCATCAGTTTCGCTCGGGAAATCGGGCCGGTGTTAACCTCCGTAGTATTGGCGGGTCGGGTGGCGGCGGGCATCGCCGCTGAAATCGGCACCATGAAAGTAACAGAGCAGATCGACGCTTTGAAATGTCTGGGCGCCAACCCCATCAGTTACCTGGTGGTTCCTCGATTCGTCGCGGCGACCTTCATGTTCCCCGCCTTGACCGTTCTCTCGATCGCTGTGGGAATCGGAGGTGGATTGTTAGTGGGAGTTTTTATTTTAAACATCCCCGCCGGTTTATTTATCACGAGCATCTGGCAGTGGCTTACCATTGAAGATTATGTAAGCGGTATATTCAAAACCATTTTTTTCGGCATGATTGTGGCCATCGTCGGCTGCCATAAAGGATTCGAGACGGGATTCGGCGCGCAAGGCGTGGGCGAATCGACGACGGAATCGGTCGTTCATTCGTCGATTTTGATTTTGATCGCGAATTTCTTCTTATCCGCTTGGATCATACGGATATTTCCATAGATATGACAAACAGAGTTGAAAATTCCGCGCATTCTCATGTTTCCATGAACGGATACATGATTCAAATGAAAAATGTCCACAAGCGATTGGGCGGCAAGCCAATCCTGCAGGGCGCGGATTTGTTTGTCGCCCCCGGAGAAATTCGATCGGTCATCGGTCGCAGCGGCGAGGGGAAAAGCGTTTTAATCAAGCATGTCTGCGGACTGATGAAAGCGGACAAAGGAACGGTCATCGTCGACAGTGAAAATATCACGGATTACCAGGAAAAAGATCTCTTCCGCATTCGTAAGAAAGTCGGTTTGATTTTCCAATATGCGGCGCTGTTTGATTCATTGAACGTCCTGAAAAACGTCGGCTTCTCGTTGTATGAAGAACGCAAATTAAAAGAGTCGGAGATCCGAGACATCGTCATGCATACCCTGCGCCAGGTAAAATTAGGCGATATTCTGGATAAAATGCCGTCTGAGTTATCCGGCGGCATGAAGAAGCGCGTGGGGTTGGCTCGCGCCATCGTGCAAAAACCGAAGATTTTATTGTATGATGAACCGACTTCGGGCTTGGATCCGGTCACAGCGGATGCTATCAACGATTTAATCGCCTCGCTGGCGGAGGAGTTAAATGCGACATCGGTAGTCATTACTCACGATATGGCGAGCGCTTTCAAGATTTCCAGTCATATTTCGATGCTGTTAAACGGAAAAGTGATCTTTACGGGATCGCCCGAAGAAACAAGAGAAACGGACAACGAGATTGTCCAACAGTTCATTCAAGGGAAATCAGTCGGACCGTTATCCAATATGTAATGCGAGAAAAAGACGAAAAATGAACAAAGAAATTAAACTAGGCGTATTTGTTCTTGCCGTATTCGGCGTGTTCTTGTTTTTCACCATAAATATGGGCGGCGGTTTGTTTTCCGGCCACAAGCGCATTTATCCTGTCTTTTTCAAAAATACCGGTCTACTCGAGAAAGGCGCGCCGGTCAAACAAGCCGGCCTGAACGTCGGGGAAGTAACGAATATCGCCCTCGAAACCGTCATGGAGCCCACGCCGACATTTTATATCAAGGTTGATGTCAGCGTGAACGATAACGCGCACATCGCTTATGACTCCGAAGCGACGATTCAAACCATGGGCATGATGGGCGAACAATATATCGAAATAACCTTCGGGCATCTGGAGGAGGCGCCGGAAGGCGCCCGAATCAATGGGAAAGGCCCCCAACAGTTGGATCGCGTCATGGCGCTGGCGTCGGAAGCGGTCGTCGAGATTCAGAAGATGGTGGGATCGCTTAATATTATTTTCGCTGATGAGAAATTCCAAAATAATATCACCGATTTGATCGCCAATTTAGAACAATTTTCCCAAGAAATGAATAATTTGTTGGGAGGAGAAAATAATCGGCTGAAAACCATCCTTGAAAACACTCAAACGGCGACGGCGAACCTCAATTCCCTCATTGCATCATCCGAATTATTTGTCAGCGACGCGCGAAGCCTGATTAATGAAAATCGGCCGCATATCAAGGATACCTTGGAAAGTACATCCGTTATCGCTAAAACGCTTCGAGAAGAACTGCCGGATAAGCTCGAGATCATCAGCGGCCAACTTACGTCATTAAGCGATGAATTGAAAAAATCGGCTGCGAACGCCAATCAGTTGATGGTTAAATTCGACTCGATTCTTGATGAAAATCGGCCCGACATCCGGGAGGCGATGAATCAAATCAAGGAATTTTCGGTCAACGCCAAAACCGCGTCCGACCGGGTCAATCATCTCATCCAGCGCATCGATGAAGGAGACGGCCTGGCCGGCAGGTTGATCAACGATCCCGAATTATCGGAATCGGTTGAGCATACTATTTCTTATGCATCGGACGTATTGGGGCATGTCTCCGATTTAGGATCACGCTTCGACTTTGAAGTAGACAGCCGCTATTTTCCCGACCGGCCCCGCTTCGATTCGGACGATAATAATGCGCGCGTCGATCTTGGCGTGCGCTATCGGATGTCGGATGAGATGTTCCTCTATCTCGGAGGCAACAGTTTGGGGACGGCCAATGATTTTGAAGGCCAGTTGGGTTATATACTCGGCCCTGTAACCTTTCACGGCGGCATCATTGAATCTGAATTCGGGCTGGGATTGGATTGGCAGATTTTCGACCGCTGGATGATCGGCCTGGAAGGTGTGGGATTGACCGATGAAGATCACGAGAGACTGGACGCCTATACGGAATTTTTACTCTGGAAGAAAATCTATCTTGTCGGCGGCGTTCAAGACGTTACAGATGATCAATATCCCAATCTTGGTTTAAAAGTGCGATTCTAATCGATTTCTGCGAGAAGAGAGAAGCGGCCTTCAGTTCGGCGGATAACCTTTGATCATGGCAAAATCTAAAACCGTCTTCGCCTGCACCCTTTGCGGCCATGCTCAACCGAAATGGTTCGGGCGATGCCCTCAATGCGACGAATGGAACACGGCCGTTGAAGAGACGACTCGTCCGGAAACGAACCGCGAAGCAGCGCTGCAGCGTGATTGTCGCTCTCCGGAAAAAGCGCTGCCCCTCAGCGAGATTTCCGGGATGGAAGCGGATCGCCGCTCGACCGGCCTGAGCGAAGTGGATCGAGTCTTGGGCGGAGGCGTGCTGCCAGGTTCCGTAATTCTGCTGGGCGGCGAACCGGGAATC
>JAFGTC010000261.1 GCA_016934335.1 Candidatus Omnitrophota bacterium | reverse complement strand
CGCGCGTCGCCGGATCGTAGGCGCAGCGCAGTTCGATGATCTCGCCGTTTTCGTCTTTGACGACTTCTTGGCAGGTAATGAAATAAGCGTAGCGCAGGCGCACTTCCCGGCCGGGCGCCAGGCGGAAGAATTTCTTGGGAGGAGCCTCCATGAAATCATCGCGCTCAATGTAGAGTTCGCGGCTGAAAGGAACTTTGCGCGTTCCTGCCGAGGCGTCTTCTGGATTGTTGACGGCCTCCAGTTCCTCCGTCTGCCCTTCGGGATAGTTTGTGATCACTACTTTAAGCGGATTGAGTACAGCCATGACGCGCGGCGCGATTTTATTAAGATGATTGCGCAGACAGTGCTCCAACTGTTGGATTTCAACGATCCCGTCGCTTTTGCTGACGCCGATGCGCTTGACGAACTCTCGAATGGATTCGGGCGTAAAGCCGCGCCGCCGCATGCCGCACAGCGTGGGAAGTCGGGGATCGTCCCATCCCGACACATAATTCTCTTCAACCAATTGGCGCAGATAGCGTTTGCTAAGCAGAGTGTATGTCAAGTTCAATCGCCCAAACTCATATTGTTTGGATGGAAAGATGCCCAGCTGCTCGATATACCAGTCATATAAGGGGCGGTGATTTTCGAATCCGATATCGCAGATCGAATGCGTAATCTTCTCGATGGAATCCGACTGCCCATGAGTCCAGTCATAGGTTGGGTAAATACACCATTTGTCGCCGGTGCGGTAATGGGTTTTACGCATGATGCGGTACATGACCGGGTCGCGCATGTTCAAGTTGGGATGCGCCATGTCGATTTTGGCGCGCAGCGTCTTGGATCCGTCGGGAAACTCGCCTTTGCGCATTCGCTCGAACAGGTCGAGATTTTCTTCCACGGAGCGGTTCCGATAAGGGCTGTCTTTTCCGGGAGGCGTTTCACGAACGCCGTCTTTGCCGAAATTGGCGGTGCCTCGGTATTCGCGCATTTCTTCATCGCTCAAATCGCAGACATACGCCTTGCCTTTTTTGATCAATTCAATCGCCCACTCATAAAGCTGTTCGAAATAATCGGACGCATGAAAGAGCCGATCCTCCCAATCGAATCCCAGCCATTTGATGTCTTGTTGAATCGCTTCGACGTATTCGTCTTTTTCTTTGGCAGGATTGGTGTCGTCAAAGCGGAGATTGTATTTCCCGCCGAACTCTTCGGCCACGCCGTAGGTGATGCAGATGGCCTTGGCGTGACCGATATGCAGGTAACCGTTAGGCTCAGGGGGGAAGCGAGTGTGTACGCGACCGCCGTTGATTCCGGCTTCTACATCCGCTTTTACGATGTCTCGAATAAAATTGGAAGGATAAATGGCTCCGTTTTCTGGCATTCCTTACACTCCAAAAGCGTTCAATTCGGTTTGGATGCCCTCTTTTTTCCCGCCAACGTTTTCCTGTTGATTTGATGCATTTGGCGAAAAGAGCATGAAACATTACGGTTCTTGCTGCGATGTTCGATATTGTACATCCTTCCATGAATTTTGGAGGAGACGCCGCGCTCCTTGAGGGGAAAATCCATCATTCACTACTTTTTTTGGGGAGATCCAATAAAATACTCAATCACGTATCGTTGAACAGGCGGCCTAAATATGCATGAAACACAGCTTCTCCAATTGGCGAGTATTCTTGTTCTGGGGATCGGCGCCCAGTGGCTGGCGTGGCATTTTCGCCTTCCCTCCATTCTGTTGCTGCTCATCGCCGGTTTCGCGGCGGGGCCGGCGACCGGGTTTCTCGATCCCGATCACTTGTTCGGCGATTTGCTGCTGCCGATTGTTTCGTGCTCCGTCGGGATTATTTTGTTCGAAGGCGGATTGACGCTCCGCTATTCGGAGCTCAAAGAAATTGGCCCCGTAGTCCGGAATCTCATCTCCATTGGAGCGTTGGCGACCTGGCTCGCCGGGGGGATCTTCGCCTATCTTCTGCTGGGATTGGAATTCAACATATCCCTTCTTTTAGGCGCGATTCTGGTTGTCAGCGGCCCTACAGTCGTCGGGCCTCTTTTGCTGCATGTCAGGCCGAATCAGCGGTTGAGCTCCACCCTGAAATGGGAAGGAATTTTAATCGATCCGGTCGGCGCAGTCCTGGCGGTGCTGCTGTTTGAGATTATTCTTAAAAATTTGTGGGATTCAGCGGTTTCCATCGTTTTGCTGGGAGTCATTCAAACGATTGCATCGGGATTGTTGATCGGAGTTCTTTTTTCGAAATCTCTGCATTTTTTGATCCAAAAATATTGGATTCCCGATTCTCTGCAAAATCCCATTTCGCTCATGATGGTTATCGCGGCGTTCGTGGCCTCCAATATGCTGCACGAGGAATCGGGGCTGCTGGCAGTCACCGTCATGGGGATTGTGCTGGCCAATCAAAAGTCCATTTCGATTCGGAGCATCGTCCATTTTAAGGAAGATTTGCGCATTTTGCTTTTATCCAGCCTTTTCATTATATTGGTCGCGAGGCTGCGCTGGGAATATATATCCGCCATCAATGCAAAAACGCTTTTATTTGTCGCAGCGCTCATTTTTGTCGTTCGTCCAATCGCAGTTTTCGTCTCTACAATAGGATCCAATTTTTCCATAAGAGAAAAAGCGTTTCTTGCCTGGATGGCCCCGCGAGGGATTGTAGCGGCGTCTGTTTCGTCGGTTTTTTCCTTGCGGCTGATTCAAGAAGGATTCCCCCAGGCGGAGCAGTTGATCGTCGTGACATTTCTTGTCATTGTCTGCACCGTGCTCATTTACGGCTTTACAGCGCGCCCCGCGGCGCGTTGGTTAAAAGCGGCCGAACCGGGGCAGGATGGATTTTTGTTTATCGGAGCGCACGATTGGTCGAGAGAGTTGGCTAAACGGATTTACCAGGAGGGGTGTCATGTCCTGCTGGTTGACACAGACCGCTCCAATATCAAAGCGGCCCGGCTGGAAGGGCTTCCTACATATCATGGCAATCTTTTTTCGGATTTTCTCGTTCTGAGCGGCATCGGGAAGGTTTTAGCGCTAACCTCCAACGACGAGATCAATGCGATGGCCTGCAATCATTTTTCGGACGTTTTTGATCGTTCCAGCGTTTTTCAGTTAAAGCCCAGGGATCCCAAACTACAAGAGGAAAATATCGCGATTCATTTTCATGGCAGGCATCTTTTCGGCAAACATGTGACTTATCCCTCCATCGTCCACCGAATCATGGGGGGATTTATCATTAAAAAAACAAAGATCACCCAAGAATTTAGTTACGATAAATTTAAAAAATATTATCAGGAAAACGTGATCCCCTTTTTCGTGATCGATGAAAACAAAAAAATCCGCATTTGCGACGCGGAGAAAGACATAATCCCTCAAGCCGGCGAGTCCATTATTGCGCTTGTTCCCAATGTCGATAAATAATGGAAAGATCCACGGTAAGATCAATCAGTCGTATCTTTCTTATCATATTTCTTTTTCTCTAACAAACGGTCCCTATAGACCTCTTTCGCAGTATTGGCGATATCCTTTGTGACTTGCTGATTGACGATGCCTCCGACCGCCGATCCAAGAATGGGAACGAACTGCGCGGCCTTGCGGCTCCCGAAGCGGAGGCCGATTTTTTGAGCGATTTTCGAAAATCCCTGTACAAATAAACGCTTCTGCAAAAGTCCAAAAGGCGTTTTCCCTCCCAACATTCCAGCCGCCATCCGCATTTCGCGCTTGAGGGCGTCTTTTTCTTTGCCTGCCGGGTGATTGTAGGCTTCCGCCAGGAGTTTGGCGGCGAACAATTTTTCTTCCGGCCGGGATACGTCGAATCCATAACAGTAGCCGATCTGCTGGATGGTGCGCAACTGCAAAGCCAGAAGAGAGACCGCATCGGCGCTAAGCAGCAAAAAGCCGCCGAAGCCCGTCGCCGCCCCCTCCGCCGCCGTGGCCCATCGACCTTTGCGAATGTATCCATCCGCCGCTTCGTCAAGAGATTCGACCGGCAGTTTTTCAATGTCCGACAAGCATTGGACAGATTCTCCCTTGGTTTGAAACGATTCGATGACTTTATCCAAACTCACCATCTTATCCCATAAATGCAGCGATCCTTCTATAAAAGAAGAAAAAACACGAGTAATCGATGAACCGAGTTTTTCCGCATCCTCTTTCGATTTGTTCTCGGGGGAGTCATTTTCTTCACCGGGGAATATCCACTCTTGATCCTGCGTCATTTTCTCTTCCTTTTGATCGGGGTTTTCCGGCCGGGAATCCCCTTCCGAAGCCAAGTTTGCAGATTCGCTTGACTTCTCCTGAATCACCTCTTCCATGATTGCTTCAGGCTCGATGATGTCTTTTTCATCCAATGTCTTCAAATGAGTCTGGCGAGCGGACGCTTGATATAAGCGGATCGCTTCCACGCCGACGATTCGATAAACCGACGTCAGGACTTTGCGGCCGATCATTTCGGACGCTCCGCGAAACAAAAAGCGTTGAATCCAGTAATTGGGATTGATCGCATTAATGGCCGTCCAGATGCGGCTGGCGATGCGGCGGCTCGTTTGGACGCCCTTTTTGTCGATAGTCTGCTTTGTTCTTTCCAGGAGCGATCTGGCTTCCAGAATATTGGCGATCGTCAACCGGTGAAAACTGGGAAATTCCTCCAGCAGCAAACGGAGTCGGTGCGCGATGCGTTCGTTGAATTGCAGCAATTCCAACAGCGTAACTTCCAATTCCGGCTGTTTGGCCTCAGGGAAGTAAATACCGGCGATTTGTTGGACCAATGTGCGGCAGTCGCTCTGCAGGATCTTGAGATCCAACCATTGCACCGGAGAAAAAGAATACCATACTTCGCGCATTCGGCCATTGAGGAGCGCCTGCGCGTTTTCGTCCATAGTAGAAAGCGTTTCTTCTTGGCTTAATGATTCTTCTTTGGGCGGTAATGCGCCTCCCCGCATCAGAAAAAGAAGAAAGCGTATTCCATGCCAACATTTTTTCAGCAAAAACGCCAATCCGACGATTGCCAAAAGGATAAGAATTAGAAGCGCCATCCAGGGTAATTGAATGCTTGTTGTGCTCATAACTTGCGGTTTACGATACGCCTTTCTCGATAGTAAGCATCTGCGGCCGATGATAGAAGTGCGCTTCCAAAACAGCGCCGTCCCGCCCCCAGCGGACGGCGGGGCCAAGCAGCATGCCTTGGTAGATAAAAACATATTCCTCGGGGACGCCATTGGAATAAAATTTAAGGTTGAAGCCCATCGATTCGCTGCTCCACTGGCCGAATAACAACCGGTCGGGCTGTTTATTCTTATAATACGAAATCGAGACCGATCGCATTTCATTTTGGAAAAGTTCGGATAAATCGTTCAAGCGTTTTTCGGGCATAAAATTGAGATGTACTTTTTTCCCACCGGTCGCCTCGAAATCGTAAACAGTCTGCTCTTCGGTTTTTCGCGCAGGAAGAATTCCGGTCAGATCGTAATTTTGATATTTATCCCTCATTCGTACAGCAAAATCCCAATTGGACTGTAGAAATCGGGGAAAATCGTTGATGGCGCGCCGAATATCGGGGTGATCGGGGATATCGGGGATAATAAGCCCGCCGGCCGACTCGATTTCTGCGGGCGACATTCCTTTTGCAGGGAAATCGTAAGAAAACGCGACATTTTCATGAGCGATTTGCACAAGATTGACGACAAAATCAAGACGGGATTTAGCCAGAAATCTTTCGATTATAACAATACTCACAGCAATCAGCGCAATCAAACCAATTAAAAAAAGAAAACGATGTTGATGCAGCATTCAGCGTTCCTTTCCGGTTCACGCCTCTCGACGGCCCTTCGTTCCTATCTTACCATCATTTTTAAAACGTTTCACATCGCGCGAAGGAGAATGATCGCATCGGCGTAATGTCTTTGCGAAAAACATTCTTATTCATTTCAATCGATTGGACGTGAAGCGAAAATCTCATCCTTAGGAAATAAATCCAGGAGTTTGACTATGTCAGGAACGCCTTGCGCCATTGTGACAGGATCGAGCCGCGGAATCGGGCGCGGAATCGCCGTTGAAACCGCCAAAGCGGGGTATGATATCGTCGTCAACTATGCGGGAAACGAAGCAGCCGCCCGGGAAACGCAAAAACTTGTGGAGGAACAGGGAAAAAGAGCCGAAATTGTTCAAGCCGACATCGCAGACGAAGCCGACCGCAAGCGGCTTGTCGATGAAGCCCTCGCTCGCTTCGGCCGGCTGGATCTTCTGGTCAATAACGCCGGCGTCGCTCCTAAAGTCCGCGCCGATTGGCTGGACATGTCGATGGAAAGTTACCGATATGTCATGGACACCAACCTCACGGGCCCTTTGTTTCTTACGCAGTACGCCGCCAACAAAATGATTTCTTTGAAGCGCTCCGGCGTAATCGACGCCGGCCGCATCATCTTCGTAACCTCTGTTTCCGCGTATACATCATCCACCAATCGAGGCGAGTACTGTCTATCCAAAGCGGCTTTATCCATGACGGCGAAATTGTTCGCCGATCGATTGGCCGGCGAGGGGATCTGGGTGTTTGAACTTCAGCCGGGGATCATTGCGACGGATATGACGTCAGTGGTGAAAGAAAAATACGATCAATTAATAGGGGATGGTTTGACTCCTCAGCCGCGCTGGGGGACGCCGGAGGATGTTGGCAAAGCCGTCAGCGCTCTGGCGCAGGGATATTTCGATTTTTCCACGGGATCCATTATTGAAATCGGCGGTGGATTTGGAATTCGAAGGCTCTGATTAATTGATTGCTTGTATGATTACCGAATGGCCGGTTCGTAGATTTATGAAATCATAAAAACAGTCAGATTGTGAATGGCGTGAGCGATGGACGTAACTCGATAGGATTTGAGCCAACTGTCATATCGGCAAAAGAGAAAACTGCCGGCCAACACCCATCCCACTCCGAAATTTTGTAGAATAGCAGAGAAGCCATCTGGAATATGGAGAATCGAAAACCAGCAGGCCGCCCAGAGCAATTGCATAAAAGGCGTTCGTTTTGCGATTCTTGCGACAAAAAGGGGCAGCCACTGCCCGTAAATGGTTTCTGTAAACGGAGCGACGATTACGATGAGAAAAAACGTGAAAAATAATCCACGGTTTTCGATCATCTGTTGTTTGATTTCTTGGGCGCCATACAAGTCGAGCGGAGCGATTAATAATCCTACGACCAAATTGATGAACAGCGCGCAGAAGGCGAAGCCGACAATTTGATAGATTTCCGGCCATCGCTTCAAAGGTTCGCATTGTCCGTCTCGAAATAAGGTCATGATATTTTAAAAATGAATGCTCAAATCGGTTTTCGGGCGATTTTTGCCCCCCTGACTATCTCATGCTGTTCAAGGGAGACCCAGGAGAGATTTTCTCTCTCCTGGGTCTCCTAAAATATATCTCTTATAAAAAAATCCGTTGTTTGAAACAGCGAACAGCCAGACAAGTTCTGACTACTTTTTACGCCTAAAGAAGTTCCTGCCGATTCGCATCCCATTTCACCATTCGTTCTTCGAAATAGGATACCACAGACATGATGCTGGTTACCGCTTCGACAAACGCCTCATCCTCGTTATCAATGGGTTTTTGACGAGTGCGCATGCAGTTGAAGAAATCCTGCATGTGACTGGGCAGAGGATCGGTTTCCTTGGGATCGAATTCCTTAAAAGGCTTCCCGGCGGTCATCTCGCCGGAATCCAGCTCTTTTTTGTATTTCAAGGAAGTTTCTTCGGGGAAGACTTGATAATTCCCCTGGCTGACTTTCATTAAGGCTTCCTTACCACGAATGTCAATATCGAATGGTCCGGGCGATTCCGCCATGCTGTTGAAAGTCGAGTTCCAAACCAGGGTTAAGTCTTTACTGGTATATTCGTAAATGGTGTTCCAGGTGTCGGGGGCTTCGCGGCCGTCTTTCAATACATGGTTCGCTCCGGAACACATGCATTTTTCCGGAATTCCCAGTTTCAGGATGTAGTTGGCGAAATCGAACGAGTGAGAAAGCAGATCGCCGGCGATGCCCGTGCCATAATCCCAGAAGCAGCGCCAATGCCAGAATCGCTCCATGCTGAAGGGATGATAGGGGGCGCTGCCCAAAAAGCGCGGCCAATCGAGGTTTTCGCGCACCATCGCTTCATCAGGTCGGTTGAAATCGCTGTACCAGCCGTACCAGCGCCATTCGTCCTGCCCCATCGGCCGATTGCGGAAAATTCCCGTGCGTACGAAGTGGATAGGGCCGAGGAGGCCTGTCTGCAGCACTTCACCCGCTTGTTTGGCCACCGTGTTGGAGCGCGTATTATGTCCCAACTGCATGACGGTTTTGTTATATTTAACCGCTTTCAGCATGGCTTTCGCTTCGGGGATCGTGCGCGTCCAGCATTTTTCAACATAGATATCCTTCCCGGCGTTCGCCGCATCGATGACCATTTTCGAATGCCAATGATCCGGAGTGGCGATGATGACGGCGTCGATGTCTTTATCCGCCAACATATCTTCGTAGTTGTGAAAAGACTTGCAATTCGGGTTGTAACTCAGTTTCAAACCTTTTTCCAAGTGTCCTTTGTAAATTTCACAAATTCCCAACACTTTCGTGTTTTGGATTCCAGGACGCCCTTTTTCCGGTTCGCCGACTACGTCGGTTACCAATTGGCCTCCGCGCACGCCCACGCCGATATGGCCGACGCCGATGACTTCGTTAGGACTGTATCCTGCGGCTAGAACCGCCGGGGCTTTGCTCATGGCGGCGATAGCGGCCGCGCTTTGGCCGGTTCGTTTAAGAAACGTTCGTCTTGATACATCGCTTTGAGATGGTTTTGTCATTATCCATACTCCTTTCGAGAAGAGAACAACGATTGAGAATAATACAAAATGAAAAACCAATGAATTATTTTTTTCATTTCGCCAAGGATGCTCATGGCGGCGCAATAATCGCGCAAATTGATCCTCTATAGCGATATTACATCCCAACCTTTACATCTCAACAACCTCTATGGAATTTTTTGATGGGGGAAAAAGAATTTTCCCGATGAAATCAGAATATTTGTGGAATCCATTTAAGAAGGATCGATGAAATCTTTTTTAACTATTAATAAAACGATTTATTGATATATTAAAAAGAATGAAAATTTTCACCCTATTTGTATTCTATTGATTATAATAAGTTTAAATTGCATCGTGCATTTTGAAGGCTTGCATTGGCTGTTTGGGAATAAAATTCAAACATATTGAAAAATGTAACTTTATGGCTGATGGAGTATTGAAAAAAGAATTGTTTTATGTTATAAGGTTATGGTACTCAAAAAAACATCGTTGGAGGAACTGATGCTAAATCGTTGCGTTTCACCCACTCGAAGCAAGACGGTTATTATTACCTTAGGATTCATTTTGGGATGTTTGTTGGTCACATCAAATGGGATTTGGGCGCAGGAAATCGAGACGCCCGCTGAAACCCCCACTGAAACCCCAGTCGTCACGCCAACGGCGGCGCCGCCGACGCCCACAGAAGCGCCTGTGGAAACCGCGACGGAAACGCCGACCGTTGTTCCTCCAACAAACACGCCGATTCCGCCTACTGCGACGCCGGTTCCACCGACCGCGACGCCGACGGAAACTGTCGTAGAGACGCCGACGGAAACGGAAGTCCCGACGCCGACTCCAGAGCCGCCGACCCCAACGCCGGAGCCTCCGACGCCGACGGAAACGGAAGTCCCGACTCCAACGCCAGAGCTGCCCACGCCGACGGAAACGGAAGTCCCGACTCCGACTCCAGAACCACCCACGCCGACGCCCACGGAAGTTCCTCCTACGCCGGCGGAAGGCGACTTTGAAAATCCCAATCAGGGCATCGCAATCATAGACGGATACGGCGGATTGCATGAATTGGGCGATGTAGCGCGTCTTACCGACTTGAACGGAGACGGCGCGCTCTCCGCGCTGGAGCGGGTATCCCTCTTCCCGTATTTCGTAGGACGCGATGTTTACCGCGATATCGAAATCCACATGGAAAATGGCGCCATCAAAGCCGTTCTGGCCATGCGCGGAGACGGAGGCATCTTCACCGCCGAAATCGGCGACGATGGTAAAGCCAATCGCGGGTATCTGCCGGATCTGGGGATTACCTTCTCGAACGTTGACGCCGTAGCCGACGTCGAATTTTCCGATGACGGCCAAGCTTACTTTGTGTTGATGGCGGACGGCACTCTGATTTCTGTCGATAAAAATGGAGTCCAGTTGTTCGACCGCGTCAAAACGCCGAAGAAAGGCGTTGGCGCAGGCGCCATCGATTATCGCCAGAATCCCGCCGTCGATCTCGAAATCATCTCGGCTGCGGATGCATCTGTGATGCCGACGGCTTATGTTCTCGATGCGCGCGGATTTATTCATCCACTTGGCGGCGCAGCGCCTCTGACGACTATCGGCGCCCCTGTTTCCAATTCGCCGATTTACATCGACATAGAAATGGTTCCCGGCATGGATTCGGCTGTGGTCGCCGATGGATTCGGTCGATTCTTCCACGCAGTTCCAGAAGGCGCGAACCCGCCGGACATCATTCTTCCTGAATTGGGCTTCAGCCGATCCGAACCTGTATTGATCGATTTCGAAATTCAGAAGGATTCCAATGTGGAATACGCCCAGGGCATCGGCATCATGGCTCTGACCAAGATTGGCACGCTCCATACGGCCGGCGCCGCCGACTTCCTCCTCACGGAAGAAGGTTTAGCGAATCGAGCCGATCTAGTCGGCCTGCCGGAAGGCGTTTATCCTCGCGTCGATCAGAATGCCACTGGAAAGCCGTTCATCAACATGGGCATTCTCTTCGATATCATCCGCGACTTGGAACTCTACTTGATGGGCGATTAAGCAAGTCCGCTAAAACAGCCTATGTTGAAGGGGTGACGGTTTACCAATCGTCACCCCTTCGTTATTAACGCCTTTCATGTATAAGAAGTCTTTATTCCCGCTTTCCATGAGGAATATTCGAGAAGAAATTGTCCAAACCACGGGAGACAGCATTGATCGTATTCGCGCGATTGACGATGGCGAAATCGGTCTGCCAACGAATAAAGCGAGAACGCGTCGAAGCCCCCCCCTATCATTGAAGAATCCCGTCGCGGGAATTGAATTGCTACTTGTCAGCGGCGCGCGCCTGAAGTGAAAGAGGTCTGGAAAGTCATTTTTTAGGAGGGAGTTTTCAGCGACAACTCATCTTTTTTGACGGAATAGATTCAATCAATCCTGGATGAATATGCCGCCCTTCATAGAATCGCGCATCCTGAAGCGGGGCGGTTCAATCGAAATCTTTTAACGCTCCATTCAGCAATCAAATGGCTTGCAGATCGATCTATTGGTTATTGCTTTGCTGTGATGAAATCTTCCAAAAACAGCAATACATCGTTTTGATCGATCAATCCCGAATGGTCAAAGTCTGTTTTAGGATCGTTTGTGGCGTATCGTTCGGCGAATTGATAGAGATCGGCGGCGTTCAACCTTCCATTTCCGTCGATATCCGGATCGGTAGGGTAGGGAGTTGGAGTAGGCAGATAGTCCGCACCGACCGAAAACCAGCGCCGGGGAGATTGCCGCCCCAGATTGCCTGCTTTATCGATGGTTCGGACGTCCCACTGAAAAATCGAAAAAATTTGCTGCTGGAATTGTTCCAACCGATTTGAATCTGAGACGACGCGATTGAGAAACACGCCGTTATCCTTATACACGGTCAATTTGTAAGCGGAGGCGGCAGTAACGTCGCTCCAATCAAACAAAACGATTTGATCCAGCGCTGAAACAGATTCTCCGTCTTCCGGGATAATCAAAGTGGGGGCCGGCAGCGGCGTCGGCGTAGGTGAGGGGGGCGGCGTCGGCACGGGCGTACCTTCGATGCCGAAAGTAAAGTTCGAAAAAGCAGGCTGCGTTGAAGTCGTCGTTCCCGATACAGACAAAACGCTCCATGAAACGGCAGCGCCAAGATGATTGGAAGTGAGAGAAAGATCGAGATAAATCTCCGTCTCCGACGTACGCTCTGTGGCGGCGGGGAATTTATTAACAATAACATTGATTATATAGCCGGTCGCTCTCTCGACGGGCTCCCACGAGAAATACATCTCTTCTCCGGCGCCCGGGAATTGGACGGTGGAATTATTCGGCGGCGTAAGGATGACGGGCGGGTCGGGGAACGTTCGAGTCTGCCCCATAACAGGATGGCAAAATAGCAGCAAGAATCCGATAAGGAGACTATAAAATAGACTCATTGAATGTATCGAGCGAATCGATTTTCGGCTGATTATCCAGACTTTATGATTATTCGAGGTTGTCATGATCCCTGATCGTGCATCTTTTTTCATTTTGGTTAGCACCCTCACGCAGGCCGCGTCAAAGCTCGTTTGGCGGCAAATATGGGAAATGAAGCGGCGACTTTACGCTACCGCGATTTCGTGACGTTTTTTTTATATGGCTGCCAGCATCTTTCTCAGGCTGATTTTACGATTTATTTCGATCCATCCGAAGAGGAAGAGGTCCATAAGGATTATTTTGGATATCCATTTCGGCGCCTTCCCCTCTTCGAAGCCTTGATTCTAACTCAATTAAAAAAATTTCTCCCGTTATTCTTTCAAGATGGTATTATGGAGATGCAATTGACGATTTACGCCGGCTCTTCCATTCCCGCGATCCGCTCGTGCTATCAAATGTATCAAAATGGCGGCGAAACAACATATGGAATTTGGATTTTTTCATCAAAGTATCAATCGTGAAAAATCATGAACCATATTCGTAAAATCACTTTGGATCCAATTTTGATTTACGAACGCGCCCGGCAGGCCGCCGCGCAGACGTCTCCCTGCCGTCTTTGTCCTCATCATTGCGGCGTCCTGCGCTCGGAAGGAGAAAAAGGAAATTGTGGGATCGCCGACGCGGTTTTGGTATCATCGGTCATGCCTCATCATGGCGAAGAATCTTGCATCAGCGGATCAAAGGGATCCGGAACGATCTTTTTTGCGGGATGCAACTTGGATTGCATTTTCTGCCAAAACTACGATATAAGCCAATTGAGAGAAGGCAAAGAAATCACAATTCGCGAACTTGCCTCCGCCATGCTCTATTTGCAGGAGATCGGCTGTCATAATGTCAATTGGGTGACGCCCAGTCATGTGGTTCCGCAAATTCTCGAATCGTTGGCCGTCGCCGTTGAAAACGGCTTCCGTTTACGCATCGTTTATAATTCCGGCGGATACGATTCGGCGGATACGCTGAAATTGTTGGAAGGGATTGTCGATATTTATATGCCGGATTTCAAATATTGGGATTCGAACGTTGCCGGGAAGCTGTCCGGCGCATCGGATTACCCGGAAATCGCCAGAAACGCCCTCCGCGAAATGCACCGTCAAGTCGGAGATCTTGTCATCGATGAAAATGGATTGGCGCTTTGCGGCCTTCTCGTCCGTCATCTGGTGCTGCCCGATGGACTAGCGGGAACGGCTTCCATCATGAAATTTCTAGCAGAGGAAATTTCTCCCCAGACGGTCGTGAATATCATGGCGCAATACCATCCGTGTTTTAAGGCGCATGAATACGGTTCATTGAACCAACCTCTTTCCTATCTGGAATTTCTCGAAGCGCGGCGGCAAGCGCAAAAAGCCGGGATCACGAGATTCGCCTGATTTTTTTGTTTTCCAAATTTATTGCATGATCTTTAGAGAGTCTTCTTTTTGAATCGCTTTATAGGTTTGAATCGCCCAGTTGTAAGTCTCCGGCGGTCGGCCCATGAACGTAAGCTTCGTTGGATAAAGGATTCCCGCCGCTTGCGGCGCGTCGGTGATACGGAGACAATTGAGCATTTCGATGGCGGATTCGCGTCCATCCTCCCGGCTGGCGGCATTTTGCGTGGCCGGCGGATTTTGAACATAAAGCGCATCGACGCCGCCGTCCATCAAAGCGGCATAGATGGCGACGACCGCCATCTCATCGCGCGCCGCCAATGCGATCTTGTCGCCATTGACATTGGGTAAAGAGCGCAGTGTTTGCAAACAGCGCAGAACATCCCAAACCTGCATGGATGCGATGGTTCGCCCCGTCCATGCAGCAGCCCGCCGTACATGCCATTGCAGCTCCGGCCCCCAACTATTATCGCCAACGCCTCGCACTTCCAAGAACGCTCGATTCCTTCCCTCCATGATGGAAGAAGAAAATCCTTCGGAGGCCCACCGCTGCTCAGCGGGGCTGCGCAAAACGAGAAGAACCGGCTTCTTGTCCTGTTCTTCTTCTCGCCAACGGCAATCCACTTTTAAGCGATAGCCGTTTTCGGATTTGAAACTATAGACGGCGCTCCCCCCGCTTTGGCCGTGAGAGCGGTAAAACAAGTGCACATCCAAATCCGGCGGATTCTGGGGAAACGCTCCAAAAGTTTTTTCTCGCAACTGTTCGAGGACGCCGCTTCGATACTGTATCAACTCCGATTCGTTCGTAATTTGAGGCGGCTTCGCCATGGTTTGAAATGTATCCTGGATGCTTTTCGTCCGATCATCCGCCGGAGGGCCGTCCACGTAGACGCGTAATTCCTCCTCTGAAAGCAGGGATTCCTCCGATTCATCGATATCGCCTGCTTCTTCGGGCGATACATCCTTATTCATGAGGTGTTTGATAAAAAAGGAAAATATTTTTGTACGGGATATTGAATGATAGGAATGAGGTCCCGGGGTTTCTACAAAAAGAAACCGTTCGCCTGCATCGTAAAGATCGTAGACGGCGCGGATGTTGTCCGCCATGGTTCGCGCCGCCTCGATGGGATTGAGTCCGTCGCGATTCGCTTGAGCGACCAGGAGAGGACGAGGCGCTATAAGAGCGCCGATGTCTTGGAAGTCGATGCCGTAAGTGTTGATGGGCGTCATGCAGTCGCAGTGGCCGTCCAGGACTCGCTGGCCCACTTGAGATTCCAGCGTACAACCCCCGCAAACCGGCGCGGCGACTTTAATGCGAGGATCGGCGGCGGCGATATAAAAACTTTGCGAACCTCCGCCGGATATGCCGGTCACGCCCAGCCGCGAGGGATCGACCTCTTCCCTCTCGCATAAGAGATCCAGTCCGCGCATCGCATTCCAGAGTTCCACGCCGCCCGGCGTGTAGCCGCGGCTGTACCAATGGAACCAGCCCCGGGCGTAGCATCCCCAGTGATCGCCCAGCACTTCGCCCCATTGAATGGTTTCAATGATAAGGCAGACAAACCCCAGTTGAGCCCATTTCCGGGGATGAGTTTGATAATGGACTTTCTGAGTGCGCGAATGGCCGCATACATATAAAACCGCCGGCGCCGGACCGGATAGATTATCGGGGATGTAAAGATTGGCCGGTACATACAATTGAGGAAGGGATTCATAATACAATTTGATGATTTTATAGCCGTCTTTTTGAATCTCGCCGGTCACAACGGGATTCAAGGGAGAGCGCTCCCCATCAAGCGGAACATCGGTCATACTCATCATTTCCATAAACTGCTTATAGCGCTCGCCTCTGGCTTTCCGCCAATTTTCCAATGTGTTGAATCCATCCAACGAATGTTTTGTGATGTCACAGGCGGCTCGGGCCAGATATTGGCGGATATTGTTGCATTCATCGATCTCGATTTCGGGAGAATCGGCGAAAGCGGCAGGGGCTCCGAGAAATATCGAGAGGAGAATTCCCATGCATTGCTTCTTCATTGCGCATCCCTCCTTCAGAAAGTCGTTTTGATAAGATGCTAACATGAGAGCCGATGAATTCCTAGAATGCAATCCATGCGCAGTATGAGCCTAAATCAATTATTTATGTAAAATTGATAGCGCGCTATGAAATTTGGATCCAATTTACCGTTCCTCTAGGCAATTTCCAATCAATCATGTAATGTAACAATCTTAACATCAGTTTCCATCTTTTCGTTGACAGGGGATAAGGGCGGTCTCGGCGATTCGATGGGCAAATACTTATATTGCAGAGGTAGGAATAATGTTGCATAGACGGATTATACTCAATGAGGATCAAATCCCTACAAAATGGCTGAATCTGATTCCTTATTTGAAGAAGCCTCCTGCTCCGTATCTGGACCCTTCGAATGGCGAACCGATGTCGCCCGAGAAAATGGCCGTCATTTTTCCAATGGGTTTGCTGCAGCAAGAAATGAGCCCCGATCCGTGGATCGACATCCCGGAAGAAATTCTGGAAGTGCTGACGACATGGCGTCCTACGCCTTTAGTGCGCGCCTATAGTCTGGAACAAGCACTCGAAACGCCGGCCAAGATTTACTACAAGAACGAAAGCGTCAGCCCTCCCGGCAGCCACAAGCCCAACACGGCCGTCGCCCAGGCTTATTACAACATGAAGGAAGGCGTGGCCCGGCTTACTACGGAGACCGGCGCCGGGCAATGGGGGAGCGCGCTATCTTATGCTTGCAACCATTTCGGATTGGAATGCCGGGTTTACATGGTTCGAATCAGTTATGAACAAAAACCCTATCGAAAATCCATGATTCACACATGGGGCGCGGAAATTTTTCCCAGCCCCTCCGATCAGACCAACGCGGGACGCGCGATCCTTGAAAAAGATCCCGACACGCCCGGCAGTTTGGGAATCGCCATCAGCGAAGCCGTCGAAGACGCCGTCATGCATGACAATACAAAATACTCGCTTGGCAGCGTGTTGAATCATGTTCTCCATCACCAGACGATCATTGGTTTGGAAGCCAAAAAGCAGTTTGAGCTGGTAGATGATTTCCCCGATATCGTGGTCGGGTGCGTAGGCGGCGGCAGCAATTTCGCCGGTCTCGCCTTCCCGTTCATGGTGGATAAAGCAAATGGGCGTGATATTCAAATCATCGGATCCGAGCCTTACGCCTGCCCGACCATGACCAAGGGGCAGCTGACCTACGATTTCGGCGACACGGCTCAGATGACGCCTTTGATTCGAATGCATACGCTCGGTCATGATTTCATTCCGCCCGGCATCCACGCCGGCGGTTTGCGATATCACGGCGTCGCGCCTTTGATTTCTGCGGCGATCGAAGAGAATTTGATGGAACCTCGAGCTATCCACCAAACGGAAGCCTTCAAGGCGGCTATTACGTTTGCGAGAAGCGAAGGGATCATCCCGGCGCCGGAAACGTCTCACGCCATCGCCGTTGTCGTCCAAGAAGCGATCAAAGCCCGAGAAGAAGGCAAAGAAAAAACGATCGTCTTCAATTTCAGCGGTCACGGCCATTTTGACATGGCTTCTTATGATCGATTCTTGGCGGGCGATATCGAAGATTACGAATATCCCATGGAGAAGATTCAGGAAGCTCTCGCTCGGCTTCCCAAAATCGGAGTGTGATCGATCCATCGAATTCTTCAAATCGGATGTTTCACCCCCCCCGGTCAATTTCTCACGACCGGGGGGTTTTGTTTTTCCGGCATTGAAGACATCATATTGAATGTTGAATGAGTATGTGAAAGGAATCGCTATGCCTGTTCATCCTTCTGCGTTTAACCTCGCTCCCGGCGTTTGCCTGGGGGGCGATACGATGGTATTGATTGCCGGCCCGTGCGTCGTAGAGTCGCGCGATCGAATTTTTTATACGGCGGAAAAACTCAAAGAGATCACATCCCGGCTGAACATCCCCTTCGTCTTCAAATCCTCGTTCGATAAGGCGAACCGCACCAGCCGCGATTCGTTTCGCACCATTGGATTCAATGACGCGCTGGACATTCTTTCCAAAGCGCGCGCGGAATTCGACATGCCCGTTTTGACCGACGTGCATGAAACCCATCAGGCGAGCATTGTGGCCGAGCATGTCGATGTCCTTCAAGTGCCGGCGTTTCTCTGCCGCCAAACCGATCTGCTCAAAGCGTGCGCCAAGACGGGCAAACCGGTCAATATTAAAAAAGGGCAGTTTATGGATCCGGAAGGAATGCGCTACGCCGCCGTGAAAGTGAAGGGATTCGGGAACAATCGCGTTTCTCTTACGGAGCGCGGCTCGTCATTCGGCTATAATAATCTCATCGTCGACATGCGCGCTTTGCCGATTATGCGCCGGTTCGCTCCCGTCGTCTTTGATGTGACGCACAGTATTCAGCAGCCGGGAGAACGAGGGGATTCATCGGGAGGTCAGCGGCATTTGGCGCCGCATCTCGCACGCGCCGCCGCCGCCGTCGGCGTGGATGGATTTTTCATCGAAACGCATCCCGATCCCGATCACGCTCTCAGCGACGGTCCGAATATGATTCCGCTGGATAATTTAGAATCCCTGCTTGAATCTCTGCTGACTGTGTGGAATGCCAGCCGGCCGTATGTGAATTCATAGAACATAATCCACAGATAAGAATCACCAGAATGGTTGAAACGCTCGTTCAAACATCTGATAAGGGCATTCCGTCATTCCCATGACGCGGTAGGCTTCTTGAGCGGAAGCGTTCTCTTTTTCCACATACAAGCGCAGCCCGATCGATCCCGCCTGCTGCGCTTTTTGTTGAATATAGTTGTGCAACGCCCTGTAAACGCCTCGTTTGCGATGCGCCGGATCGACATAAACGCTTTGGATCCACCAGAACGCGCCATTACGCCAATCGCTCCATTCATAGGTTACGGAAGTTTGACCGGCGACTTCTCCATCGATTTCCGCGATGAAATAACGACCCTTTTGAGGATCGCTTAAAAGCGCTCTCACGCCGTCCAAAAGACGCCGCCGATCCAACTCGATGGCTTCTGTTTCAAAGGCCAGCGCGGCGCTGAATCGGGCAATCGCCTCTGCATCCTCCATCGAGGCGTCGCGAATCGTAATCATGGTGTCGCCCTTTCTGCATCTTTCTTCTCGAGATCGCGCAGTTTTCTTCGCAGCAGATCCAATGCGTAATTCACTAAATTAGCGTGGCCGGTTTCCCCATGCCCTCGCAATGAGACTCGTTTGACGTCGAAGCCTTCTTGCATCCTCCCATACGCAATCCATACAAATCTCGATCCGCCTTCTCCGGCGATTTCCTGGCTGACGGTTAATCCCCAATCGCTGACGGTTTTTTCGCAGGCGCGTTGGGCGATTTGTCGGGTTTGCTCCTGCCGGGCGATGGGATCATCGCTTGGAGAGAGAGAGATGTCGAGCATTTCGGCCATGATCCGGTCGCTGGGAGCGACGTAGCCGCCTGAATAAACTTTCGCCGCATCGCCGACATGATTGAGGCTGGCCGCAATCGAACCGCCGCTTCCCGTCTCGGCTGTGACGAGCGAATGCTTCTTCTGCGCCAACATGCGGATGACGCAGTCTTCCAGCGTCGAGCCGTCATCCGAATAAAGATAATCGCCGACATACTGCAGCAGTTCGTTTTTCAGAGCCTGCAATCGCTGTCGATCCTCCGGAGCATCGCCGGGGAGCGAAAACGTTAAATCGACGCGCCCTAGTTCAAAAAGCGAGGAAATCATCAAATCGTCAGGCAGGATCATATTCTGATGCATTGCATGATCGATATTCGATTCTCCGATCCCGACAAACCGCATGAGCAGCGAACATCCGATGGAATGAACGCCGAATCGATCGGCGAGAAAGGGAATCAATTGCTCTTGGATCATCGGCTGGAGTTCGCGCGGAGGGCCGGGCATGGCCGCTATGACCTTCTCTCCGTCGTCAAACACCAATCCTACGGCTGTGCCGTTGGGATTGGGCAGGTAGGCGCCCTTCACAGGAGTCTGGGTTTGCCGGCGTAAATTCTCACGAACCTTATCCCACGAATCCGCATTGAAGCGCCGCATCATGAATTCTTTCACATCTGGATGTTCGCGCAATCCGATGCCGGTAAACTCAGAGAGCGTTTTGCGGGTAATATCATCGTCCGTCGGCCCCAGGCCGCCGGTGACAAGAATTAAATTCACTCGTTCTCCCGCATAGCGCAAGGCGCCCAAAAGATCGTCGCGCGCATCTCCGACGCACATGGATCCCAGACATCGGCATCCCAGCGGCCCCAGCGTACGCGTGATAAAATGCACATGCCCGTCAGCGTATACTCCTTTTAACAATTCGCCTCCGGTAACGATGATCATATAATCCGTCGGCGAGTCGGAGACGGTATTGTTCGGCCGGGAGGAAGCAGCCGGTTGAAATAAAAGAATCAATGACAAACTAATTGAAACGATTGGCGGAAAAAGGCGTTGAAACATGAGCGGCCTCGAAACGGCAAAATCAAAATATGGATCTCTAATACTTTAAGAGCAATCTAGGGAGTCGTACAATGCCTCCTGATGAAAAAATAAATCCACGAATGCGAAGCAGCAAAATGAAGAAATCCCATCTTTTCCTCAGCCGCCCCATCTCTGTTTTAGTATTGTTGGCTTTTTTGATAACGCTTCCTTGTCTGGAGAGTATGAGTGACGATGGCATCGCTTCCGGCATGCATGCGCTCAATGCTCCGGATAGTCTGGAAAAAATTGACGTCGCCGTGTTTTATTACGTTCCTCGCGATCGGGAGCCTTTGGACGATTGGCGGGAGCGAATCGATGATCTGATGGTCCGCACTCAGAAATTCCACCGGCGGGAATTCACAGGACAATCCGATTTTCAGTATACCATCCACCCGGCGCCCTTTATCGCATCCGCCGCATCGAGCGGATTTCCGCAGGAAGATGCCAACCAATTTTATTGGCATATCATCAACGAAGTGCGGCAATCGGGCGAAGCCCAGTCCCAGGCGGGCGCCTTCCCCATTATTTTAGTGTTTTCCGATCATAATTTTTCACCCGGTTATGACGACTGGACGCGCGAGTGCGATGGGAAAGGCTGCTTGTTTCCGGCGCCCCATTCCGATTGCGCCGGTTATGTCAGGTCGAATGGAGAGGATCGACCCGGCTCGCGGTGCGGAGGAGCTCGATCCGTGTTTTGGCCGGAAGAGCATATCGGGCTGGGATTGGTCACAGCTGACGGCTGGCGCGTTCCGCTTAAGGGAAGCGATTGCGTTGTTTATCACGAAGGCATCGGGCACAGCATCGGGCTGCCCCATCCCGAACCCATCAACAATTCGGTGATGGGATTGGCGCAGTATGAAGACGGCCTCCATAAAGCATGGGTGGATGAAGATCAGAAATTGGAATTGGGGTGGAAGAAAGAACCGATTGACCACACAGATCTGTTTTCCAATTTTATCGTCGAACACGAACCGCATCGTCCGATTGCGAATCAACCGGTTCTCATCAGCGCCGCCTATCCGGATCGGTTTAAAGACGGCGTCGCGACCGCCGAGTATCAAACCGGTTTACGCCTGCCTTTCCAAAAACTCGAACCCATTGCTTTCAGCAAAAAAGGCGGTCAATGCCGCGTCGTTTGGAAACTGCCGCCATTGGATCAAGGAGAATGCATCGCTTACCGCGTCCGCCTTCAATGCCCCGATGGAGGTAGCGAATCGACCTGGCATTATCTTAAAGTGCGATGACTGGATGAGCTCGATAAAATGGATGGATTGCAAAGCGCCTTTGCATCAGGATGTTAATCGTCGCCGTCAGCCTCTTTCGTTACGCCGTATTCGTGCAGTTTGCGGATCAATGTTCGTCTTCCGATTCCCAACGCCTCCGCCGTCTTTGTGCGATTTCCATTGAATTTGTCCAGGGATTCGAGAATGACTCGTCTTTCGATTTCGGCCAGTTTGACATCCCCGACCGGCAGAGTCTTCATTTCCAAGCCGGCGTCCCCTTCCACATCTCTGCGAATTTCGCCAGGGATGTTTTCTTTTTTCAAAACGTCGCTTCTCGCCAGGATCACCATGCTTTCCACCACGCCCAGCAGTTCGCGGATGTTTCCCGGCCACGAGTATTTTTGAAAAATGTCTATCATTTCCTCGGAAGCCTTTATGGACGGTTTGTCGTTCTCTTTTCCGTAACGTTCGACGAAACTCCGAACGAGCAAAGGAATATCCTCCATACGCTCTCGCAAAGGCGGAATATAGAGATTGACCACTTTCAGCCGATAATATAAGTCTTCGCGAAATTTATCCTTCTCGACCAGTTTTTGCAGATTCATGTTCGTTGCGGCCAGGATTCGGATGTCCACATGAAGCGTATCGGAGCCGCCTACGCGTTCGAATTCTTTTTCCTGCAGAACGCGCAGGAGTTTCACCTGAATGCTTTGGGAAATTTCGCTGATCTCATCCAAAAAGATGGTTCCTTGATGCGCCTGCTCAAAACGGCCTTTGCGCTGCTTGATGGCGCCGGTAAAAGCGCCTCGTTCGTGTCCAAACAATTCGCTTTCCAACAGGTTTTCGGAGAGAGCGGCGCAATGAATCGGGACGAATAAGCGATCTTTGCGAGGACTGAGATGGTGAATGGCGTGCGCGACCAGTTCCTTGCCCGTCCCCGTTTCTCCGGTAATCAACACATTGGCTTTGGTTGGAGCAACCAGTTTGATTTGATCGATCAAATCTCGAATGGCGGGGCTTTCCCCGACAATGCCCAGAAATCCTTCCATACTGGATTCGCGCTCGCGGTGATATTGGATTTCCATCTCCAATTGCTGTTTACTCAAAACCTGGTCGACGATCAGATCCAATTCATCCAAATCCACAGGCTTCGTCAGATAGTTGTATGCGCCTGATTTCATCGCGTCGACGGCCATTTTGATATCGCCGTAGGCGGTCAGAATGATTACATTGTCAATTAATTTTTCTTCACGCGCTTTCTTTAACAGAGCAATCCCATCCAAGCCAGGCATTCGCACATCCGTAATCAACAAATCGTAGTCGTTTTTCTTCAGTTTCTGGTAGGCTTCATCGCCGTCGGCGGCGGTGTCGACGCGGCGGAATTCCGATTCCAACGCTTTTCGCAATCCTTCGCGCGCGTTCACTTCATCATCGGCAATCAAAATGGTCTGGCTCATATTGTTTGACTCTCCATGGATTTCCCTCATTATACAAGGAATAAAGATGCCTTGACAGAGCCTGCAATCGAGCCTCTTTCGAACGAAGAATGTTTCCAGGAGCCGCATGGCGAAGCATGTTCTATAGCATGTCGAATGGATCGACGTCTTGAACGATGCGAAGATCTTGGCGGCGCTGCGAAAGGAATTTTTGCAGGGAGGCGCTGGCGAGCAGAGGGCGGAATGCGCGGTAGTCGCGGCTTTTCAGAGCGACCTGCCAGCGATAATAATCACGAAGACGGTACAAGGGCGCTTCCACAGGAGGGAGGAGAACGACGCCCGTCTGCCCCTGCAGCCCTTCCGTAAGAATGGAATACAAATCCCATGCGCATCCGCGGGCCGTCTCTTCGCGAGTCGCTTCAATGCGCCATAAAACGATTCGCGTGAAGGGAGGAAATCCGATCAAACGCCGGTAGCGGATCTCTTTTTCATAGAATGCGTCATAGTTTTGCTTCAATGCTAATTGGACGCTGTAATGATCGGGACAGTAGGTTTGAATAACAACTTCGCCGGGGCGCCGCCCGCGTCCGGATCGCCCCGCCACTTGAGTTAAGAGAAAAAAAGTGCGTTCGGATGCTCGAAAGTCGGGCAGCGAAAGTGCATAATCGGCGTTAATGACGCCGACCAGCGTGACATTTGGAAAATCGAGACCTTTGGCGATCATCTGAGTACCCACTAAGACATCGGCTTCTCCCTTTCGAAAAGGCGTCAGCAAACGATCGTGGTCGCCTTTTTTCCTCGTCGTATCTCTATCGAGCCGAACCACGCGGACGTCGGGCATTTTTTCTTCCAACTCATGCACAATCCGCTCCGTGCCGAATCCCTGCTGGCGAATGAATTTCTCTTTGCATTCAGGACAAGTCTCCGGAAGAGAACCGCGAGCGTCGCAATGGTGGCAGATGAGAAGATTCTTGTGGCGGTGATAGACCATCGCTACGCTGCAATGGCTGCAGGTAATGACATGACCGCACTGGCTGCAAGATAAGGTTGTCGCAAAACCGCGCCGATTCAGAAAGAGGATTGACTGCTGTTTTTTTTCAACGCGATCCCGAAGCGCATCCTGCAATTCTACGCTCAGGATTTCTTCTTCTTCAGACCGGCCTCGCATGTCGATCAATTGAATGTTGGGCAGGCCATGAGGGGAGACGCGCTTTTTCAACTGAATCCGATGATATTTTTTGATATGCGCGTTATAAGACGATTCGGTCGCCGGCGTGGCGGATCCCAGCAAACATAAGAAACCGGCCAGGTGCGCTCGAGCGACGGCCAGATCACGCGCATGGTAGCGGGGACTGGGATCGGATTGCTTGTATGAGCCGTCATGCTCTTCATCCACAATGAGAATGCCGGGATTTTTGAGAGGCGCAAAAATCGCCGAGCGCGTCCCGACTACAATGCGGCGCTTCCCTTGTTTAGTTAAACGCCATTCGTCATATCTCTCGCCTTGGCCGAGTGCGCTATGCAGGATTCCGACTTCGTCGCCGAATCGACTGCGAAAACGATCCATGGTTTGGGGCGTCAGAGATATTTCCGGAATCAGCACCAGAGCGCTTTTGCCCATTTTCAAACACGTTTCGATGGCGCGCAGATAGATTTCGGTTTTACCGCTGCCAGTGACGCCGTGCAGCAAAATCGTCTTGGATTGCTTCTGCTCCAGCGCTTGATCGATAGTGCGAAGCGCTTTCGCCTGCTCATCGGTCAACGAAAAAGGAGAAGCGGATGCTTCGTGTTGAGAAAAAACGGGGATGCGATGCGATTCGCACGAATCCACCTTCAACCAACCGTGTTTTCCGAGAGTCTTGATGGTAGAGGAAGAGACGCCTACTTCGCGAACGATGTCCGACGGCGAAAGAAGCGCCTTGCGATTGATCAAAAACTCGACGACTCGGCGCTGGTTTTCCAAGCGGATGTCGTCGGGAATCCGGCCGGTCGATTGAATGCGTTCATCGAGCATCACCACTTTAATCATTCGCGGGCGAACATGAACGGCGAACGGGTAAGCGGCGGAAAGAGTTTCGCCCAACGAGCAAAGATAATAGTCGGCCGTCCATCGCAGAAAGCGGAATAATTCCGGCCCGAACAGCGGTTCTTCATCAATCGGCTGATCAATGGATTTAATCGTTTTCAAATCGGCGGGAGGGCGTTCAAGCAACTGCGCCGCAAATCCGACGGCTCTGCGCTTCCCCAAAGGCGCGTAGACTCGGCTGCCGGGCTGCACTTTTCCTCTATATTCCTCAGGAATGCGATAAGTAAACAACGTACGCGCTGGAATCGGGAAGGCAATTTCGACAAAGGGGGAAGAATCCGACATGCGTCCTCATTGGTGATCATAATCTGAAATAGAGGAAACTCCGGTCAAATCCGCTTTGACCCGTTTCGTCTCTAACGGAGAATATTGTAGGCCATTTTACTTCTTGGAATATCCCGGCGGCAAGGAATTTCGCCAACTCGCATGCAGCATTTTCCCCAGTTGCAGAATTCTCTCTTTTTCTTCGGGACGCCCCGCAATATTTACGTTTTCTTGCGGATCGAGGGCATGGTCGTATAATTCGACGCCGGCAGGCTCATCCACGTCTTTTCGGATCCATTCCGTATACCGATAGCGGTCTGTGCGCATGGAATATCCCATAATGTTATTCCCGCGAGGATATTGGCTGAAGGCGGCTTTTTTCCAGGGACGATGAGGATCTTTCATCAGAGGCGCAAGACTGACGCCTTCCAATCCACCGGGAACGGGCAGACTGCATAACTCGCAAAGAGTAGGGTAAATGTCGACGAATTCGGCCAATCGATCGGTTTTGATTCCTTGCGCCGGCATGTCGGGAGCGCTGAGAATCAAGGGGGAATGAGTGGATGTTTCAAAATTCGTGTGCTTGCACCAAAGCGCATGCTCCCCTAACTGCCATCCATGATCGCCCCAAAGAACGACAACTGTGTTTTTACGTAAATCTAACTTGTCCAACTCGTCCAGCACGCGGCCGATCTGGGCGTCTACATAACTTGCGGCGGCATAATAGGCTCGTACAAGTTCTTTCGATTTTTCCTCTGGTAACGGCCCTTCTTTGGGGATGTCCTTGTAATTGCGCAGCTCGCCGAAATTGTGCAGGGCAAATGGGGGGGCGTCTTTGGGCGGATAAGAATTTTCCGCCGCCGATATGGATTCAGGGGGATAGGAATCGAAATATTTTCGAGGAGCGACGAACGGCAAATGAGGTTTGAGAAAACCGACGGCGAGAAAGAAGCGCTGATTCTTCAATGCGCGAAGCAGTTCAACGGCGCGATCGGCTGTTTCTCCGTCCGGAAGCGCATTATCGGAAACATCCGGGCTTTCCCATGACGGGCCGCGAACGCGAAATTTGGGGCGGGTTACTTTCAAAGGCTGGCCGGTTTGGGAATCGCGTTCGAGGATCTCAACGGCCGGCCCTTCATTTTTCTCCAGCAATTCTTCTTGATCATGCTTCATAGCTTCTAGGATTTCCTGGCTGCCGTAATTTTTGGCTTTAGGCGACCAATGCGGAACGCTCCAGGAAGCGGGATCGTCCAATCCTCCATGATAAATTTTGCTCAACGCCTGGGTGTGATAGCCGTGTATTTTGAAATATTGGGGAAGAGTCACAACGTCGGGGATGGTTAAGCGAAAATGAGTTTGTAAATCGTACACTTTGGTCGAATCCGGCCGCAGGCCGGTTAAAAGCGATGTGCGGGAGGGGCTGCACACCGCTTGCTGGCAATAGGCGCGTTCAAATAATAATCCCTGACTCGCCAGACGATCAATATGGGGCGTTTTCATTTGAGAGAAGCCATAACATCCCAACTGAGGCCGAAGATCGTCTACTGCTATGAAAAGAACATTGTATTGTTTGGCGGATTGCGCCGGCGTTTTGGGAGCGAGAGCCGCGCCGGCTGCTAATGCGCTGGTTTGCAGAAACATTCGTCGCGTTATGGCGTTCATATTTTTTTCTCCCCATGCAAAGATTGGAGGAAAGGCGCATCTTTTCTATGAACAGAAACAACGACGATTTCCCCACTTTCATTCTTGCGGCCCCGATCCGGATGAGGCGGGGCCGCTTTTTCGGAATTGAAATCGGCGTTATTTCAATTTCAGGCATTTCATTTGATTCTGACTGCGAACCACCAACATTCCATCCGATAACGCCATAAGCCCCCAAATGTCATTCCCGCGATCTTTTTCCAGATCGAACACTTTGGACGACGCCAATTCTTTGAAGCCTTTCGGATCGATCTGCATCAAATGAAGCACGCCGTCCTGCCCGCCCATGGCCAGCAGCAAATCGCCCGCAATTAAAATAGCGCCTCGATCGATGGGAGGATCGTCTTTTCTCTGCCAGATGATGTTTCCTTCTAAATCCAGGCAGGTTAATCCTTCCGGATTGCGGCGCAAGTTTTCATTGGTATTGAAATTCGCATAGAGATGGTCGTTATGCAGGATGATGGGATGAATCTGAGCGCCTTTCTTTTCGATCTTATTGAGTTCCTTCACGCTCCACGAACCATTCTCTTTGGATACTTGCACTAGAACCGATCCGGCGTCGTAGCCGCCGCTGACGAATAGTTTGTTGTCGTCAATGCGAGTCGGATTCGGAATCGGGATCTTGCAATACCAATCATAAGTCCACAAAATCTTCCCGTCTTGGGGATTGACGCTTGTTAACTGCCCTTGAGTTAACATCAACACCTGTTCGACTCCGTCGAGGATCTCGAGCGCCGGGCTGGTGTAGCTGTCTCCTTTAATCGAAGGAGTAGACCATACAATATCGCCTGTCTCTTTTTTTAAGGCGACCAAGCCATGCTTATCGCTCATGGGCGCAACAATAACCATATCTTCATAGAGCAATGGAGATTGAGAAAATCCCCAGTTGGGCGGGGTGGCGCCAAAATCGGTTTGAAGACTTTTAGACCAGACGAGTTTTTTCGTTTCTTGACTGAAACAGGACGCATGCCCGAACGGACCGACTGTGTAAATCGACGTTTCGGTCACCGTCGGCGTGGAGCGAGACCCATTGTAAGACAATCGCCCCGGCGCATCGTAAGCGAAGCGCCATAACTCTTCCCCGCTCTTCAGGTCGAAGCATCGAAGTACATCGCTTTGATTATCTTCGCGATCGAGCATATAAACGCGGCCTTTAAAAATGCTGGCCGCTCCAAATCCTTCACCCACATTGATGCTCCATAATATCGGAGGGCCGCTTTCCGGCCATTCGCGATTTAAGTCGGCTTCTGAGCTATAGCCTGTTCGGTCCGGCCCGAGAAACTGCGGCCAATCGGACGCTTGAATCGAACTGGCGAACAAAAGAGACAACAGGGTGAGAGTGATTGCTTTTTTCATTTTCATAATCGACGCCTCAATAGTTTTTTTTATTTCTATTTCTGAGATTACGGATTCCCAAGGAGCAGATATCAAAAAGTATTCTCGCATGCGTTATAACATATCATTTAGGGGCTCAAGGGCGTTCTTTGCCCGCCGACGATCGTGATATCGCCGTCCGATGTTAAGCCATTGCTGCTGTCATAGATGACCGGATAACCAATGAATGCATTGAAGATCTGATTCGGTCCCAATGAACTCAAACCATAATTGTCCGGCTTACCGAAATTGGGCGGCTGCCGGGCGTCTCCGGTATGGCTGCCATACGTTGTGTAAATATAGGTGTGCGGCGGATTTCCTGGAAACAATAGTTGGATTCCTGTTTCCGGTGGAAATTCTATGTAGCTCGTGTGAAAAGGATCGTGGGGAAGACTGGTAATATAAGACACAGGGGTAGTAAGCGGGCGAAGCCTCGCGGCTGTATCGAAATCAGTGGGATTGAAATTCGGCAGATCGTCGCCGTCCGGAGGATAGGTGTTGTGGCTGACTCGATAGGCTTCGATAGACGTTGCAAGAGAACGCATATCAGCATGAGCGCGAGATACTTTGGCGCGCACCTGCGCATTTAAGAAGTTTGGAACAGCGATGGCGGCTAAAATTCCAATGATTGCGACAACAATTAACAATTCAATCAATGTGAAGCCGGAAAAAGTATGACCCATTTGTTTTTTTATCATACAAAGAAAGTAACCTTTCTTAGAATAAAATGTTTTCTTGAATTTCTCGATTTATACCTTATAACGCCGCACAGTGCAAATTCTCTAGACGATTAAGTGAATCATGGTAAAGTAATCCAACAAAAACATCAACTACTCTATACAATATTTATATCTCAGAATTCATCCAATCCAAGAATAGTAAGAAAAAAATCAGGAAAGGGAAAAAATGAAAACAAACAACTATTTATTAGTTAAGGCGCTTTTTGCATTATTCTTTTACAGTTTATTTGGGATTATCTGGGATGTATACGCCAATGACGCCCAAGATTGGAATCAGTTCCACGGCCCCAAAAGAGACCGTATATCCAGTGAATCTAACTGGTTGTCAAATTGGGATGAAAATCCGCCGAAACAACTGTGGCGTCAAACGATCGGCATAGGCTTCTCATCCATATCGGTTGTTGGAAACCGCGTTTATACGATGGGAAATCAGGATGACAAAGATACGGTATGGTGCTTCGACGCCAATACCGGCCAGGAAATATGGCGCCATACGTATTCTTGTGAACTTTTTCCCAAAATGCATGAAGGGGGTCCAGGCGGTACGCCTACAGTCGATGCGGATGCTGTCTTCACAGTCAGTAAGGATGGCCAAATGTTCTGTTTGAACGCCTTCAATGGAGAAGTGAATTGGTCTAAAAACTTACAAAAAGAGTTTGGCGCCGAGATGCCCACGTGGCGTTTCGCTTTGTCTCCTCTCTTAGAAAATGACATGGTAATTCTCGATATAGGATTGGCCGTCGCCCTTCATAAAAAAACCGGCGAGGTAATTTGGAAATCGCACAACTATGAATCCGCCTACTCTTCGCCTATAGCATTTGATTTTCAAGAGAAGAGATACATAGCCATTTTCCCCAAATTTGGTCTCGTTTTGCTAGATGCTGAAAACGGGAAGGAATTTGGAAAATATAAATGGGATACAAGATACGGCTGCAACGCCGCCACTCCCATTTTCCATGAGAACAAGTTTTTTGTTTCATCGGGCTACGGTCGCGGCGGCTCTGTTATCGCACTAAATGACAATGGAGAATTAAAAGAAGTATGGTACAACCGCTTAATGCGAAACCATATGAATTCTTGCGTCTTATGGAATGGATTTTTATATGGATTTGATTAATCCATTCTTAAATGCATCGATTTCAACACGGGGGAAGAAAAATGGAAGGAGCGCGATTTAGGCAAAGGTTCTCTCATGCTTGCAGGCGGTAAATTGATAATTCTCAGTGAACAGGGCAAACTTGTAATCGCGGATGCGACCGAAAAAGAATTCAAACCCATCAGCCGAAAGCAAGTGCTTACGGGTCGCTGTTGGACTATTCCAGTACTTTCTCACGGAAAAATTTTCTGTCGCAATGCCGCTGGAGATCTTGTCTGCCTCGATGTCAGTAATCCCTCCTGATAAAACTACGGTAATGAACAATTCAAAACCTTATCTGAATTTACTTTATTAAGCATATATTTAGTCAAGGATTCTCATGAGAGATTCACACGGCTGTTCTGTCTCTTGGAACAGCCGTGTTGAAATATCGGGCTTTCAAAAATCGCGGTTTGTATTCATTGAAAAACTGATCCGAATCGAGGCGCAGCCTGTGATGTTGAATATAGTATTGTCTCTACATCTCGCTATTGTCGCGCCGTCGTTTTGAATAATGTGACATTGTTAGGAATGCTTCTTTTGGTGAGCATTCCTCCCTTTTCTGCGACACTCATTGCAGATTCCCCGCAATTCCACTTTCTTCATCTGAATCATACCCAATTTCATCGCCTCGTCCGGGATGGAGTAGTCCGTGAATTCCGGCCAATAAAAATCTTCGATCTTCTTGCATCGCACGCAAATGAAATGATGATGATTCTCCAGGTTTGGATCAAAACGTCCTTTGTCAGATAAACATTGAACCCGAGTAATTAATCCGTGATTCTCGAACAATGTCAGCGTTCGATAGACCGTATCGATCGATAGATTAGGAAGGATCGTGCGGATTTGATGAAATACATCCTCCACGGTTGGATGACCGACCGTCTCAAGAAGCGCGCGAAAAATTTCCAAACGTTGATTCGTTACCCGCAAATCGTTCTTTCTGCACAATCTGGAAAATTCTTGCACTCGCTCTTCTATATCGCTGCGATTTTGTTTCTTGGCTCGTTTCATAACTTAATAACCTGAAAAATCTAACTAAGAGTAAATGAATCCCGGAAAAGAGTCAATTAATTTCGATTCTCATCAAGGCGCCTCACGCAAAATTTGCTTACAAATATAAGAAGACAATGTTCCCGAATTTCTCCCTTTATGACTTCTGTTGACAAAGCAAAAAAAAGATGCTCTCATATCCTTAAATAAGAATAGTTCCTATTTAAATAAATCGATTTCTATAGAAAGGAATCCTATTATGTCCACTCAACAAAACCTGAAAGATGCATTCGCCGGTGAAAGCCAAGCCAACCGAAAATATCTCGCCTACGCCAAAAAGGCTGACAGCGAAGGCTTCGCGCAAGTCGCTAAGCTTTTCCGCGCCGCAGCGGAAGCGGAAACCATTCACGCTCATACTCATCTGCGCGCTATGGACGGCATCAAAAGTACGCTCGAAAATCTCCAGGACGCCGTGGAAGGCGAACGCTATGAATACAAAGAAATGTATCCGGGATTCTTGGAGACGGCTCAGCAGGAATCTGAAAAACGCGCCGAAGTAGGATTCAAAAACGCCTGCGCCGCCGAAGAAGTCCATTACAATCTCTACAAGCAAGCCATGGAAGCGGTTCAAGCGGGGAAAGATCTCAGCTCCATGTCGATTTACCTATGCCCCGTCTGCGGTAATCTGGAATTTGGCGAAAGGCCGGAAAAATGCTCCATCTGCAACGTCCCCGGCGATAAATTCATTGAAGTGCAATAACTAATTTGCATTTGAATAATTCAACTGAGTATGGATAAACAATTCGGAGATCGCTCTCTGCGTAAATTTTCTTCCCCCTTTTTCTCCTAGAGAAGGGGGGGAGAAAAGCGAAAGGAAATCCCATGGCTGATTCTTCCTCCACGAAATGGGTTTGCGTGATTTGTGGATATGAACACGAAGGGCCTGAACCGCCGGAAGTCTGCCCCGTATGCGGAGCGGGGCCGGATGATTTTGAACGCTCCGAAGCAGCCGGCGATGACCGCTCCGAAAGCCACTCGTCCGACGAGTATCTCAGTCAATGGGCTAAAAAGGATGATTTATTCGAAACAAAATTTTCTCGCCTGTCTGATTTAGCGAAGCATGGCCGAAGTGAAATCTCGGCCATGCGCACGCAAAAGTCGTTCCCCGATTGGGACGCCATTCTTTTCAAGGGCGCCCAACTGCATCGCATGCCGCTCAATGAAGAGGAAGAAGTCGGCGTTCAAACCATCATTGGAACAACCGCCAAGCATCCATTGAAATTGGCGATTCCCTTTTATGTATCGCACATGTCGTTCGGCGCCTTGTCCCGTGAAGCCAAAATCGCGCTGGCGAAAGGCTCCAAACTGGTCGGAACCGCCATCGGCTCGGGCGAAGGAGGCATGCTTCCCGAAGAGCGCCAGGAAGCCGGCTGTTATATTTACGAGTTGGGGACGGCGGCGTTTTCTCATGTCGATGAATCCATCGTCAAAGCGGATGCGGTCGAAATCAAAATCGGCCAGGCGGCCAAACCAGGCCTCGGGGGGCATCTTCCAAAAGAAAAGATCACGGAAGAAATCGCCAAAATCCGCGGCATCGCCAAAGATCAAGATTCCATCTCGCCCGGCCGCCCCTTCAATCTGACCAATCGGGAAGACCTCCGGAAACAGGTAGATCGTTTGCGCGAATTGACGCAGGGCAGACCAATCGGCGTCAAACTGGCCGCCGGCCATATCGAAGACGATCTCGAGTTCGCTTTAAGCGCTCATCCCGACTTCATCACCATTGACTGCCGCGGCGGCGCGACGGGGGCCGCTCCCACTTATATCAAGGATAACGTCTGCCTGCCGCCTATTTTTGCCATCCATCGCGCCCGCAAATATCTCGACGGCGTCCGCAGCGAAGCGACTTTATGCGTCACCGGCGGCTTCCGCGACAGCGCCGACATCGCCAAAGGGCTGGCGCTGGGCGCCGACGCCGTCGCCCTGGCGACGGCCTCCCTCATAGCCATCGGCTGCCAGCAGTACCGCGTCTGCCAAACGGGAAAATGTCCGGTGGGAATCACTACGCAGGATCCTGAACTGCGCGCCCGTTTTCAAATCGAAGAATCGGTCAAACGCTTCGTGAATTTTTACCGGGCTACCGGGGAGGAATTAAAAACCTTCGCGCGCATCAGCGGCCGGAAAAATGTCCACGATTTGAATCTGACCGATATCTTCACCATCCATCATGAAATCTCGCAATATACCGATATCGAGCACGCCTAGCGTCTGATTCTTGTTCACAAAAATTGAATGGGATTTTTGGATTCACCGTCGGGCGCGCGGTCGGCGGATGGGACGCTCTTGCCAGGCTTAGGACGATGCGAAGAACTATGGTATATTGTCTTTGAACGATCGGTCGATCGCCCATTCGGATTGCAAGGAGGAGTCTATCATGATGGCCGCCCATTTTCGTCATGCAGTTTTAATTGTTACGGTCTTTTCCATATCTGCGCTCGCATCCTCAGCCGATGAAGCCAAAACGGCTTCACACAACGTAAAAATGTGGATTGCGTCCGCTTCGGAAGGAACTGATGCGCTGAAACTCGATCTGCCGCGGCGCGCAAAAGTTCCAAAGATCGAAGGCGCTTTGAAATTAGACGGCAAACTGGATGAGCCCTTTTGGAAAAAAGCCGCCGTTTTGTCTCCTTTCTATCTAAACGACGCCAGCGCGCCCGCAAGCGAATCGACCGAAGTGCGCATCGCCTATGACGATGCGGCTCTTTACCTCGGCTGGATATGCCGCGATGTAGACATCCAAGCCACGTTTCTGAAACGAGACAGCAAACTGTGGGAAGAAGAAGTAGCGGAATTTTTCATAACGCCCAAAGATCTTACCCGCTATTACGAACTGCAATGGAATCCACTGGGAACCATTTTCGACGCCATTATCAACAACACATTAGACGAAAATGGGCTGTCGAAAGGCATCCAAGGCGAATGGGATTTCACCGCTGAGGGCATGGAAGCCTCTGTGTGGGTGGACGGCACGGTGCAGGATAGTTCGGATCAGGACCGCGTTTGGCAGGTCGAAGTGAGAATTCCCTTCTCAGCTGTGGGAGGATCGGCCCCCGAGGCCGGCGATGTTTGGCGCGCTAATTTTTACCGCTACTGCCGAACAACCGGTCAGGATGTGGAATATTGCAGTTGGTCGCCGACGCGTCTTGTATCGTTTCACGAACCTAGCCGCTTTGGATATCTGGAATTTCAGCCCTATTCGGGAATTAGCAACTACGACCAAACCGAGAAATGATATGTAAATTGTCTCCTAGACTATTTTATCAGCAAAGGATTTCCATCCATTTTCAATGATTCCAATAAAATCAGAGTTTGAGACCTCTTTTTGAATACATGAATTCGATGAATTTCACCATTGTCGCAACCGGTTTGGCTTGTTTGGATGTCATGGATGTGGATTCCGACGAACCGCCCCGATTATCCGCCGGCGGATTCCCTAACGCCATGATTCTTTTACGGCGGCGAGGGTGGAGCGTGGCGCCCGTCGTCGACCTGGGAGAGGATCGCGCAGGGGATTATGTGTTGGAAGAATTTCGCCGTTGGCGGATCAACGATCAGTTCGTGAGGCGGCGATCGGATATCCAAACGCCGATTTATGTTTTATATCATAGAAACGGCGGACACGATTTCGTGAAGCAATGCCCTTATTGCGAGGAGCGATTCCCTCTCTATAAGCCTGTTTCCCCTGATTTTATCGATGCAATCGAAGCATCCCTGCCGAAAAAGATTGACGTATTTTATTTTGACAAAGTTTCTCCGGCGGCGTTAAAGTTGGCGAAAATCTGCAGGCGGCGCTCCGCATGGATCGTGTTTGAGCCGAACCGAATCGATGATGCAGACCTGTTCCGCCAGAGCGTCGAGATTTGCGATCTTATAAAATATTCCCGGGATCGACGGGTCGGCGTCCAGGAAATAACCGGCGCTGCGTCCGTCCCGCTTGAAATCGAAACGGCCGGTTCGGAAGGCTTGCGATATCGCGTGACATGCGCGAATCAAAAAAGCGAATGGCGCGCTTTGCCGCCCGCGCCGCTCCTCGACTTCGTCGATGCGGCCGGAGCGGGAGATTGGCTGACAGCCAGCTTAATTAGTTCCATCGCGACGCCCTCCGCTTTCCAGGCGATATTGAAGAAAGAAGATGAATTGCAGCGAATTTTGATAAAAGGACAAGAAGCCTCTGCGTATAACTGCCGATTTGCCGGCGCGCGGGGCGCTCTTTATGTTGACCGGCCCATGCTGCGCGGCCGCGATTTCTGCCCCTGCTGTCAAGGACGATAAGCAAGAAATAAGGATATTCATGATTATGCCAAAAAAATGGAAAACCCTTTCATCCGAGATTGTATTGAAAACTCCCGGCGTCAATGTGCGCCGCGACTGCGTCGATATGCAGAACGGATGCATTGTGGATGATTTTTATGTTTTTGAGATCAACGAATGGGCGTCCATCGTCCCCATGACCGCCGACGGCCGTTTCGTTATGGTGGAGCAATATCGGCACGCCATGCAAAAAATCACGATCGAGTTTCCCGCCGGCCTTTTGGACGGCGATGAACATCCCCTGACAGCGGCCAAACGCGAATTGGCCGAAGAAACGGGCTACACCAGCGACAATTGGACGCCGCTGGGCGCCTTTCATCTGGGGCCTGCCAAGATTAAAAACGCTTTCCACCTTTTTCTGGCCCGCGATTGCGAGTTGACCCGTAAACAGAACCTGGACGATACGGAGGAAATACGAGTCGTCACCTTCTCGCCGGAGGAATTGAACCGCCTCTTTGAGGAAGGGAAAATCACCGACGTCGACTCCTGCCTAGGCTGGCTTCTGGCTTCATCCAAAGGATTCAGCAAAACCTCCTAAGCATGATAACTGCGCCAATCGTTTATTCGCTATAGCCGTAAATTTGAACGTCGCCCAGCGACAATTGAAATCGGCAGTCCGGTATATCGACATAGCCCAGCAAGGCGCCCGAAAAATTGAGGCATTGTCGAGGTTGGAGGCTTTCGGCGATTGAATTGGGGATGTTTTCTAAAATCACATCGGGCATCCCATTGGGCGCTTCATCCATATCGAGAACAACTCTGGATAGGCCGGCTTCTTCAGACGGCAGCGCCTTATAGAAATATCCGATCCAGCCCGCGACCTTTTTCCCCGCGAGATTTCTCCCGTATTTTTCCACTTGCTCCGGCTTCATAACTTCGCGATTCAAGCGAATCAATCGAAACGCGGGGCCCTGCGGCGCCGGCGTCGGGGCGGGCGTCACGGTTGGGAGAGGGGTGGGCGTAGACGTCGGGACGGCTGTCGGCGTCGGCGTCGGCGTCGCCGTCTCGGAAATTTCCGAGTTCTTGACGCAGCCGTTAGCCAGAATCATTGTAAACAAAACAATCCAGGGAAAAATTCTAGTAATCATCATGAAATATAACCTTTTCTAACAAAGAACAAAGAATACCGTCAATGCTCCAAGTTTCAATATGGAATCATGCTTATCTATATTGAACGATTCAGCGAATCAAGGGGTATTTAACACGTCTTGAATTTTTTCTCGAAGCGCTTCCGCATTAAAGGGTTTGGCTAAAAAGGCGATGCCGCGGCCTTGCGCTTCATAACCCTCCAACGCTTCTTCGTCATATCCGGATATGAATAGCACTTTGATCGACGGATGAATGGATTTAATTTGATTCGCAAGAATTTTTCCGCTTATTCTGGGCATAACCAGATCGGTGATCAACAAATGGATGGACGGCGTTTCGCGGCTGATATGCAAAGCGCTCTCTTCGTTCGGCGCTTCTAATACCGTATAGTTCGATTCGTCCAGAATTTTCTTGATGAGAAGTCGGATGGTTGGATTGTCGTCGATCACAAGAATCGTCTCCGAGCCGCTATGATGCTGAACCTGCGCAGGGGTGTGAATGACTATGTCGTCTTCGTCCATCTCTTCCGTCGTAGCCGGGAAGAAAAGACGGAAGAGAGATCCCCGCCCCGGCGCGCTTTGAACTTCGATTCGACCTTTGTTTTGTTTGACGATTCCGTAAACGGTGGAAAGTCCAAGGCCGGTGCCCTTTCCCGGCTCTTTGGTAGTGAACATCGGCTCGAAGATCTGGTTGATGATTTTGGGATCGATGCCGCAGCCCGTATCCGAAAACGTTATAACAACATAATCGCCCTTCAATGATTTTTGGGTCTTGTCGTCTAATCGCGCGATGGATTGAGAACCGTTGAAATTATAGGTTTGAATCGTGATCCGGCCGCCGGTCGGCATGGCGTCTCTCGCATTGACGGCCAGGTTGATGATGATTTGCTGCATTTGGCTTAAATCGGATTGAATGCGCCGCAAGTGCGGATCGAAGTCGGTCTTTAATTCGATGTCTTCGCCGATCAAGCGCCGGATCATCTTTTCCATGTCAGACAACACCGAATTGAGGTTCAGAATTTTGGGTTGAATAACTTGTTTCCGGCTGAAAGCCAAAAGCTGGCTGGTGATGGATGCGGCCTGATCCGCCGCCCGGAAGATTTCACTCAAATTCTTATACAAAGGATCTTCTTCTTGGAGTTTCATCAAAGAGATGTTGCAGTAGCCGGTGATGACGGTCAGCAGATTATTGAAATCGTGTGCAATACCGCCCGCTAACCGGCCGATCGATTCCATCTTTTGCGCTTGATAAAACTGTTCTTCCAGTGATTTGCGTTCGCTGATATCTAAAATGAAGCCTTCCAAGGCGATCAGCTCCCCCCCGGCGTTGTAGACGCCTCGGCCTTTTTCCCAAAGCCATTTTTCTTCCTTCGAAGCGGTTGTAATCCGGTAAGCAATTTCGAACGGCGTTTTATCTCGGATCGATTGCTGGATGGTTTGATGAATCCTCTCGCGGTCGTCGGAGTGGATCAGATGACCAAAAGCGATTTTTCGATTAAAGATCAATTCATCGGATTGATAACCGGTGATTTTTTCACAAACATCACTGATATATTCCATCGTCCAGTTTGGATCGTTTTTGCAGCGATAAGCCATGCCGGGAAGGTTGCTGATCAGAGTGGATAATTTTCGTTCGTTCTCTTTGACGGCAATTTGCGCTTTTTGAATCTCCGTCAGATTTTGTACAAATACAATCCAAATCTTCTTGTTTTGACTGGGATGATCTTTAATCTTGACCTGCATGTTGACTGGGAGCGGCTTTCCGTCTTTCCGGATGATCGCCGAATTGAATTCAACTTCATTTTGGCTTCGAAAATGCTCGCGAATCTCATCATGATGCTCCGGAGCCAATAAGATCCAGATAGATTCACCCACAAGTTCATTCCGGCGAAAGCCGGTCATTTTTACGAAAGATGCATTGGCGGCAATGATCGACTCACCGTCATGAAGAAACAATCCCTCAGACACGCTATCCGCCAAAAATCGAAGCCAATGACGAGAAATACTCGATCTTTCAAGTAAGTACAAACGTTTGTACACTTGGCCTTTGATTTGTCTGTGCACAACGATCCATCCAAGGATTCCGAAAATCCAAAGAAGGATAAAAATTCCAATGAGAATGGCTTCCTGATCTCCCAAAAAGGATAAAGAGCTGAATGAGCGCGTCAATGTGCCGGCAAAGCGAATCGCTCCAAACGAAAACAACCCAAAACCGACAGTCCATAGACTGATGCAAAACCATAAGTTTCGTCGAAGTTTCGTTTGTACCTTTCGAACAACCATCCTCAAAATCATCGTATTTCAATCCTATTGAAATCGAATATCAAAAAATACGTCATCCATAGCGATATCGCAGCCATATATGGATTAGATCAGATCATATTTTGCAAAAAAACTATGCCGACAAAAATAGTGATGCATAAATTTCTGAAAGTTTTCAACCTATTTAGTTTACTTAAAAAAAGGATGGGATACAGGGAGATTTAATCGATTTGATAAAAACAAATCCCCATTGTGTTTTTCAAAAAAAACAGGGGAAACGAAGTTAGATCGCATCCCCTATCGTAATCGTATATAATGTAGTTCTGCGAGTGAGTTTAAAGTTCTTGAAACTCTTCTTGATGATCGATCAACCGATTGGAGAAAGACTGATGCGGCCCTTTTTTATGAGCTGAAACCGATTGGTTTCGTTGTAAAACCGGTTTGGTTAAATGTTCTGTGTAAGAGGATGAGGATTCTTTGGAAAAACGATCATATAAATTTTTATCGTTAATCACGAAACGTTCGACCATTTCTTGCATGGCTTGCGCCTGAGCGGAGAGTTCCTCACTGGCGGAGGCGGATTCTTCGCTGGTAGCCGAGTTCTGCTGAGTGACTTGATCAAGCTGCATCACAGCGTTTTGAATTTGTTCGGCGCCGTTCTTCTGTTCTTCGCAAGTCGCATTGATTTCTTGTACCAATTCGGCGGCTTTCTGGATGGCGGGCACCACCTGCTGAATAAGATTGCCTGCGTTCTCCGCCTGGCTTACGCTGCTCCCCGCCAACGAGCTGATTTCTTTAGCGGCCTGTTGGCTTCGTTCGGCCAGTTTGCGAACTTCGTCCGCCACGACCGCGAATCCCTTGCCCATTTCGCCGGCGCGGGCGGCTTCGATGGCGGCATTGAGAGCGAGCAGATTGGTTTGATCGGCGATATCGTCAATTATGCGGATTTGATCGGCAATTTTTTTCATAGCGTCGACCGTATCCATGACGGCTTTCCCGCCTTCATCCGCATCGTTCGAAGCTTTGGCGGCGACTTTGGCCGTATTTTGGGCGTTGCTGGCGTTCTGTTCGATCGACGCATTTAATTGTTCAATTGAGGCTGATGTTTCCTCCAGATTGGCAGCCTGTTCGGCGGCGGCGTTGGCCATGGTTTGCGAGGAGGAGGCGAGCTCCTCCGAACTGGCGGCGACCTGCTCGGACGCATTTTTAATGCCGAAGATGATTTCGCTCAAATTCTGGTTCATGTTCTCCATCGCCCGAGCCCATTGCCCCAATTCATCTTCCCGGGCGAGCAACTTTTGATCGACTTGCCGGGTAAGATTCCCTTGCGCAATTTGTTCAACCTGCTGAACGCCTCCGCGAATGGGCGCCGAAATTCCTTGCGTGATGAACCATAACAAAATCAATGCTGCGGCAAGAAAAAAGACGCTCAATCCAATTTGCTTCCACATCATCGACACGGAGTTCTCTGTAATTTTTTCTTGAGGGATTTGAATGATGACAGACCAGGGAGTCGTTGTTTTTCCTGCGATCATAGGAAAAGATACTTCCAGCATCCCATTAGCAAATTGCGTCTTTGTCTGTCCTTTTTGCACCCATGACAAGTCGACGGATAGATTTTTCAACTCTCTAACATTCTTGCCGACCATATCTGATTTTCCCGTCATCCCGGCAATAATACCTTGATGACTGATGATCGTCATTTGAGCTGTTTTATCGTAAATGTCCAGTTCATCGGCGTTGGCTTGCAAGAAATCCAATCCGAAATCTACGCCGACGATCCCATAAAAAGTATGGTCATGGATAACGGGCGCAACGAGCGAAGTAATCAGCACTTCCCTTCCGCCTGCAATGTAATGATAAGGTTCGACGAGAGCTTCGTTGAGAATTCTTTTGGGGACCATGTAATAGTCGCCTTTTCCCTCTTGTTCATAGCCGGTTAATGGCTCCACGATGGTTTTCCCCTGAGCGTCGCGAGACCAGTAAGGGATGAAGCGGCCTGTAGCGTCGTGACCTGGACTGTTGGCGAAATCCAAATCTTTTCCATCGAAAGCATTGGGCTCCCACAGCGTATAGACGCCAAAAAAATCCGGATTCTTTTCGAGGAGAGTTTTCAGCATTCCATTGACGGTCGCTCGGTCGAGTTGGACATTTTGATTCGAATCTTTGACGGCGGACATCGAATCCGCCAAGGCGCGAGCGGAATCTATCGCTATTTCTAATTTCTGCTGTAAGGTCGCTGCGCTGATCTGAGCTTGGTTGACGGCTTGATCCTGGGCGGCGGTCAAAGCGTTTTGGTAAAGCGCAGACACAGAATAAGCGACAATAACGCCGGTCGTCGCCAACAGACAGAAGCCAGACCAAAATGCAATCTTCAGTTGGATGGATTTGAATTGAAATTTCACTGTTAAATCTCCTATTTCTCTTTCTCCTCTAGAACTATCTTGAGCCTTGGAAGAGATCCAAATGACAACAGACGCAGCTGATGCATAACGATTCCTCCCTGCTCAGCACCAAAATGGATGAAAAGATGGATTAAAAAACACGAATGTTTTTTTACTATGCAAAATGGATGCCATTTTGCGATTGAAGATTTGATTAGATGCTTTTAAATGGAACGGAGGATTGGGAATCTGGTAAAAACCGACAGTCTGCTCACTTATTTCTTTTTAAATCACAAATTAAAGAGTAATAAAACCGCAAATCGAAAAGAACTAAGACTAGGGCTTCTTTATTGGAGCGAATCATGAGTTGATGATTTCGTTAGATTTTCATAGTAATTTTATAGAAAAAAGAGTAGATTGTAATCCGTAGAGCTACATATTTCACTTTAAGGGAAAAACATTTCAATATTTTGGTTACATATTCAACACATAGACCTGCACAATTAAATCAGGAGGAGGTGGGGGGGGTACAGGCGTTCTTATCACGTGTAGGATAGGAAACAAGGCGACCTGCTTATTGCAGCAATTCATCCATTTTTTCTTGAATTTGAATTTCGTTCAGCGAGACGCTCTTATCCATATCCAGATTGATTTTGACGGTTAATTTGGCCTTGGCTTTGGTCATGGCATTGCGGGATTGCTCCATGAAATCTTCATATTCGCTGCCGAATAATTTTTCCGATTCCTTCAAGCGTATCAACGTTCTTTCAATCGAAGAAAGTTCAGAAAGCAGATCTTTATATTCGGATTCTTCCTTATCTAAAAATACGAAGGTTCGCGCAATATCCTCCAGTTCATCCATCAAATACGATTTTTTCGACGCTTCGGTCGCGCTGTTCAATTCTTTTTTGATGTCGGCGGCCTGTTCATAAAGCAAGCGCACAAATTCGGGAATTTCCCGCTGCAGCCGCGCATCGATTTCTCGCTTCTGCTGGGCGATTTCTTGGATGCGCCTTTCAGGCTCAGTGAGATTGGGGCCGTTCGTCCTGACGCTGAAAACGATGGCCAACAGAACAATGAACACGACAAACATCGAGCCCAAAAAACTCATGCAGCCAAAGTTTCTTCGATACATTGGAGCATGAGGGCCGGCCTGCTGCGCCGCCAGCGCGTGTCGGCGGGGTTTTTTTCTCAACAAAGAAACGCATAAAACAATAACCATAACAATAAGAATTAATTGGACAATTCGGTAAATCAAAGCGAAGATAAAAGAAAATGGAAGCATTTTTTCTCTCTAATTTTCGATAGTTTTTCTGCTGCTTCTAAGTTTCTGCATCCTGGGCCGCCGTTCAATGCTTCGTCGAAAACGCAAATTCCGTCATGGCTGAATCAAGCATTTTCCAGAATCCGAGCATGTTCCCTCCACAGCATCTCGTACTCTTTGTTTTGCATGATTATCTTCATTAAACGTTTTCTTGCGCTCGAAAGTTTTTTTTCGAATCTCTTTTCCGAACAGCCGATAATCTGCGCAGCGGAGCGATAAGTCAGGCCTTCCACGTCTTTCAACTCGATCGCCTCCCGATCCTGAATGCGCAATTGATTCAAAGCCCTTTGCAGGAGTTTCATGCGCATTTCTTCTCGATAATAGTCGTTCTTGCCGGCTAGTGAAACGCCTTCCTCTTCGAGATCGTTCAAGGAAATTTCCCGCCGGTTCTTGACCCGCCTATAATGCGATCGCGCCAGATTGACGGCAATGCAGTAGAGAAATGTTCTGGCGGAAGACCGCTTCCCATCGTAATGCTGCGCAAACCGCTTAAATGTCTCCTGAAGCAAATCCATCGAGTCGTCCGCATCTCTCGTGAAACGAATCAAAAAGGCCATCAATCGCTCCCGGTGCTTTCTCACCAAAAGGCCGAAGGCTTGCTGATCGCGGTTTTCATCGTACCGCTTCCACAACTCCTCATCCGACTCGAAGATTTGCTGCGTCATCAATCGCCTCTGATTTTCGATCCTGACTTGCCTCCGGCGGCGCTCCGGGAGGATTCACTCCTCCCGGCTGACGACTTGTTCGGACTGTAGATCGGTCTTGATGGCCAGAGAGACCGCATCGGCCGTCAATCGAACGGACGAAGCGGATATCCAAAGACAGACAATCACGGCCAGGCACGCGGTTTGCGTCATCAATTCCAATCCGTTGATCTTGCCAAAAGAAAACCATGGCTTTCGGCGTGGAGCGATGCAGTCTTCCACCCACGATGGGCGGCGCTGATCCATGTGCATCAAAACGGTTCTCGCCTGATCCTGAGAGTCTTCCCGTAAACGCTTGTATAAGTTCGAATCGATGCCCGCCATGGCGATTCTCCCGCCGGATAGGCTTTAGTTTTCGTTTTGCGGCGCATTGATGTACTGCTTGCGCAATCGCTCTAATTCAGTGTCTTTCTCTTTATTTTCCTGATATTGCACTGCCTCATCAAGAGACGACGCGGCGGGCAGTTCGTCGCTCGCCTCCAGGCGGATTTCGATCTCGTCGATGTAAGTCTGCATTTCCTGAAACAGCTGCTTCACGCCGCTGTCGTCGAATCCTTCCACGTCGAGCACCAGTTCTTTAGCCATCTCTTGCACTTTGAGCGTGTCGCGGATGGTCGCCAGTTCCATCGCCCGCTGCTCCAAAACCTGAATGCTGCCTTGCATCTGCGCGACGGATTCATTGATTCGCCCGATCGATTTGTCATAGAGTTCTTTTTGCTTCTGGAGAAAATCGATGCGTTTTTTGACGGGCAGAATCTCAGCGGTCCATCGCTCGAATTCCGCTTGCGCCGAGTCGGTCGTGTAGGATTTTCCGCAATAGACGAATTGAGCGCCGGCGTTCTCGCTTTTGCTCTCGTTCAACTTCGCCACAAGACCGCGAATTACTTCGTCGTATTTCTGGAAAGCGGATTCTTCTTTTTCCAGTTTCCGCATGACATCGCGATTTTTCACTTTGAGCGTGATAATCGCTTCTTCCTGCTTCTCCATGCGTCCTTTCAAATCGCCGATTTTGTCTTTGATCCGTTGGTCCCAATTGCGAACGCGCCATTCCTGGTTCAGTTCTTCTATGGTCTGCCGCACTTCGGCATAATTCCATATGGCGTATCCGCCGACGATGACGGCAATCAAAACCAACAGTGTTCCAGCCGTTTTCATTTTTTCACCTCTGCAAATGGAAAGTATAACGAGGAAATTACGCCTCTATCTCTTTATACTCATAAAACGGAAAATCCCCCCCTCAGATTTATTTTTTGTTTTATATTTTCCCCGGCGCCGTACTTTCCAGCCTCGCTAATCTCTTATAGCATGGTGAATGATTCTACAGAAAAGATTGTAAAATCGATCTGCACACATTCGTTTTGGGGAGGCTCTCATGAAACGACGCGATTTTTTGAAAACCGTTCCAGGGATCGCCGCTGGAATGACGTTGCCGGGATGCGCGGCTCTGGCGCAGAAGCAAAATCCGTCCGCCGCGAAACTGCCGCGCTGGCGAGGATTTAATTTATTGGAAAAATTCACCCAGCGCCGAAACAGCGCCTATGTGGAAAGCGATTTTGAATGGATGGCCGAATGGGGATTCGATTTTGTGCGGCTTCCCACCGACTACCGGTGTTGGACGGATGAAAACGACTCCTACCGGCTCGACGAAGCGGTTCTTCAAGATATCGACCAAGTCGTAGAATGGGGCCGCCAATACAATATCCATGTCAATCTCAATCTTCACCGCGGCCCGGGCTACTGCGTCAACCCGCCCAAAGAACCGCTCGATCTTTGGAAAGACGACGAAGCGCTCAAACAGTTCTGCTTCCAATGGAAGAGTTTCAGCGAGCGCTACAAAGACGTCCCCTCGCACCGGCTCAGTTTTGATTTGCTGAACGAACCGGCCCGAATTCCTGAAGAAACGTATGACCGCGTAGTGCGGGCCGCCGTCGAGGCCATCCGCTCCGCCGATCCCAAGCGCCTTGTCATAGTCGACGCCTTGGAATGGGGAAGAACGCCGGTTCTCTCGATCGCCGATCTGGGAGTCGCTCAAAGCACGCGCGGATACGATCCCATGCGCATCAGCCATTACAAAGCCAGCTGGGTCAACGGGGAAGACTGGCCCGAACCGGCATGGCCGATGAAGCAGGGCGATGAAACAATCGACAAAGAATGGCTGCGCCGAAACAAGATTCAACCCTTTAAGGAATTAGAGGCCATGGGCTGCGGCGTGCACGCCGGCGAGTGGGGATGCTACAACAAAACTCCGCATGACATCGCGCTGGCCTGGATGCGGGATTGGCTCTCCTTATGGCGGGAAGCCGGATGGGGATGGGCGATGTGGAATCTACGCGGCAGTTTCGGCATTCTCGACAGCGGGCGCAGCGACATCCAATACGAAGATTTCAAAGGCCATAAACTGGATCGCCGGATGCTGGAAATGCTCTTGGAGGATTTACAGACTTGACGCGTCGCGCTGCCGCCTTGGATGCTCTAGAAACAATCCCTATATTCAGCGTTAGATGGGTAAAAGATAGTCTAATGAAGATTACAACGTGGATTTTTTTGCTGATTCTTCTATCGCCATTTTACTGTGCTTCACATCAAATTCGATTTGAAGCCGTACATCAAAATGTGATTTTGAACAATGATCAACAAGGCTTTATCGATCTGGTCGTAAACAATAACAAAGTTTTTTTACTTTCCAGTCAATGGTCCGCTCATTCATTTTACCAAGGACGATCATTCGTGATGATCGATCTGGCAAGAGCGCCCGAAAATTCAAATGAATATTATTCCTCCGTCCCGGAAGGTTATTATTCTTTATTCGGATTAACGTATCAAATGGATTTATACTATTTACCCGACAAAGAAAAACTTCAAGATCGAATCGTTCAAATAAATGAAACGCTCTACCTCCCGGATCAAAATGATTATTCGTATAATTTTACATTGACCGGCGATTATCTTGGAAAATTCCCTCAATTCTCAGAGACTGAAAACAAAAATCAGAATATCAAAATAGATGGCGAGCCTATTCAATTTCCATTGGAAATATTCAAGGACGTCTATACCTCGATGATTCAACTCGAATCATTTGTTCTGTTATTAAACGATTACAAATACACGATTGTGAATATAGACGAACTGAATCAATTGGGAAAAGATTCATCTCATCAAACATATGAAAGAAAAATCATCATAGACAGACGAGGAAATAAAGAACAACAAATTCTCTTTTTTCCCATGCAGAATGATTACTTTCTGATAGAAGATAAACTCTTCGGCGGGTATCGACTCTACAAAGTGCTCCCGCAAAACATATTGCACGAATACACGGACGTCATATTCCCTGAATTAACTCCCTATAACTGGTCATCCATGAAAAATGGCGTCTATTATCAAGTTGAACCGGAAAGCACTTTTTTGATTAAGCTCGTCCAATATCGAGTGAGCGGCATAGCGGATGATAGTGGAGCTCCCAAAGATGAATGGCGCCAATATGAATGAGAAATGACTTGGATGGACTCCAGCCTTGTCAAAATTCAAAACAAGATAAGCGGCCTTTATTCTCTAAAAGCAACAAGCCCAAGAATCTTTCGATTGAAAGACGCCCCTTAATTCCACTTTGCATTCGGAAATACCCCCTTTACAATAGGGTTGCCGGCGCCTTCTTGCGCAGGCTCATTTCTTTTTTATTAAAAATGTTTAATAAAAAATTCGAAATCCATCCCGTAAAATATAACAAAAACAGGTGTTGTTATGAGCGATTCGGAAAAAAAACATATTCATTCATTTCAAGCGGAAGTTAAACAGGTTCTGGATATTGTCATTCATTCTTTGTACACCAACCGCGAAATCTTCGTGCGCGAGTTGATTTCCAACGCCGCCGACGCGTTGGAAAAAATGCGCCATGAAAAACTCGTCAACGAATCCATCGCCGATAAAGATCTGCCTCTGGAAATCCACATCGACGTTGACGAAGACGCCAAACATATCTGCATTTCCGACTCCGGTGTAGGCATGACGGAAGACGAAATTCAGGAAAATCTCGGAACCATCGCCCACTCGGGCACGCGCGAGTTTCTGAAACGACTGAAAGAGGCCTCTTCCTCCAACGGAGGAGTACAACTTATCGGGCAGTTCGGCGTCGGATTTTATTCCGCATTTATGGTCTCTCATGAAGTCACGGTCGAAACCCGATCCTTCAAAACCGACGCCCATGGCATGCAGTGGACGTCGGACGGCGGCGGGCAGTATGCGCTGACCGCCAAAGATGGGCTGGCGCGGGGTACGAAAATTACGCTTTCCCTTCGCGACGACGCCCACGAATTCGCCGATGTCGAGCGCCTGAAGGACACAGTCAAAAAATACTCGAATTTCGTCCCGTTTCCCATCCAGATCAACGGCGAAAAGGTCAACACCATCCAAGCCCTCTGGACTCGAAACAAAAACGATATTACTGGAGAGGAATATACGGAATTTTATAAATTCATCGCCAACGCGAACGACGATCCGATCTTTCACATGCACTTTTCGGCGGACGTCCCGCTGATGGTCAACGCGCTTCTGTATGTCCCCGCGACCAATATGGAAATGTTCGGCTTTGGGAAAATGGATCCCGGCGTCAACCTGTATTGTCGCAAGGTACTGATTCAACAGGAATCGAACGTCATTCTTCCCGACTGGCTGCGATTCGTCAAAGGAGTGGTCGACAGCGAAGATCTTCCTCTGAATATTTCGCGCGAAACCTTGCAGGATAACGCTTTGATTCGCAAACTCCGCAAAGTGATCACTTCGCGCTTCATCAAATTTCTGGGCGAGCAGTTCAAGACCAATCGGGAAAAATACTCGGAATTCTGGAAGACGTTCGGTCTGTTTCTCAAACAAGGCGCCGTCGAAGATTTTGAATACCGTCAGGAAATCGCGCCGCTTCTGCTGTTCGAGTCGTCCAGTACGGAAAACGGCGAGACCGCTTCGCTCTCCGAATACGTCAGCCGCATGCGAGCCGGCCAGGATAAAATCTTCTACATCAACGGCCCCTCCCGCGAAGCGCTCCAAAACGGACCTTATATGGAAGCGTTCGCCAAACGAGGCATCGAGGTTCTTTACCTTTACGAACCGATCGACGACTTCGTATTGAGCAGTTTGCACGAGTTTGAAGGCAAAACATTGACGTCCGCCGATCAAGGCGACTTGGATCTTCCCGATGCGCCCGAAGCGGAAGAGCCGTCGGAAAAGACTCCGAGTCTCTCCAAAGATGACGGGGAGATTCTATGCGGTTGGATGAAGGGCCTGCTCGGCGATAAAGTCACGGCGGTTCGCGATTCCAAACGTTTGGTTGAAAGCCCCGCCATGATTGTCAGCAGCGATTCGATGATGTCGGCCAGCATGCAGCGGGTTATGCAGGCGATGCAAAAGGATATGCTTCCCCTCGGGAAGCACTCGTTGGAAATTAATCTCAAACATCCCATCTTGATTCAACTGTTTCAATTAAAAAATCAGGGAGGAAGCGAATCGTTCTTAAAAATGATCGTCGATCATATCTATGACAACGCCATGATTGAAGCCGGTCTGATGGACGATCCGCGCACCATGGTTAAACGCAACTATGACATTTTAGAAAAAGCGATCACCGCGAAAGAGTTTTGATCGTTCGCCGAATGCAAAAGCATCCTCGGATAGATTCTTAGATCCAGGCTGATTTTCACCGATTCCAAGAGAGACTCTTCTCGATAGGCTTAGATTAGATGCCTTCCTATCGAGATGAGTCTTTTTTCTTTGGCGCGTGATTGAATGAAAGATGAAATAGACTGCGTTCTACGGTATAATCCCGTTATCTTATCGGAACGAGGTGGATAACATGCTTCGAACAGCCCTTCCCCGTTTATTCGCAATCCTTTTCGTATTTGCGGCGATGGATGGAGTCGCCCAAAATTCGGGCGGCGAAAAATCGGAGTCATCTCCCGCGAGACTCGTAAAAATCGCTCTCCTGCAGCAGCCCCGCTGGACGGAGGGCGATTCGCCTGAAAAAATTCGACAGTGGCAGATGGAATGGATCGTCGAGCATTTAAATGAAGCGGGGCAGGCTCGGGCGGATATCGCCTGCCTGGGCGAAGGAGCCGTCAACATGGATGGTTTGACGCTGCCTGACTGCGATCCGCTGAAGACGGTTCGCGACGCAGCGCGCGAACACAATATGTACATTATTTTCCCCGTCGTAGCCCTTCGTGACGGCGACCTGCGCAATACGGCCATTATGATCGGCCGAGACGGCGCCATTCTCGGCTACTACGATAAGGTTCATCCCACTCAGACGGAGCGACAAAAAGGCGTCGTTCCCGGCGATTCCTTTCCCGTCTTTCAATTGGATTTCGGCGCTGTCGCCGTCCAAATCTGCCATGATTTAAGCTTCCCCGAAAGCAGTCGAGTGGAGATGCTCAAAGGGGCGGAGCTGATGTTCTGGCCGACCTGGTGGTCGGGGTGGGGCCAGGAACTGGATTGGATCGTCATCCGCTGCCGAGCCATCGACAACGACGCCTATCTCGCCGTCGTCAGCCGCGGCGTCAAGCCCGGCGAGGGCTGGCGGCCCCGGGATCCCATCGGACGAAGCGGCGTCATCAATCCTTTAGGGCAGACTCTCTCCAATATCGGATACGAGCCGGGTATGATCCTGACTGAGATCGACCTGAATCAACGCCGCATCGCGCCAGGATTTTCCAGCGGAGAGACGGGTGAGTTATTCCGCGCCAGCGTTCTTAAAGATCGGAATCCGAAAGCCTATCGCATCATCGGCCAGTCTCTTTCTCAATGAAGCGAATTTTTCCGAACAGCTCTTCTCTTCATTGGTCGATTGCTTTGGCGGGGATCGGCTGGATCCTTTGGGATATGCCTTTTGTGATTCTCGTGCTGCCTACGGATTTTGAATACTATTTCAAAGCCGCACAACGTCTGCTGGACGGATCGAACATTTATTACGACTGGATGGCGGAGTCGGTTCGCGAAGGCATGGGATCCTGGTACTTGTATCCCCCGTATTTCGCCGGAGCGCTGACGCCGTTGACGTTTTTGGGGCATCTTCAAGCCAAACTGGTCTTCGCCTGTCTATCGGTTCTCGCGCTCGCCGGCGTCGATGCGCTTCTTGTGCTGTTTCGTCGCCAACATTTTCCTGCGCAGCCATCCCTCGATTGGATGATCCATTGCCTTGTGTTTTTCACTCCACCCGCGCGTCTGGCGATTGGTTCGCTGCAGGTGGAGGGAATGCTGCTCTTCCTTTTCCTGCTGATGCTGTATTTACTTGCCAAACAACGCTCCGCATGGTTTGTCGGGGCGGCGTATGCGCCCGGCGTCATGATCAAGTTATGGCCCGGCCCTTATCTGGCCTCTCTTTGGCTTGTCAGCGGACGGCGTATTTTGGGGCCGGCGATCATGATTGGTTTGAGCGTCATCCTCGGTTTTACCGTGTTTTTCGGCTGGCGCCCCCAATGGGAATATGTGCGCGCCATTCTGCCGGATTTGATGACCTACGCCGATCCTTATAAAGACAATCAATCGCTGAGTTTGTTCCTGCTTCAAATCGCATCGCTGTCTGAGAACAGCGTTCGAATTGTGCGTTGGGCGATTCTAGCATCGTATTTCGCTGCAACATACGCCTCGCGCCGCGCGCTTCGGGTTGGAGACGCACGCGCTCTCTTCATCAACGCCTCGCTGTTTTTATGCGTCTCGCTGCTGGTGACGCCCACCGCCTGGACCGCCGCGCATCTGCGCCTGCTGCCGCCCATGGTTTTGGCTTGCGGATTCTGCGCATCGAGCGACCCCATTCGAAAAGTCATGCTGACCATGACCTTTCTTTCCGTGATTTTTTATATCTATCCTCAGGAACTATTCAAAAAAAATCTGCCTGTGTACATCGATCGATATCCTATTTTGTATTCAGTGATCCTGCTTTACATCGTCTTTTCCATTCTGGCTTATAAAAAGGGCGTTTGGGCGCCGACTGACGCCCAAACGCCCGATAAGCCTTAGATTATTATCCCAAGTTACAGCGAACGCTGGAATTCAATTGCGCGTTATTTCACCTGCAGCCGATTTCCGGCGCTGTGAGCGGAATACAGCGGATCGTACATGCACCACGTGTGAGCGGGATTGGCGCGAAAGACGCCTTCCAACTCGGCGCGCATGAGATACTCGATGCGCGTCTCGCCTTTGGGAACATTGTCCAGGAAAAAGACCATTTTTTGATCGCGCCGCTCATAATGACTGTAAGGCTGCCAGCTGGAGCCGCCCTGCTCCAAAAACGACTCGATGATTTCGCATCCGCTGGACAGGGGATCTTCGACGATCATATAGGGAATATCCTGTTTGCTTTGAATCACCAGAGTGATCAGGATCTCCTGTCCCGTCTTCAGCGCATCGTCCGGCGAGAATCCTTCCGTCAAAATTTTAGGCCGCCCGCGATAATCGCGCGTATGAATGGCGCATTCGTACAATCGCGTCAATTCGAATTCGGAATGCGGCGCCGGCTGATGAATTTCTCCTTGGCGGAACAGCGATTCATCCAGCGACCAGTACCCCTGCGGGCGGTTCAACTGCAGTTCGATCGCATTGTCGCCGTGTTGGAGCGAAAGCGGCGTGGAGAATTTTTGCGTGAATTGATCCTTTGTTATGGATCCTTTCTTGACAGGCTCCTTGTTGACCAGAATCGAATATTCAAGATCCGATAAGCCTTCTTCTTTCGCTTCCTGTTGGATGACGCTGCGGAGCGCATCGACGACCGCCGCCGTTTCCCGCGTGGATCGCCAGCGCTCGCCCCAGCGCTGCGCCATCAGCCACTGCACGATCTTCTCGGCTTCGGGCGTCAGTCCGCGCAAGGCGACAAGCGCCTTCAATCCCCAGGCGTTGGTTTCCGAGGCGGATCCATACCAATCCCAGCGCCGGTCCGGCGATGCGTTCCAGGCGGATTGATGATCGGATATCGCCGTGAGACGCGACAGGAGAAGATTGAGCATCTCGTTGGCTTCTGCGTCTTTGCCGCGATTGTGAAACGCCAGGACAGAAGCCGCCAATCCAAACTCATAGAGTTCGTTTCGGTTGACATACAGTTCATTCAGCATGGGCGGATCTTTCTCCAACGCTTCGCTCAATACATAAGCCGCATAGGCTTGACTATCCCAAGCGCGCGTGTTGGAGGTATTGGATTGAAGATAATTGACGCCGTTCTTCAGTCGGTTTTCATCGACGGCGTATTCCAACAAGTCGACTTGTTTTAATCCATGGACAACCATGGCGGTCAAAAACAAATCTTCGGGGCTGGAGCTGAACCATCCCCACGCACCGTTATATTTCTGCATGGAGTAGAGGCGATTCAAACTTTTCTCTACTTTGGGGCCGATCTGCTCGAACGCCTGCCGGTCTTCGGGCGAAAGCGCGCCCAAATCATCCAGCGTGTGCAGCAAAAGCAGGTTGGGCAAAAAGCCGTTCAAAGTCTGTTCAACGCATCCATAGGGGAAATCAGTCAAGTAGGGAATCGCGCCCAAGGCGGCCGACGCCAACGACGGCGTGATGCACAGCTGCACATTCGACTGACTGAGCCGTATGTTGTCATCGACAGCCGCTTTCAACTGGATGACAGGTTCGGATATTTTGCCGGTTTGGAAGCGATTGAATTGATAGCCCAGCGGCAGGACGGGCGCGCTGAGCTGCAAGGCGTCGCTATCCTGCGGGCTTTGCGCTTCAAACACAAAGGTCGCAGCCGGCGAATCGGCGACGACGGAGGCGTCCCAGTTTTCCCGCGCGGCGGCCCCCGCCGCCGCCTGCGTCTTTTTCTCATTGGATTCGTTCAATTTGACGCCGCCCTCGACCGTCAAACGAGTCTGGATGTCCGGCAGATTGACGCCGGACAGATTATTCACCAGCGTAGGAATTTTCAACCGATCGTTTTCCGTGAAAAAGCGCGGCAGGGATAGGCGGGCGACAATGTCCTTGGTCACCAGCGACTTGGACTTCGTCCAGCCCACTTCGCTGTTTTTCGTATGCGCTCTCGCCGTCAAACGCCATGTCGTCAGGTTATCCGGGTAGGTGATTTTCACGGCGCCCAGGCCGTTCTCGCCGGTGTACACATTCGCCTCCCACAAAGCCGTATCCCGGAAGTCCTTTCGAATGTCGGGCATGACGCCTTTATTGGCGCCGCCGTAATATTGGAGCGGATACGAATACGTAGTAATCACCCAGTTGGACTGCCGGTCATAAAACGTGGAGTGGATATCCGGCGTATGGTCGGATCGAATGGCGAAGATGGCCTCGTCGACGACCGCCAAACTCAATTCCGACGCCGTCGGCGTCCCGTCCGGCAACGTCGTCTTGATGAAAATCTCTCCGCTTTCTCCCGGTTTATACTTTTCACGGTCTGGATGCACCTCGATATTCAAGTCGCCGCGCCGCTCGGGAACATTAAGGTTATAGGTTCGCGTCGAGAGATTGACTTCGCGGGGCATGAATAAGCCCACATACACATTGGGCGCATAATCGGGCAGGATCGGTATGGTGACCGCCGTAGTCTTCGCCGCCGGCCATATCACGCGATGCATCAGAATATCCCTTCCCTCGATCGTTAGGATCACGGGATTTTCCGGATAATTCGTGTTGATCAGCAAGGTTGCCTCTTCGCCGGGTTCATAGTTGTCCTTATCCAGGATTCCCTCCAGCGTGGGATACTGCAAATCGAACGAACCGGCTCGGAACGCCATGCGCCACACCCGCGTGGAGGCGCTGATGCGGTTTCCTTCGTCGTCGACGCTGCGGAGAACCACATCGATGCGTCCGCTGATATCCGTATCGGGCAGCCATTCGAGAAGCAGGCGCCCCTCTTCGTCCGTGATTCCCGTGCGGCTGGCTTGGGGGCGGCTCGGCCGCTCATAACGCCTCCGAACCGGATTCCATACTTCCTGAATGAAATCCACTTCGACCGACGCCGAAACCACCTTGTCGTCGTGCGTCAATGTTCGTATCTCGACCTGCAAAGGCGTTTCGCGATCAAACACATTGCGGGTCGGCTGAGCGGTGATGTAATACTTTCCGACGCCGACCGGAACGCCGGCGCTGCCGGACACTTGCCGCCCGGACGCCTCGATGACGTCTACTTCCACCGTTACGCGCCGGTCGCGGGATGCGCGGCTGGGAAGAAATTCAATGCGCGCCATCCCTTCCGCGTCCGTCTGCGTTTTGCCGCTGTTCAAAAAGGTAGAGTACGACGAAGGATAATCATGCCGGCTCCCGCCGGTTGCATACGATTCATAAAGCCGGTAGCGCACTTCCGCGTTGGGAACCGGGGCGCCGAAATAATACTCCGCCTGCAGATTGAACGCCAGCATCTCGCCGTTGATGTAAAAGGAACGCTCCGGTTCGACTTCGACTTGAAATTCGGGCTTGCGATATTCTTCCACATAAAAATGGATGGAATTCTGCACCTCATTCGATAATTTCACGGCGAGATTATAACGCCCCAGCGGCGCACCGGGCGCCAGAGAAAAAGAACCGTTGATCGATCCCCACTCGTTGATGACCTGTTCTTCAACAAAGATCTCACTCCCCTCGGGATTGCGTACGGCGACGGTCGCTTTTTGATTGACGGGAATGCGATAATCCCGGCCCTCTTTTTCGCGGAAAATCGATTTGTAGTAAACAGTGTGTCCGGGGCGATAAACCGGCCGGTCTGTATAAGGATAGATGGTGTTGCTCTGCGACTGAATCAAATAACTTTGATTGATCTGCGAAACCGCTAGATGGCCGTCGGGCGATACGGCGATTACATCCGCCATGGAATCCGGGTATTCGTGTTGAATAATGACAATGCCTTGTTCGTTGGTCCGGCCGTCCCATTGATCGGACTGCGGCGGCGGCTGCGTGAGAGTTTCAGTCCATCCGGGGTAATTTCTGCGAGATTTCGTGCGCGTAACAATCCGCACTTGAGCTTTTTCCACCGGCATGCTGGTCTTTAGATCGGTGGCGTACACAAACGTATTTTTCTCGCCTCGTTTCACAATGACGCCCAGTCGCGTCACAAAAAAGAGCAGGCGTGATTCAATGGCGTCTTTGGGACTTTGAATTCGCAGAATATAAGCGCCCGGATTCAATTTTTGCGGGGTTTTTACATTTTTGTCCATCCAAATATAGGGATTGCGGAAATCCACGTCTTCCGTCCAATGCAGCGCGATGGGGTAAGACGAAAGGTCGGCGCTTTCCGTCAACTGGCGGATGTCTGCTTCTTCATCCAAAAATACGCTCGCCGGAATGCTGTGGATATCGCATTCATATTGCCCGATGCGGAACGTTCGAACCTGAAAAATCAGATCCTGGTCGGGAAGAAAAACTTCGCGGCTCACGCTGACCGACATGGCCGGAGGCAGCGGCGTCAAGCGGATTTCCTGGTCGCCGTAGTTCTCTCCTTCCTGCAATTGAATCGAGGGGGAGGATCGATAGGGATGAAATCCGGCGGGATGACTTTGCAATTCATAGACGCCCGGTTTGAGGCTTCCGATGGTGAAGAAGCCGTTTTCATCCGATGTACCCGCCCGCTGCGATGCGCCCCGCGCCGCCATCTCGATATTGGGCAGGGGAGAACTGTTTTCCTCCAACATCACCGTCCCGCCGATGCTTCCCGGTTTATACAACTTGACCGAAAACATCTTTCTATCGCCCTGCTGGGGACGAATCCCTACGATTTCCTCGCCGATGAAGCCCCCCCGGCGAAGCGCCAGCCGGTATTGATTGGGAGGGATCTGGGCAAACTGAAAGCGGCCGTCCTGATCAGTATACAAAGTCTGCTCTCGGTCGAGCATTTGGAAATCGCCGCTTTCAAACGCCAAAGTAATTTGGACATTCTGCAGCGGCGTCTCGCCGTCGCTGGTCGTGACTGTCCCGCCGACAACGGCGCCTTGCACCAGTGGAAGGGTTAAATCCACCGCCGTTTGATTGGTCGGAGCAAACCATTGCTGCATTTCATAGGGACAATAACCTTCCGCTATCACGCCGAGATCATACAGAAGACCGGCGCGCACTTGAGTAAAAGCGAACCGCCCGTCTTCCCCCGTATGAGTAACAAAATAACCGGTTCCCGCATTGGCGTTGGTCAACTCGACTTTCGCGCCCGCGATGGGCGCTTCGCTCTTTTCATCGATGACGACGCCTGACAAAGTCACGCTTTGCGCGAAAACGGATGCGGATAGCCCTGTCAACAAAACGATAACCGCCAAACCATACATTGCCGGCCGAACATTTTGAGAAATCATTTTCTTCATCCTTTTTTTGCAGTGATTGAATTCCGTATAGCGGCATTGCTTCTTTTGAGAGCCAACAAAAAAAATGGAAGCAATTCACTCATTATAGACTTATTAGCGATTCGTATTATTCATCGATTCAGGAGAAATCTCCTCCCGAATCACGACTACCGGAAAAGACGCATAGGAAGGCGTTTCATGTTGTGGAACTTGAATCTGCCTGCGCAGGGCGGACGCCCCCCAGGACAGCGTTTTCGCCTCGCCGGGCAGCAGCGCCGCCTCTCGTTCTCCCCATCGCATCAAGAGGCCTTCGCTCCAAATATCAAGAAGGGAGGGATCGGCGATGGGCGTCGGCGATCCCACGAACGAAACCACATACTGCAATTGGTCCAGTTCATAAGGCGACAAGGGTTCATGTCTTGGATCTTCGGCGATCAGGCGCTTGCATTGCCGGACGATCTCGCGGCCCATGGTTTCTTCGGACGGCGTGAATGCGCCGACGCAAACACGAACCTTCCGGCCTTTCATCGCGGTGACAAACACTCCGACCGGCTGCTGAATCCAGGGAAACGCATCGCCGTTGCGGGATTCGAGTTTTTCCCGTGCGATGAGCGAGGAAACCGTGTGGCGGACAAATTCCATCAACGTTTTCGCCGCCGGCGTCTTGCTCCATTCGGCATAAGGCTGCAGCCGCGGCGCCACTCGAACCGGCGCATCCCCCCAGAGCGAGGTTGTGATCAGCAACAATATTATTCCGTTGATCAGGGTTCGTATCGAAATCATGAGTTGAGCAGTCAGCCTGCGAGCCTTCGTTCCGAATAATTATCCTGACGTCCATTACAGATTATTTCATTTTTGAATCGTGCGCGCGGGGTAAAAATCCCGGTGGATGAATTCTCGGGCGATTATTTTCCCCTTTTTCAGCCGAACGCGATAGAGTGCGATCTCCAATCCCGGTTCGGATTCCTCCTCGGGCAGCAGACTGGGCGACTCGATGATTTCGGTTTCCAAGCGCAGTTCGTCCTGCAATGCCGTTTCACCGTATATTTCAAAATTCACCGTTTTGTCCGTCACCCGGCCGACAATTTTGATGCGTCCTGGCGAGGTGTTCTTAAAACGAAAATCCTTGGTTCCCCAACTGATGGTTGCATCCATCCCAAGAGGCAAATAATTGATCGGCGTATGATGTCTATGACGCTCCACGATTTTGAGATCGGAGAGCAGCACTGCGTTAAAAAGAGTCGACGAAACTTGGCAGATCCCCCCTCCGACGACATCCTGCAATTTCGCATGCACAATCGCCGGCGCAGATAGAAATCCCGCCGCCAAGGTTCGTTCTCCTACAGTTTCATTAAACGAAAAAGACTCGCCGGGCTTGAGGATGATTCCGTCGATCTGTTCGACGGCCAGTAGTATATTCTGGATGCGCTCCGCCGTGCTCGCCAATAGAGGCGTCGAACTGCTGCCCAAGAGACAAGGAGTCGCCGGCTCCTCCGAAACGCAAGGGAAAATGAAACAACAAAACGCCGCTATTACAATGATTTTATTCATTAATTTTACGCCTTCTCTTAAATGAACCATAATATGCCCTCTTTCTCCATTTTTCATTCCTCAAGCGCTTGATCGCCAATTTATTTATAACACAATCGGTTGCATCATAGCTGATCCATCTCGATAATTTCCTTCCCGGCAAAGGCTTTCAACACAAAAATTCTTGGAAAAATGACGCTTCCTGCGTAAGCCAAGCATCTTTGGAAACAAAAAATTTTTGCTCTTCTTAGAAAAGTCCATGATTAACCCTTGCATTCCCCGCTTTCCCTTTCTATCCTTAATAGTTGGGCATAAATACAAAATTTATATTTTAATGATTCAGGAGGAATTGAACCATGGCGGAACGGGTTAGCGATGAACGCCGCATGGAATTAGTGGCCATGATTACATCCGCTTACATCAGCGCGTTTAACGGACCGGAAATGCGTCCTCCCGACTCCATTACTGTCTGTAAATTCGTAGAAGATGTCATTGATAAACTGGACGAAAAATTTCCTCGTCCAGAGTAAGACGCGTTAACTTGAAAACTTATTCAAATGAGGTAGGAAGAACGTAGATGGACCCTAGACTCACCTCTCTCCTCAAACTCCAAGAAGTGTTATCCGTGCAGCGAAAATTGGAAATGCAATATGAGGAAATCCCCAAACGACAGAATGAGATTCACATTTTCCTGAAAAACCTGGAAGACGAAGCCGGCGCAGCCGAAGAAAAATTCAAACAGCATGAGATCGAGCAAAAAAATGTGGAGCTCGAACTGCAGCAAGGTCAGGAAGATCGAGTTAAAAAAGAAGCTCAATTGATGACCATCAAGAACAACAAAGAGTACCAGGCGACGCTGGCGGAGATTGAATCTCTAGACCGCCGTAATTCCCGGAATGAAGAACGACTTATTGAACTGATTGACGCCGTCGATAAGCAGCGTACCATCTTGAATGAAAAAAAAAACGAGCTGGAGAAACGCCAATCCGACTTTCAATCTGAACTGGCAGAACTAGAAAAAACCGAAAAAGGCCTCAACAAGAAAGTCGAAGCGGCCCGGCAGGAAACCGACCGGATCAAAGAACACGTTGATCCGGTTTTATTTCAACGTTTTGTTCGTGTTTTTAACGGGAAGCAGGGGCATGCCATGGCGACGGCAAACGGCGGGCATTGCGGTGCGTGCAGCATCCGTCTCACGCCGCGATTGATGCAACTGGCCAAGCGCGGTCAGGATATCGTGGTCTGCGAAGGATGCCAGCGCTTTCTCTATTGGGATCACTCCTTGGAAGAAGATCAATTGGGCGCCCTCTAAGACGCCCCCGGGGCCGCGGCGTTCGGAAAGCGGGGCGGGATTTGTTTTGCCAGCTCGCTTGGCGGAGGCCCGACTGCATGTGGATTGAGCAAGATCGCATTTTTTTGCGGTGTAAATGGCTGCAAGCCGCCCGCCGGTGGAAGCGGCTGAATTTGGATTCGATCCTTCGATCCAGCGGCTTCTTCCTCCTTGTCGGATTCTTCTGGCTGCTCTGCTACCAGGTCGTCTCTCGTCTATGCGGGGCAATCTACTACGAATACGACGTCATCGGCCCTATTGTTCTGGATCGGATCGTGTCGTTTGGCTTCTTAGCCGCTTTTCTTATCGTCACGATCGGGCATATCCTCACGGCTTATTCCTCTCTTTTCAGAGGGAGAGAAATGCCGCAGTTGTTCTCTTCGCCTTACCCCACGCATCGCCTCTATGCCATTCAATGCTTGGAAACTCTATTCTTAGGAGGCTGGGTGTCGGGAGTTTTCTGCATCCCCATTATCCTGGCGTATGGCTGGGAGTTGAAAGCCGCCTGGTGGTATTACCCGACCGTTCTAATCGGACTCGCCTTCTTTCTAATCATAGCAGGCGCGATCGGCGTCTTGATCATGCTCTTCATCGCTCGCTGGATCATCGGACGCGCCCTGCGCACGGCGATCGGCTCCTTTGTGGTTCTCTTTTTGTTCATCTCGATCATCTTATACACGTCGATCGTCAATCGAGATTTGCTCGGCCGCATCGACGTCCACCAAATTGAAGAGGCGCTGGCCAATCTCCGCCTTTCCTCCTACCCGTATCTGCCCAATCACTGGATGTCGCAATTGATGCAGTCGGCTCATTCGGGCGATCCCATTCGCGCCATCCTCTATTTCGGCTTGTTAGGAAGCGGCGCATGGTTCTTTTGGCATCTTGCCTTGGAGTTGGGATCCCGCTGGTACCAAGACGCCTGGCTGTGGTCGCAGGAGCGAGTGCGTCTCTTTCGGCGTGGGCGCGATCATCGCGTATTCCGCAAAAAACGAGTGTGGCTCTTTTGGCTGTTCCCCCGCCGGGCGGCCGTCGTGATTTACAAAGAGATACATCTTTTCGCGCGGGATTTCTCTCAATGGGGTCAAATGACGTTGATTTTGGCCTTGGTGCTGTTTTATATGGCCCATACCCAGAATTTCACTTTCAACGAACCGGATTCCCAAGCCAAGAATCTCCTGGCGTTCTTCAATGTCATTTTACTGGGATTTATTCAGGCCACTTTATCGCTGCGCTATACGTACCCCTCCATCAGTTTGGAAGGAAGAGCTTTTTGGGCGGTCGCCTCATCGTCGATCGGCTTGGAGCGTTTCTTCTTTACTAAGTATTATCTGCACTCGGTCGTCTTGCTGGCGATCGGTCTGGGAATGGGGATCTTATTGAATAATATTCTCAGCGTCGATCCAACGCTGAACATCATCAGTCTGTTTGTCTTATTTCTCTTCTCGTTCGGCTTCACGAGCTGGTCGATGGGATTCGGCGCGGTCTTTCACAAATTCGAAGCCTCCGGCGCCGCGGATGTGACGTCAGACGCCGGCGCGCTTGTTACGATGATCGTTACTCTTCTCTATTTTGCCCTCAGCGTCTTTTTGTTTTCTCGCCTGGCGTTCACTTCTACGCAGGGAACCGACCTCGTCAGTCAATTGGCCTTGAACCCTCATTTGATTCTTGTCTCGTCTGTTTTTCTTTTAGTACAGACATTGGCCATTCTGATTCCCCCCTTGATCGGCCTGAAAAAATTGCATCAGGCCGCCTTGTGAAAAGGCGGTTTTTCGCCTGCACGCCTCTCTTAATCCTACAAAAGAATCTCTCTTGCAGGGATAAACGCCGCCTTTGAGCCCTGCAAAGCTGCATTCGGTTTTGATTTCGAAATGAGTATAATATGATCTTCCACAATAAGGAGCAATGATGTCTCAGAAAGAAAAAAAAACGCCTCGTTTTTTAATCCAGACGCTGGGTTGCAAAGTCAATCAATACGATTCCGAACGAATCCGATCCCGTTTATTGCGACGCGGCTATCAGTCTCTTTTATCGCAGGATGACGCTTCGCCCGACCTCATTATCGTCAACACCTGCTCCGTGACGGCTGAGAGCGATCGCAAAGGCCGCCAAATGATTCGAAAATTGATTCGCCGCCATCCTCACGCCCGGGTTATGGTGACCGGCTGCTATTCCGAGCGCAAACCGAAAGAGATCGAACGCATCGAAGGCGTCAGCGAGATTGTCGCCATTCAGGATCAGGAAAATTGGGTGGACCGCATCTCCGAGGAAATGGGATGGGGATGCGAAGATCAAGATGCGCTTTGGGCGCCGGAACAGGGCATCGAACTGTTCGAAGAACACACTCGCGCATTCGTAAAAATTCAGGATGGCTGCGACCTGCGATGCGCCTTCTGCAGCATTCCCCAAAGCCGCGGGCGCGCACGTAGCCGCCCGCTGGATGAAATCCGCGACGAATGTCTTCAATTGGTTCGATGCGGCTACCCGGAAATCGTCCTTTGCGGAATCTGCATCGGCCACTACGGACGAGGGTTATCCCTCGGCCTTCCCGACCTGGTTCGAACCGTTGCGCAAATCGAGGGCGTCAAGAGAGTACGCATCTCCTCCCTGGAGCCGCAGCATGCCGACGACGCTCTTTTTGACGTGATGGAGGAACGGGGCGATGTGATCTGCCCCCATCTGCATCTCCCCCTGCAAAGCGGCTCCAACAAGATCTTACGCCGCATGAGACGTCCTTACACTATGGACTATTTTCTCGAACGCGTGCAGACCGCTCGCGAACGACTGCCCGATTACGAATTATCCACGGATATCATGACCGGATTTCCCGGCGAAACCGACGAAGATTTCGAATGCTCGCTGGAAGCCGTTCGGCAATGCCAATTCAATAAAGTCCATTCCTTCCGCTATTCAATGAGGGAAAATACGTCGGCGCTGCGCATGCAGGATCATCTGCCACCGCAAATCATTGATGAACGAAGACGCGAATTGGATCGATTAGCCGATGAAACGGCCGATCGAGTCAAATCGAAATATATCGGCCGCATACTGGAAATTTTAGCGGAGACTTCCGACCATGCGAATGCAGCCGGTTTCACGAAAAATTACCTCCGCACTGATTTTCGGTCGGCTGCTCCCGTCCCGCCTGGAACACTGCTCCCCGTCCACATTGAGGGATTGCGGAATGGGCGGTTGACGGGCAGGGCGCTGGAATGACATAGTAATAAAGAATGCATTTGAATAGATTGATGCGTTTTTACGTGAAGACCCATTCAGAAGGAGAACCAGGATGCATGAGCAGAAAAATCGCCGTTCATTTTTAAAGCAAACCGCCGCTGTCGGAGCCGGAGCGCTGACGATAACTCGTCTTGCGCCGCAAAGCGCTATTGGCGCCAATGACCGCATTCGAGTCGGGGGAATCGGCGTGGGCGATCGGGGCTCCGATCGATTGCGCACCGCCAAACGATTGGGCGCAGACATCGTCGCTTTGGCGGACGTCAACCAAGCCATGCTCGAGCGCTGCGACGCGCGCCTCGAACAAAAAACCGAATGTTACGTCGATTATCGCGACCTCCTGGCCCGCGGCGACATCGACGGCGTGGTCGTCGCCGCCCCAGACCATTGGCATCACGACATCTTGTTGGACGCCGTCGCCGCTAAAAAAGACGTTTATATCGAGAAGCCTCTGTCGCGCACCATCGAAGAAGGCGACGACATGGTCAAAACCGTCCAGGCCTCCCAACAAATCGTGCAGGTCGGCAATCATCGGCGCAGCGGTCAGCATTGGGCCGTCGCTCATGAAAAAATTGCAGAGGGAAAGATCGGCGAATTGAAATGGATCCGCACTTGGGATTGCCGCTATCGACTCATTGATCCATATCAGGAGCGCGCCAAAGACAAAAATCTATTCAATCCCGAACGCATCGACTGGCAGCGGTTTTTGGGAAGCGCCCCTTCGCGCGTCTTCGACGCCGAACGCTGTTCGGCCTGGCGCTGGTTCTGGGATTACGCGGGCGGCCTGATGACCGACATCGGCCCCCATATGTTAGACGTCGCCATGTGGCTGGCGGACTGCCCCGGACCCAAAAGCGTCGTCTGCAACGGCGGCAACTATCACTATCCCCGCTGGGAAACGCCCGATAATGTGCACGCCATCCTCGACTGCGCCACCTTCTCCATCGTCTTCAACGTTCAGTTCATGAACGGCCGCGACGGCGACGGCGCCGCCTATTTCGGCACTAAAGGCGCCGTCGTTCAAGAACGCGACGGCTATTTCCGCCTGTATGACACTCAGGATCATGTTTTGGAGGAATGGAAATACGGCGATGAGGGAACCGCCCATATGCAGAATTTCCTGGATTGCATGCGCGATCGACGGCCGCCCAACTCGCCGGTTGATATGGGACATCGCGTAATTATCGGAGCGCATTTGGCCAATATCTCCTACCGCACCGGCCAACGCATCGGCTGGGATCCCCTGCGTGGACAAATGACCGGCTGAGTTAACTCAAAAAAAGTAGTTTTAATTCATCGCGGGCGCCTTTCCATAAGAGCGCCCGTGTTTTATATTGAGTCATTGTATAATTGAATGATCGATTCATTTCGGATAGAATATTTAAATCTCAACGCGAGGTGCGGCGTTATGTCGAACAAAAAGGGTTTTACTTTAATTGAATTGCTGATTGTTGTTGCAATTATCGGGATTCTGGCGGCTATCGCCGTCCCCAACTTCTTGAACGCGCAAACGCGCGCCAAAATCGCCAACGCAGTCTCCGACATGCGCGCGCTTGATACGGCCCTGGAAATGTATCGCATGGACAAAGGCCACTATCCCTACTGGCGCGATTCCGCCGGGGTTAATGTCAATCCCGTCAATCGGCGTTTAATTCCGTTAACAACCCCTATGGCTTATATCAGTTCAGTTCCTCAGGATCCTTTTGTATTCGGCGCGCCCGGCGCGCGTTTGGATAACAGCCAGCATGAAGCCTACGTTACGTACGATTATATCGAAGCCGATTCTCAGCGCAGATTGAAGAATCTACCTCTCCCTGTAGCTTGGAGATGCTGCGAATGGCGTTTGAACAGTTACGGGCCGGACGCGACCAATGATACCGGCGCGATTACTTATGAAGCATCCAACGGCCTCCGAAGCCGCGGTGATCTCATCCGTCTTGGACCGAAGTCCAGCTCGCCCTGCGACGATTCGTGGGTTGGACTCTGATCAATTTACATCTAAGTCGACATCGATAGATTCAATTTGACAGGCATCGTCATTTTGGAGAATAGCGGGAGATTGCGCAGAAGGACGGACCGGGGCGACATCGCAGCATTTTGATCGACCCCCGCCTATTCATTCGATTCACGGAATGATTGTATCACATTTTTATGAATCCCATCCTATAAATCCGGCCATTTTGCAGTTCGGATTAACGATGTTTTTTCGTCAAGAATTTTTTGTGATATAGTTCCCTATAACAATCAATGAAAAATTCGACGTCAGATTTGGACCGCCGTTTTCCAAATCTGACGCCGATAACAACATGCGGTCATACCATGCTCAACATAAAGTTAATTTCTATGAAACCGTTGCTGATCGAATATCATCGACGGCCTTCTTTCCTGGTTCTTCCTGTAAAATATCGAATAAACAGATCCTGACGCCCCCGATTGATATATTTATATGAATATTTTTTGGATAACGTTCTATTGAATGCATAATTTCAGCGCCGCAAGGAAAAAGGCTTTCATTGTCATGATGCAAAAAATAAGTTGGAAAAGGTATTTCGTCTTCCAGCGAATCAATCGATCTTTTCCAGTCGCCTTCTTTTTGTTGCTGCTTTATTGCCCGTTTGCTTACTCCTTTTCAGATGCGCTTCCCGAATCGAAATTTCAAAATCAAAACGATGCGGTTTGGCGTCAGAGCACGGTTTTTAATGTCGCAGCCTCCTGCGGATTGGTGATTCTATGTTTTATGATAGGCATTTTCGCCAATCGACATTTAGCGCTCGAGCATCTCGTGGATGAGAAAACCGTTGAACTGAAGGAATCTTATGGAAAAAATATCCGCTATGAAACCGAAATGAAAGCCATCGCTTCCGAATTGTGTTCGTCCGAAGAGCGCATTCAGCGGCGGATTGGACAAGATTTACACAACGATCTCGTCCAGGATATGACGGGAATCGGCATGCTGATGCAATCGCTGCAAAATCGATTATCCGCTCGCTCCCTGCCTGAGGCGATAGAAATAAAGCGGCTTATTCGAATGTTGAGCGAAACGGTCGAAAAAACACGCGATCTAGCCAAAATCCTTTCTCCTCTTTCACTGGAAAGTCACGGATTGATCTTTGCCCTCCAAGAATTGATCGTCGAGATTCGAAGTTTGTACGGCGTATCATGCCATTTTGACTACGATTTGGACGCGCCGGATTTCGATCCGGAAGCGGCCAATCATCTCTACCGCATCGCGCAAGAGGCCATGGTGAATGCCGGTCGTCATGCAGAAGCCGATCATATTTGGATATCGCTTAAAAAGGCGGGCGAAGGCTTCGTCTTATCCGTTCAAGATGACGGCGTTGGAATGCCCCAGGACGTGCAGAAAGCGAATGGTTTGGGTTTGCGCTCCATTCGTTATCGCTGCTCTTTGATAAATGCGCGACTCGACATCGATTCCCAACCGGATCGTGGAACAAAAATCGTCTGTCAACTGATGTAGAAGCCTTTACATATCACGAACATTCTATTCGAGAATGCTAATGAAAAAGAAAGTTGTTATCGTTGACGATCACCCCATCGTTCGCGAAGGATTGAAGCAAGTCATTCTCCAGGATCCACAATTGATGGTTTGCGGAGAGGCGGAGGATTTATATTCAGCCCTCGATCAAATCGAACAAGAGCAGCCCGACATCGCCATCGTTGACATCACCTTGAAAAAAAGCAGCGGTTTGGATTTGATACGAGAGATCTCCGCACAATGGCCGAAAATCAAAACTCTCGTCCTCTCCATTCACGATGAGGCCATCTATGCGGAGCGGGCTCTGCGAGCCGGAGCGAACGGCTACGTCATGAAGCAGCAGGCCATGATCAACATCCTGGACGCCATCCATCACGTTTTGCATGGGGAACTGTATGTGAGCCAAGACGTTTCCAAACGACTTTTGCATTTGTTTCATAAAAAACCGTCTTCCGTTGAAAATCAAGAAATCTCTCTTCTCAGCAACCGAGAACTTCAAGTGTTCCAACTCTATGGGCAGGGGAAAAAGACCAGAATTATTGCCGGTGAATTGAATATCAGTGCAAAAACAGTAGAATCACATCGCGAACATATCATGGAAAAACTAAATTTAAGCGATTCATCGGAAATGATTTTCATGGCCGTTCAATTTATGATCAAAAACAATCTTCTCTGAACGCTTCTCTCCATACGCTCTTCTCCAACCGGCGCCTCCCGCCCATCGATTTCTTCCATCCGGCTTTGGAATCACCGCCCATGGGGGAATCCCCCATACGAAATTTGGATGATTACCCGATTGAACCCATTCCCCCTCTCTTCCTAAAATGTATTTATACATATTTCTCAGAAAGAGGAGCGTTTCATGAAAGTAGGAAAACTTATTCGTATCGCATCGTTGATGGTCATGAGCCTGTTCATGCTGCCGCTAGTCTCGGCCGCTCAGGATTATTCCAGCGCTGTCATCGCCGATGGTCCATTGGTTTACTGGGGATTCAATAACGATCTTTCGGATGCAATGGGCAACATCGATCTAGATCCCGCCGCCTCCCCCCAATTTGTTGACGGCCCGCTGGACGGATCCCTGGCTTACTCCTCCAGCGATGGACAAGCCTGGGCCGCCTCCTTCGGAACAGTGGAATTAAACGAATTGGAAGATTTCAGTTACGAAATGTGGATCAACCTTTCGGGAGACAATGAAGGAAAACACATTCTCCAACGCATTGGATTGGGAGAAGACAATCCGGGCGAAAACTCCATCATCTATCGCAACGGCGCGGTCGAATTCTTCACAAGCCGGTCGGATGAATTGGAACTGCCCGCTGTTGTTGAATTGCCCGATCAAACCGACGCCTGGCATCATTTCGTTGTCACCTACAACTACCAGGACGCCGTATTGATTCTTTATGCGGACGGTCAGCCCGCCTACGTCGATGAATTTGCTTTGCTCTCGCCGTTTTACGGAGGCAATGATTTTGAAGTCTATATCGGCGCCAGCCGGTACAATCCGGAAGAAAACACATTTAACGGCCAAATGGATGAAATCGCCATTTATGGAAAAACATTGACCGCCGATGAAGTGGCCTCGCATTTCGCCGCCGGCGACGATTACGCGTCCGCCGTAACAGCAGACGAACCGTTGGTCTATTGGCGTTTCGAAGAGAATTTTGACGATGAAATGGGCCTTTACGATTTGATGCCCAGCGGCGTGAACTTTGTCCAGGGGCCTGGCAGCGCAGCGAACAAGGCTCTCTTTGGGCGAGTAACCTCCGATCAAGCGGAATTGCTCTACGAGATGACCGATTTCACCTATGAATTCTGGTTCAATCCAATCAATCGCAGCTCGCAAAGTTACATTTTCTTCCGGCTGGCAGGCGCCAGCCAACACTCGGTTATTTATGCCTACAATCCTAACGCTTTGGAATTCTTCTTCGCCAACGGCAACGTCCGGCCTTTGGTCGAAATCCCCAACGAAACGGATCAGTGGCATCACTGCGTCGTTGTCAACGACGCGGCCGCGAACGAAATGCGTATTTACATGAATGGCGAGTTGGCCGTCAGTGAAAATTCCTCTGCGGTTCCCGGCAGCGGCAATAAAATCGTAGTCGGCGGTTCGGATCAAGGCGATAATTTCAACGGATATATTGATGAATTCGCCGTCTATGATTTCGTTTTGAGCGAAGAGCAAATCACAACGCATTTCGATGCGCCATTCTTTTCCACCGCTGTCAACGACTGGGCCTTATTTTAATTCATAATCTAACAAACACATGGGAGCGGCCGTTCGCTTCGGCAAAAGGCTGCTCCCTTTCTTTTCATTTTATTTCTAAGGAGATTCACCATAATGTATAAGAATTTGCACCGCGCGGGATTCACCTTGATTGAATTATTAATCGTCGTCGCGATCATCGGAATTTTAGCCTCGATCGCTGTTCCCAATTTTCTCAATGCGCAGATCCGGGCCAAAGTCGCACGCTGCTACAGCGACATGAAAGCTATATCCACCGGCTTCGAAATGTATCGCTTGGACAATAACAACTATCCCTACGGCGGCGGAACCGTCTGGGCGTCTTATTTTATCTATCCCAGACTCACCTCCCCGATTTCCTATCTCACTTCAATTCCCGTGGATGTCTTTGTAATCAAAGACGAAGCGCAGCGACCCGGCGAGCACGACCATTGGTATCCGGGATGGAATGTGTACCAGGTCGTAAAACAAGGCATGAATTGGGGCGGGCAGCCGGTGGTGGATGCAGTGAACAGCGGCGCTCATATGTTGACAGTCAGTTCTGGTCCGGATCGCCACGAGGACATCGCTTCACAATCAGGACTGTTTCCTTACAATTCTTCCAATGGATTGATTTCCGAAGGCGACATCTATCGATTCACACCCGGCGCCCAAGGTAATTCGAACTGAATCGCCATTATCCGTTTTGTCTTTCCGCTGACTTAACATCGTTTTCAGAAGAGTAGGAGATTCTTATGTTTTGGCTTCGCATTATAAAACGATATGTTTTTACAGCATGCCTGATTATCGCAGGAGCGGCCGCAAGCCTGCCGGCTCAGGAATTATGGAACTTTGCATGCCAGGCGGACAACGATCTGCTGCGCGTCATGCAGGAAAACGGTTTTAAATGCGAACGGTTCGATTCGCCCGAGCAGGCCGTTCGGCGCGCCGGCGATAAGAGCGTCGTCTTCATCCTGGCGGATGGATATCCGTTCAGCAAAACAAAAGTTCAAGATTCTCTCTGGAGCGAAGCGAAGAAAAAAGGGCTCAAACTCTTTGTGGAATATCCCGAATCGATTCCGAACATAATCCTCGGAGAGGATCACACCACAAAATGGGAGCGGGGCGTAATCGCTTCCGAAGATTTTGGGCCCTCCCTGCCTTCCATGAGCATCTTAGCCATCAACGATTGCCATTATTACGATGTAGATGTAAAAAGCGGAATGATCGTCGTCGCGCGCGTCGCAGGATTCGATCGAGCCGTCTACGACCTCCCGGAAAACTCGGCGCCGGTGCTCTTCAAACATCCTCAACAAGACGCCTGGATCGCAGCGACCAAACTTAGCCAGTTCGTAACGGCTCGCTACTCCCCGTATAAATCCTGGCAGACCGTATGGAAAACCATCCTGAGCGATTTGAGCGGTCAGGATATCCCCGTTTTACAATGGGAACAGGATGTTCGCCCCACTTATACAAAACGCCGGGAAATCCCCGAACAAGCGGAGAGAATCGCCTTACAGCGGGGCGCGGATTGGTTCGTCCATTCGCGGCTGCTGGTCGATCCCTCCGATGAAGAGCGAATCGCCAGGCATCTGGAAGAGGGATACACTGACCCTCAACATTATGCGGCAGGGTGGATGAATTCGGAATCGCGCGTGCTTCCTGATAATTTGTCCATTGGAGACGGCTCGCACGGCTTCTTAGAGGGATACAGCGCACAGATCCTATACAACGGTACGCAGATGCAGCGCATCATTCGGCGCAGCGACTGCATGTCCGAAGCGGCCATGGGATTGGCGTTCGGCCGGGATTTCAATGCGCAGGCCAATCACCCTTATTTTGATTACGCCGAAAATTTGCTGGATTACGTCTACTTCAATTCATGCGCGCAGCAGGGCGTTCGCAGCGATCCCAGCCACCCTGCATTCGGCTTGATAGCCTGGGGCGTCACCAATTGGACATGGGAAAAAGCGACCTACGGCGACGACATGGCTCGAGTGATGTTGGCCACTATGGCCGCAGCCGGTTTAATGGAATCGGATCGGTGGGATGAAGGAATCCTTAAATGCCTGCTGGGAAGCCTGCGCACGACGGGCGCGCTTGGTTTCCGGCATGATCGCATCGACATCCCGAATCTAGAGCAAAACGGCTGGCGCCATTACTTCGAAGAATCCATAACAAGCGTGGCCCCGCACTACCAGGCCTATCTGTGGGCCTGCTATCTGTGGGCCTATCACCAAACCGGCTATAAACCGTTTTTAGACAAAGCCAAAACCGCCATCCAAATCACCATGGAATCGTACCCGGACGGCTGGCGCTGGACCAATGGAATCCAACAGGAGCGCGCCAGAATGCTGCTCCCTCTTTCCTGGCTGGTTCGCATCGAAGATACGCCCGAGCATCGCGCCTGGCTGAAACAGATGGCCGGTGAATTACTCGCGCTGCAAGATGAAAGCGGCGCCCTGCGCGAAGAATTGGGCGATCTTAACAAAGGCTCGCTGCGCCCCCCGCAATCCAATGAAGCGTACGGAACCGGCGAAACGCCCTTGATCCAGCAAAACGGAGACGCCGTCTGCGACTTGCTGTACACATCCAATTTCGCTTTTCTCGGCTTGCACGAGGCGGCCTGCGCCACCGGCGACCCCTACTACCAAAACGCCTGCGACCGATTGGCGGAATTCTTGTGCCGCATTCAGATCTTTTCAAAGCGTCAAAAAGAACTGGACGGCGGATGGTTCCGCGCCTTCGATTTCAATCGCTGGGAATATTGGGCGAGCAACGCCGATGCCGGCTGGGGCGCCTGGTGCATCGAATCCGGTTGGACGCAGGGCTGGATTGTCGCTGTGCTGGGCCTCCGACACAAAAACACTTCCTTGTGGGATTTGACGGAATCGAGCGAAATTGAAAAACATTTCTCCAAACTGCACCCCATTTTCTTCCGCGGAGGCGATCAGACGCCAAAACCCAAGATGATCGATCATGCGGCGAAAGGAAAATCCATCGAACTTCGCACCGATTACAGCCCCTCCTATCCAGCCCTGGGAAAGAAAGCCCTTGTGGATGGATTCTTAGCCAAAGATCGCTACCCCGATTCTTCATGGCAAGGCTATTTAGGCGACGATTTGGACGCCGTCATTGATCTTGGCGGCGCCATAAATCTAACAGAAATTAAACTGCGTTGTCTGCAGCAGGTCGATGTCGGCATCTTTCTTCCGGAGTGCGTGGAAATCTCGATCTCGTCGGATGGCGATCATTTCCAGAAAATCCAAACGCTGACGCATGATGTTTCCCGTCGCAAAGAAGGCCCGCTGGCGCATGAATTCTCCACTTCTTTAACGAACACAACCGCTCGCTATGTTTTGATCCAAGCGAAAAATCTTGGTATGATGCCCGAGTGGCATCCCTCCCGCGGGAGAAATGCATGGTTGTTCGTGGATGAAATCATCGTCAATCCTCAAACAGAAAGCGAGGATTAAATCGGCAATGCAGAGTCATTCTTTCATCAGCGCGCGTCGGTTGGCTTATTCCCTGATGATCTTGACTTTCTTTTTCAGCGGCCGCCTGGAAGCGGCCTCCGAGAAAGAATGGACGCCGTCGATCACACTGACGCCCCCTTCGCCGTTTACTCAGAATATAAGAGTGGATCTGCGCAGCGCACTTTACAATCCATCCGATGCGACGCAAACGTTCCACTGGTCCTTTTCGGCGGCTTCTCCAAATCGTACGGATCACATCCAACAGGGGAAAACGGTCGTCGCCCCCCGATCCTGGGAAGGCGTTAAGGTTCCATGGAAGCCCAAGGGATATGAGAGCGCCCATCACATCGTTTTTTCGGCGACGAACGGCTCTCAATCTTACGCAGCCTCTCAATCCATCGAAATCGTCTCTTCCACGGTTCGCTCCACTCAGCAGATCGACGGCGCTTGGATGGGTTTCTATCATTGGAGCGAGACGGAAGGCAAACTTTGGAATCGCGACATCCGGACGCTCACTGACGATCAATGGAAGGAACTGGTGCGCGGGATGCACGAAATCGGAATGAATATCATCGTCATCCAAGAAACATTCCGAAATCAGGTTTATTACAACAAACACGACATCCCCGAAAACGGCTACCATGGCAGAGCCTTCTATCCCTCCCATCTGTATCCCGGTCGAATGGACATCGCCGCCCGCGATCCTGTCGAAGCGGTTCTTTCGCAGGCGGACGCCTTGAACATGCATGTTTTTATGGGCGTGGGGCTATACGCCTGGTTCGATTTTTCCGCCGATTCGCTTCGCTGGCACTGCGAAGTCGCCGATGAGCTTTGGCAAAAATACGGTCATCACCCCTCTTTTTATGGATGGTATATTTCCGAAGAGACGCCCGGATTTATTCACGTCTCCGCCAACGATTCTCCGCAGGAGATCGCTCAATACCAAAAAGAAATCATCGAGTTCTTTCAACAATTCCGAACTCATGTCCATCGCTTCGCGCCTCACAAGCCCATCATGCTGGCGACCAACTGCCACTTCGTAACCCAAACGGAGGCGGCGTGGCGCCAACTCGTCCGCTGCTGCGATATCGTGTGCCCCTTCGGATTTCATCGCATGCCCCAGGGCGACGTAACCGGCGAAGATGCGGCGGCCTGGCTTCAGAATATATGCGATGAAGAAGGCGGTCATTTGTGGATGGATATGGAAGTATTTCTCTTCGGATCGCAGGGCGAACTGTACCCCCGCCCCATCAAAGGATTGATCGACGATCTTTTACGCTTCCCCATCTTTGAAAAAATTCTGTGCTACCAATTCCCCGGTCTGATGAACGCTCCGGAATCCAGCGTTCATCCGGGAGGACGGGCGACTGTCCAGTTGTATGAAGAATACAAAAAATTCTACAAGACGAAGCGAAATTCTTTGGGATTGAAACGCGGCGGAGAGTAGAAGAACGAATAGTAGAAGATAGAATCATGAAAAATCAACTGCAAACATTATGCTCGCTCTACAAGACGACTCTTTTTGACGATGTGCTTCCTTTTTGGATGCGCTATTCGATCGATAAGGAGTTCGGCGGATATTTCACCTGCTTAAACCGGAGCGGCGAAGTCTTTGAAACCGATAAATTCCTTTGGCTGCAGGCGCGCCAGGTTTGGATGTTTTCGCATCTGTACAATCATGTTGAACCCAATCCCGCCTGGCTCGAAACCGCCAAATGCGGCGCTGATTTTCTTCAACAACACGGCCGCGACGAAGAGGGAAACTGGTATTTCTCCCTGGATCGAGAAGGCCGCCCTCTGGTGCAGCCCTATAATATCTTTTCGGATTGCTTCGCCGCCATGGCCTTCAGTCAATATGCGCGTGCGGCGGGTTGCAGCCAATCTCGAGACATCGCTCTCTCAACCTTCCAGAATATCCTGAACCGGTTGGACAACCCCAAAGGGAAATACAACAAACTATATCCGGGAACGCGGCCGCTCAAAGCGCTGGCCTTCCCCATGATCCTCTCCAATTTATGCATGGAAATGGAAGGCGTTCTCGATTCGACTCTCCAAGAAGAAACCGTCTCGCGATGCCTTGATGAAATCATCAACGTCTTCTTAGACCGGGATCGTCTCCTCTTGCATGAAAATCGAGATCCTGACGGCTCGAAGGTGGATCACTTCGAAGGACGCATTTCCATCCCGGGTCACGGCATCGAAGCCATGTGGTTCCTCATGGATATCGCCCAAAAGCGCAATGACCGGAAACTGATCGATTTGTGCGTGGAAACGACGCTCAGCATCTTGAAATTCGGCTGGGATCCCGTCCACGAAGGCGTCTTTTACTTCCTTGATCTCGATCAAAAGCCTCCGCAGCAATTGGAATGGGATCAAAAACTCTGGTGGGTTCATTTAGAAGCCTTGATTGCTCTTTTGATGGGATTCCGTCTGACCGGCAAACAAGAATGCTGGACATGGTTCGAGAAAATTCACGAATACAGTTGGTCTCATTTCAGCGATCCCGAGTATGGAGAATGGTATGGATACTTGAATCGGCGAGGCGAAGTTCTTCTTCCCTTGAAAGGCGGAAAATGGAAGGGGTGTTTTCACGTCCCCCGCGCGCTGCACCGCTGTTCCATTGAACTAGACCTACTCGCTCGCAATGCGGTTGCATCTTGATAAGAAAGACAGTTGAAAGAGTTTTACCATGCAGGATCTTATGCCCACCGTTCGTTTGGAATTGGCCGATTACATTGTAATGGCCGTCTATATGTTTGGTTTGATCGTCTTGGGCTTGTACTATCGCCGCTTCGCCCAAAAAGACATCGATAACTATTTTCTGGCAGGTCGAAAATTGCCAGGCTGGCTGAACGGCGTCTCTTATTCGGCGACATGCATGAACGCCGACGTCGCCCCCGCCTATTGCGGCATGACGGTCATCTGCGGCCTGTTTATCTGCTGGTGGTATATCAGCCGGTTCAGCCTGGCCCTCATGATCGGCGCCGTCTTGTTCGCCGCCTTCTGGCGCCAACTCAAAATATTCACCTCGCCCGAGTTTTACGAATTCCGATTCTCGGGAGGCCTCGCGACGACCGTCCGAATCTGGGTGGCCCTTCGCAGCGCCTTCATCGCCGTCGTGGCCTGGACCGGCGCGGGATTGCTCGGTCTGCACAAAGTCTCCCATTCGATCCTGGGCTGGGAAAAATGGGAAACCTTCACTGTCGTCATCCCCGTGATTCTACTCTACGTGATTTTATCGGGGTATGTGGGCGTCGTCGTTTCGGATTTGATCCAATGCCTGGTCATGATCTGCGCATCGCTGCTGCTGATGGCGCTGGTCTGGAATGACTTTGGCGGTCCTATGGGATTGTATACAGCATTGGTTGATCAATTTGGACCGTCCGTCGTGAGCTGGCATCCTCCCGCCAGCCACGAACTGCTGGGCGTCGTCGGCGTCATCGCTTGGACTCTGGGAACCGCCGTCGGCTACGGCGGCGACGTCGCGCCCATGGCCGGCGCCATGGAAGGCCAGCGCGTCTTATCCTGCCGCAACACCCGCGAAGCCTCCAAAATGTATATTTGGACGGAAATCGTTCTATTCTTCATGCTGGCGATTTTAACCTTACCCGCTTTGGGCGCCATGGTGAAATGGCCGGGCCTGCACGACGGTCAAATCAATAAAGAACTGGCCTACGGCATGCTTCTCGGGCATTACATGCCGGCCGGCCTGCTGGGATTAGCCATGATTTCTCTCGGCGCTTCCATCATGTCGACGGTCGATTCGAATCTGAATTTCGGCTCGCAGGTTTTTCTTAACGACATTTATCGGCGCTGCTTCGCCAAAAACAAAAGCATGCGCCATTACCTCAACGTCGGCAGAATCGTAACCTTCGTGATCATCTCCCTGGCGATCACCGTGGCGACTGTGGCGGAAAATGTAATCGATATCTCCGTATTTATGCTGGGTCTTTCCTCCGCCGAATTAACGGCCAATTGGGGGCAATGGTGGTGGTGGAGGTTTAATGCCAAAGCGCGCATCGCCGCCTCCTTCGGCGGACCGGTTCTTTTTCTATTCAATAAATTCATCCTCATCCCCTGCCTGTTCCCCGATGCGGATTCGGAATATCTCGTCGTCTTCCTCTCAATGGGAGCAACGCTGGTTTTATGGGTTGTGACGGCGTTATGCACCCAACCCGATCCCGACGAGGTATTGATCGAGTTCTACAAACGCGCTCGTCCATTCGGCTGGTGGGGCCCCATCGCCCGAAAAGCCGGTATGGAAAGTTACGGCGGTTCTCCCATCTTAAAAGGTTTAGGCGTTGCGCTGTTGGGTGCGACGGCGATTTCCTCCGCCATCATCGCTTTTTCCTGCCTTTATGTGGCGCGCTGGGATGTGGTAAAATGGGCTGTCCTTGTTTCGATCATAACAGGCCTTGCCTTCCGTTACGCCTATCGAGGATTCTGTTCGTTTCCCGATGACAAAATCGAAGAATAAAACCTGAGTGTTTTGGAGGAGAAGAAAAATGAAACGCTTCACGATTTGCCTGAGCCTTGTTTCATTTATGGGGCTTATGCCGGTCTTCAACAGCTGCATTCACGCCGATGCCTTCGACGGCGTATATTACTCCGGCAACGGCGATGTGGAATACCTCGAACTGCTCGACGTCTCCCGGCGCATGTTTGCCCCCGATCCCGAATTTCAAAACATGTCCATGATGTACATGCCCTCCTGGAACGGCCTCGTGGAAGGCCCGACATGGGATGCATGGTGGATTCAAAACAGCTACGGAACCACCTATTGTTCTCTTCCATTTCTTCAAGAGCCCTTTGTCACATTTCTCCAGAATTCGCAGGATCTTTGGTTTGATCAGATGGGCGATGGTAAAACAGTTCGCCCTTTCAAAGACTTCCAGTGGATTCCTCCCGACGGCTGCCTCTGCGACGCCGCACGCCCCGGCTATTTCATCGCCAAACAAGGCGACGGACGCGTCGACATCCATGACTGGGGGATGGAATTCACCGCCGCCGGACTGCTCATGCAGGCGGAACTGCTTCTCATTAGCCGCGATCAAGAGGCCCTGTCCCGCTATCTCCCCAAGTTGGAGCGCTGCGCCGATTTTCTGGAAACCCGGCGCGATCCTCAAAACAATCTTTTCCTGGCCGGCCCGGCCGGCAATCTTCTCGCCCCCAGTTTTGCGGGATGCAAAAACGAAGATGGGACGTTTGGAAAAGCCTATCTAGCCGGCTTATCCATCACCTCCATCGCCGCGCTGGATCGTCTCATCGAATTGGAATCCATGATGGGCCGAACGGAGAAAGTCAAACTCTACGCAAAGCGCCGCGATTTGGCCAAACAGGGATTGCCCGCCCTCATGACTGACGAAGGTTATTTCGTGAAGTCCATCGATCCCGGCGGCCTGCGTCATGGCGTTTACGGCGCAGAAAAACATGGCTACTTTGAATCCTCGCCCAACCACGACGCCATGTGCTTCCGGGTCGTCGACGACGCACAAGCCGAAAAAATCTATCAAAAAATCGCTTCCATCCCCGGACTTCGCCCCCATGATTTTATCATTGCAAACTGCCCCGGCTTGGACGATATGTATCTCGACCCCGCCGGGAATTGGTTGTGGAGTTTCGGTACATGGGTTAATGGAGGGCATTGGTCCACATGCGAAGCGCGCATGATGATGGGCTACAGCCGTCTTGGAAAATACGAAGACATCCGGCGATCCATGAAGCAGCTTTTGACCTTCGCCCGGCAATTCCGCATGGATAATCCTCTGGTCGATTTCGGCGCGAAAGTCTATCAGCCCAAAGAGCCCATCAATCTCTGCTACGACTCGTTCGGCCCCCCGGCGGCCATGATCCGCGGATTGTTTGAATACTTATATACGGCGGAAGGCCTAACCCTCATCCCCCATATTCCCGATGCAATCACGCAGATCAAACAAAAATTCCCCATCCGCTTGGGCGAAAAACGCATCTATCTGACCGCCATCGGTTCGGGCGGCATCCGCGAAGTGACGATCAACGGCGAATCCTGGCGCCGTTTTGACGAACGCTCGATCTCCCTGCCGTATGAAAGCATTCCCTCTAATGCCAATATCCATATTTTGCGGGGAGACGCGGCGGCCCCTGTCTCCCCAAATCGCGCCGCGAAGACGGCCTTATCGACTGCCAATCTGGATGAAAACGGCAAAACACTGCTCAAGATGCACCAGGCGCTCCAATCGAATCAATTGGGCGATAGTTACGAAGCGGCGCATTGCCGCTTGGGCGTCCAATGCTTCAACGTAATCCATGAGCGCGCCCGACTTGCTTTGCCTCCTCTGCCGGAAGCCTCGCAAAAAGCCGCCGATCAAAGCTACAGCGACGCCGCCCAACGACTCTATCAAGGATTTGTTCAATTAATGGAATCATACGGCGAATCTCAAGACGATCGCCGGCAGCGGATTCATCAAATCTGGAAATCTGTAGCGAACTAATAGCCAAAGAGATTTCTGAACTGAAAAAAAGCGGATGCGCATCGCCGGGGCGATGCGCATCCGCTTTTTAAAAACATTTCCCTATTTCTAAGCCTCGAGCCCTATCCAAAAAAATCACTCACCGCCGACGACTCGGTCGAGAATGTATTGCGCAACGGCTTTGTGCTGCGCTTCAGAAAGAGCGATCGCGGGCATTGGCGGATAATCGGGACGCTTCTTGCCGGGCTTCTTGACCCATTGAATAATGCCCGCCGGATTGTCGGGATAGATTGTAGCGATCTCGGTGAGAGGAGGCCCGACCAGGCGCACATCATAGGCGTGGCAGCTGGCGCAGACATTCTTGAATACTTTTTCGCCCGGCGAGAGCGACTCGTCCTGAACCATTCCCAGGCCTTGCGATGCGCGCCATCGCGCGACTCCCGCCAAGGATAAATAAGTCTGTGTGTTGGCTTCCATCCGTGCTCGATGCAAAGAAACGGCGTTTTCCCGATACAGATGCCTTCCGGACGCCATCATGACAACCGTCCCCGTCAGGAGAACCAGGAGTAGATAAAAGCGCCAGGCCGGCGCGGCCGCGGGAAGCGCGACCT
>JAFGTC010000260.1 GCA_016934335.1 Candidatus Omnitrophota bacterium | reverse complement strand
CGGGATGGGCGTGGGGCTGGGCGGCACGAGCGTAGGCGTGTGCGTCGGCGGGATGGGCGTGGGGCTGGGCGGCTCTGGCGTGGGCGTGTGGGTCAGCGGGATGGGCGTGGGGCTGGGCGGCTCTGGCGTGGGAGTATGGGTCGGCGGGATGGGCGTGGGGCTGGGCTGCTTACGCGTCGGTGTGGGACTAGCGATCGGCAAATCGGGCGTCGGGATAGGCTCCCCAGTCGGCGTCGGTGTATCTGTCGGCGTCGGTGTTAAGGTGAATGTTTCAAAAAAGAGAGGAAGCTCCGACTTGTCAGAAAAAGCCTCGCCTTGGTACGACCAAACGAGCAGAAATACTAAAACAATTCCAAACCGGACTATCGGCGAAGCTGCGCATCCAATCATGGGTCGCCCCCCGATCAAAGATGAGATACTACAACCACCCTAACCAATATCAAAAATAACGAGTCTTGCCAAGTTCACTCGATAAAAATAGTAAATAAATATTCATACGTAGTTAACAAGTCAAGGGAAAATTACTTTTCGCCGAATTTGCGAAACCATCCGGCATTCCCAAGTTCCCATGGGATGAAGCGCTGCGCCGAATTGGAAATCAGGTTCGAGAAAAAAACATTGCGAAAATAGATCGAACGCCGCCGTTGGATCGTTTCATATAATGAAAAGTAACCTTGACAAGTTCATTCATTTGTAAAAAAGTATTGGAGGATTATCTCCATCAACTCGCCCGCGGGGTAGATTATGATCGTCGTCGAAAATTACGGCAAAACCTATAAAGACATCGTTGCGGCGTCCGGCATCCATTTCCAGGTCAATCCCGGCGAGATCCTGGGTTTGGTGGGCCCCAATGGAGCGGGTAAAACCACCACCCTGAGAGCGATCTGCGGGATCATTCAACCCACGGAGGGAAGCATCTCTGTGGCCGGGCATGACATCGTCAAAGATCCCGTCGAAGCCAAAAAGAAACTGGCCTTTATTCCAGACGATCCCAATTTGTTTGATTCGCTGACCGTTTGGGAGCATCTTTATTTTATGGCGTCCTGCTACCATGTGGAGAATTTTGAAGACAAAGCCGAACGCCTCCTGGAGATGTTCGATTTATCCGAGAAGCGCCATACCCTGGCGCGGGAGTTGTCGCGCGGCATGAAGCAAAAAGTCGCCATCGGATGCGCCTACATTCATGATCCCAAAGCGATTTTGTTCGACGAACCGCTGACCGGCCTCGATCCCAAGGCGATTCGCACGCTGAAGAAAACCATTGTGGAATATGCGGAGGCCGGATCGGCCATTATCATCAGTTCCCACTTGTTATCTTTGGTGGAGGATTTGTGTACAAATCTGTTGATCATGCATCAAGGCGCCTGCCTGTTTTTCGGCCCCATTGAGCAGGCGCACCGGCAATTCGGCAAAGAAGACGCCGATTCGTCGCTGGAAGAACTCTTTTTCCGGGCGACGGAAGGCGAATCGGCTGACGCTCTTTCTTCTCAGAACGCCCCTGGAGATCAAGGCCGATGATCTCTTCCTCTCTCGTCCAATTGCTGCGGCTGCGATATAAATCGCGGATGCGGAATACGCTGCGAAGTGTAAAGACGCTGCGGGGCGCCCTGTATTTCAGCATAGCCGCGGCGGTCTTTTTGCTATGGATGGCGCCGCAGATCATTCTCGCCTTTCACGAACAGGAAAATGGAAATCATAACTTGTTTTCAACGGATGCGATCGAGGCGCTGCTGCCGTTCGGGCTGTTCGCGTATTGTTTGTTGAACGTGTTTTTGAATCTGGGCGAGAAGTCGATTTATTTTACGCCGGCCGAGATCGACTTTTTATTTGCCAGTCCATTCCACCGTAAGGAACTGCTTCTTTATAAAATTCTTTCCAACGCCATGACTTTGATTTTCACCTCTCTTTTCATAGCGGTTTTTACGTTTCGCTTCGCGCATCACTTTATCTGCGTCGCCGCAGGCTTCTTTTTGATGATCAATTTCATGAATCAGTTTTCCATGACGGCGCTGTTGATAAAGCAAATCGTGACAGGCTTCGCCTATACGCGCTTCCGCCAAATCGTGTTGGGGGCGGCGGGCTTGCTGCTCGCCGCCGGATGCTGGCAGATGGCCGACTACGCCTCGTCGATCGGTTGGATCGAAGCGATGCGGCGGTTCCAGTCATCTCTCGCCGGCGTGATCATGATTGGAATTTTTATCCCGTTCGCCAAAACCATGACAGCCAATAACATCCTGACGGAAATGCTTCCCTGGGCTTCGATCGCCTTGCTGCTGAATATGGTTTTGGTGTATGGAATCCTTCAATTGGACGCCAATTATTACGAGCGCGCCGAGGCCGTCAGCCAAAAAATTTCTCAAGCCGCTCAGCGCATGAAAAAAGGGCAAAGTTCTCCGTTCTTCTCTTCGAAGGCAGAATCGAAATCCGGTCTTTCCATGCTTCCCGCGTGGGGAGGAATCGGCCCCATCGTCTGGCGGCAGTTTACGACGGCGTATCGAAATTCAAAAATCCTGTTTTTACTGCTTCCGATATTATGCATAACGATGGGCCCGATCTTATCCTCCAAAGGGATGTCCAGCAATGACATATCGCCTATGATCATGGTATTGGTCTGGTTTTCCTTCTTTGTCAGCCAGATGCTGCCCTTCGATTTTCGAGGCGATCTGGATCGAATGGATTGGCTGAAAATGCTGCCATTAAATCCCTTGGCGATCGCCATCGGGCAGTTGCTGACGCCTACGCTGGTATTCACAACGCTGGAATTTTTGTTGTTCGGGGGAATCGCATTGTTTTTTGCGAAGACGCAGGCGCTTCTGACGATTGTACTGCTGTTTCTCATACCTTTTAATTTCCTTTTATTTGCTGTAGATAATCTTTTCTTTCTGGTGTTTCCGGTTCGCCTCGCTCAAAAGGGCGGAGGGGATTTTCAACATTTCGGGCGGAGCATGCTTCAATTTTTTATTCGCATGATTACTTTGTTCGCGATTGTCGGGATAGCCGGCGGGATCGGTTATTTGCTATACATCATCACCCAAATACAGTCGCTGGGACTGATCGCGTCATGGATCCTATTATTCAGCGCCGCCTGTTCGATCGTCCCGTGGATCGCGCTGGCGTTCGAGCGATTCGATCCCAGCATTCATACGCCGGCCGAGTAACTTAAACGCTGAAATCGATCGCGCCTTCTAATTTTGGAGACGCCCCGAACAATTGAATTAATATAACGGCCAATCGTCTACTTGAACCGGCAGGAGGCTTTGCAGGAAATCGCGGCGGCGGTCGATGTAGAGTTGAATCGTCGAGTAGGATTCCTGGATTTGCCGCTTTCGCGAGGCGACATTGCGGCCGGTCCGGCTTTGGATCAAATCCAGATCGGCCAAGAGAAGAGCTTCCATCTCGTCCATTTTGTCGAACAACTTGCCACGCGCGAAGCCGCGGTTGAATTCATAGCCGAGTTTGTTTATATAATCTTGGAAAAATTGGGGCTCCTGGTGCATGGGGGAGGTCACCGGTCCCGGCGCTCGGGATACGCGCGTATCTCCGTCGGCGACGCCGTCGATAGGAAAGTCGAGCGGCATGCGCCAATACATGGGGCCTTCGTTGGGGGGCGGAGTCGCCCCCCAGATCCAGTCTAAATCCCACGGGTAGATTTCCCATTTCTGCGCAGCGGGATCGAGATACATCCAATTATTGTTCCAATAGCCGTCCCAGTTGCTGGTGAAAATCGAGGCGGCGCTATAGGCCAGGAATTCGTCGAGTTCCAAGCGCTCCTCCATGGCCTGGCGACGGTTCTGCATATTGCTTGTACGTAAAGCGCGCAATAAATCCTCGATGGAGCCCGTCCCTTCGGCTTTGTTCGTGTGTTTTTCCCAATTGGGATTGGAGTAGACCAGTTTGTACAGGTCGGCGTCGGGATCGCGTCCATTCATTTCAAGGAAGCGCTCGTTGATTTGTTGATTGATCAATTGCTGAGTGTGGAGGGCGCCATCGGATGTTGGAAGATCGATGATGTGATAAAAGGTTGACCAGGGGCTGGGTACGCCCATTTCTTTATAAAACCAGAAGCCCAGATGTTCGCGATAGGGAGAGGAGATTCCCGCATTGGTGCCGCCGGTGGGAATTTCAGGGATGATGTTGATGGTGCGATCGCCGTAAAATTCGGATCCTTTGATGAAGCGCACTTTCTGTCGATTACTGGCGGAGGGAATGATCATTGCGCCGTCGAACACATCCGGCGTTGATTGGTCGGCGGGCAGACAAACAACGCCGCTGACCTCCCGGGAGATGGTTAACAGGTCGCTTTCGCGGGCGGGCAGACGCCAAAGAACAGGCAGAAGAGAATCGATTTCTCCATCGTAGACGAAATAAGAGAGAAACGGCGCCGGCTCTATTTGATGAGGAAGGATGATCCGGCCGCCATCCGTCAGGGTTGCCCGGATGTTAGCGCGCACGAGGGTTTGCGAAGGCTGCGGGGGGATGACGGCTTCATAAAGGGCCATGCCGCCGTTTTGCCCGATCGGCGACATGGCGAGCCGGCCTTGGGGCTCGCCGCCCAAAGGATCATAGATTAACGAGGGGGCTAAGACGAAATCTGAACTTCTGCTGAGCGAGATGTTGAATCCCACGACAGCGATCACGTTTTCTCCACGCTGGAATAAGCCCGAGGGCAGAGGGAATTCTTCGAGGCTGCTGGATTCGTGGCCGGCGTCTGCGATGGAATTGTAGGCATAGGTTCGGGGCGCGTTGCTGCGGGCGGCTTCGACGCCGTTGATGTAGCAGATGAATCCGTCGTCATAATAGATCTGAAGAGAAGCCGCACCGTTGACGACCGATTCATTGGCGACGAATTTTTGCCGGATACACAAAGTTGTGTATCGATTTCGCATGTCGGATAAAACGGTATTTACATGATCGAGGTCGCCGTAGCCGAAGCCGGCCTGACCAGTTTGCCAGGCGGCATCGTTGAAGGACTGCGCCGTCCAATCCAAATCGGACGAGGGTGAAGAATCGCCCTTCCAATAGCGCCAGGACGCGTTGAAAGGAATCAGCGTGGTCGATGAACTTTGTTTTTCTTCGAAGCCTTCATAACGCAGTTCGACCGATTGAATGGTCTCGGGAGAATCCAAGGCCGCTTGTACGACAACCTCATCGGACGAAGAGGGATGGGGCGGATTGAAGGAATAATGACAAATCAGGGGGAAGGGGGGGATCGCATTCACAGAATTCAACGCGCCGGGCGTGCCTCCCGATTGGAAGGAGGAGCGCCAGGAATGATAATCGTCGGCCGGCAGATTCCAGGCGATGCGCTCCAGCGAGGAATCGTATCCATCGGCGGCGCGCGGCCAGGGGGGATCGTCGCTGTATTGGAAGGATTCGACGACGGCGCCGTCGGGATTTTTGAGAGTGAGACGCTCTCCGCCGTCGGCCAGATAGCCTTCATAGGGGCCGACGATGCGAAAGGATATGTTGCTCCAGTATCTGGGCGAGAGATCTTTGGCGATGACGATGTAGGATCCAGCTTCGATCCACGTATTATCGGGGAACGTGAAACGAATCCCGTCGTCGAAATAATAACCGGATAAATCGATGCGGGCGCTTCCTTGATTATACAACTCGACGAATTCTCGAAAGGCGCCGGATTCTAAATCGTCGTCCGGAGGATTGTAATGGATCTCATTGATTACGACATCCGACAAAGCCATCCAGCAGAAAAACCATGTAAAGCCGATCCAGGCAGATAAAAAACGCATCATGATCGATCCCAATTTGTTTGATTTGAACAATGTATCGTAGCACATCAAATTCATCACGATAAATGAGCAGACGCGGATATTCACGCCGCTGCAATGGCGCAGGCGAAGAGGCGTTTCCATGTACGAGAAGCATGAGTTCATAAAATGGACAATATATCATTCAAAATTCACAATCTTATAATCAAGAATACCATTAAAATATAATATATTTTGGTTACATTTCTCTTCAATGAACGAAATATCGTTCAAAAAAAACAAAGAGGAAAGAGAGGAAAAGAACATGAAGAATCTATTAGGTATGCTGAACAAAGTTAAGTTTTTTGCGGCGGCGGCTGTGATGGCTTCTATTCTGATCGCATCATCATCGATTACAACCAAAGCGGCAAAGCCGGGCGATATGACTATTGCAGAAATCGCTGCATCGGATCCGAATTTCTCCATTCTAGTGAGCGCATTACAACAAACGGGATTGGATGAAGTTTTGAACGGCAAGGGGCAGTACACGGTTTTTGCGCCGCTGAATTCCGCTTTTGAGGGAGTGGACTTGAGTGGTTTGAGTGAAGAGGAACTGAAGAACATCCTCTTGTATCATGTGGCGCACGGACGTCGTTACTCTCAAAGCATAGTAAATGCAGAGCAAATTCGAATGTTGAATGGCGACTTCACGGAAGTCAATCTCGCTGATGATGGACTGTACATCGACAGCGCTCTTGTTAAAACACCCGATATCAGCGCCAGCAATGGAGTCATTCATGTAATCGGCGGTTTATTGATACCCTGATCAAAAGACAACAAATAAAACAAAGACAGGAAATTGGAAAGGCGTCCTATGGGAATAGGGCGCCTTTCATAGTTAGATCGAGAAACAAAATTTCATCGATCAATTAAAGCGATAAAAGTCGCCCCCGCTGCGGACGCCGTTGCTGGCGTCGTAATAGTGCAGCGGCATTCCTTCGGCCGCTTCATAATCGGTGTCGGGGCCAGCTCCGTGAAGGACATAGGCGCCAAAGTTGGTATTCTGCTCGGGAATCCACATGAAGGTGTTGGTCCCTCGACGGGCGTCGGCGTAATCGGGATCCCAGAGAGGATAGGCGCTGTCTTCGGGTTGGAACATCGTGCCGGAGTTGTTTGGATCGGCGCCTTTCCTGAAGGGATCGAGGGGGACGCTGGACATATATGAGATGGGCGATGTGAGTTTGGCCAAACGCGCGTAACGAAGATTTCCGGAGGTGTCGGGCGTAGGAGGAAACATATTGTTGTCCAGGCGATAGGTGGCCAAGGCCGTCGAGATAGAGCGCATATCGCCTTGGGAGTTGGCGACTTTGGCGCGGATCTGCGCATTGAGAAAGTTGGGAACGGCGATGGCGGCCAAGATGCCGATGATGGCGACGACGATCAGAAGTTCGATGAGCGTGAATGCAGCTGTATTTGTTTTCATTGAATAAATGCCTTATTTCAAATAAAGCGCCCTTCCCCAGGAACTATGGAAGGGCGCTTTTCGTCATACTTAATAATCCTATGCGGCTGGGACGCCGAAACTTCGATTAGAATAATTCCCATATATCGAGACCGGAGGGGATTTCTCCGCCGGGAATTACAGCCATGTTGAATAAAGAGCGGAACGTGTAATCAGCGGGAAGATCATTTTCGACGAATCCGGAATCGATGGTAATGATTCGCGGACCGGCCGCCAGATCGAGGGCGTTGTAGAGAGCGAAGCGGTTGCGGTTTTCGTCGATGTTATGGCTTCCCATAATGATGTTGGTGGAGCCGGGAACTTGAGCGATACCCCACAGGTTGCCGAATCCATCGTCGCCGGCGTTATGTTCTTCTTCCAATTCGCCATCCAGGCTGATGCGCTGCAAGGTCACTTGATCATGAAGAGAAGCTATAACGCTTCCGATTTGATCGTTATAGGTTAAAGAACGAACTGTTTTATCCCCATTATAAAACATACCGATTGGAGGGCCGCCGGCATCATCAAATATGTGGATGCCAGGCGCTCCGCTGTCACCCTGCAATAAACGTCCATCCGGTAAGCGAAGAGCCTCGCCGTCTCCGGATTTCTGAAATTCAGCCCGGTCGGTTATTTCCCCGTTTTCAATTACATATCGAAACGGGGTACTGGCGTCGGCGGCGTTGCTGCTGATATACACTTCATTCGGTCCAAGCGCCGCCAAATACGTTCCTTTGATGATGTCAGCCGTGACAAAAGTCTGTGTTCCGTCGGGATCGATGCGCAGAATTTCGGCGATGCCTTCCGGGAATTCCTGCGTGTCGCCAAAAGCAGCGGTAAGACCAACCCAGACGGTTCCATTCGGATCGACGTCGATTCCCAACGGACGGCGCCGGGTTGCATTATCTAAATTCCAGCGGACGACATTCACGATTTCCGCCGAGTCGCCATTGATCTTCAGTTCGACAACCTGTCCGTTTTCCGCTCCTGCATTGTAATTCGGATCGGCGAAAATGACGTTCCCTGGAGCGAACAAATCAGCTTGCGCGACAATGGGCAGTAATACTGCACAGAGGAGTAAAACCAAAGTGTTTTTCATTTCTTCTTCTCCCTTACATCTAACAAATAGTGATATTGAAAGATTCACCTAAATTCCCAATCGAGTCAAGCCGCACAAAAGATCAATCGCATTATCGTTAAAATATAGAAATAGCGCCATTTCTGTCATTTCATCCGACGGATCTTAAAAGCATTCAATACAATGATTTATAGTTCCTCAGAGGCTGCCGGGATGAGTGAGGGCGTACCATGCGAACCAGAATGCATAGCGAATTTCGAGCGAGTTTTGCTGGGCATTGTTGAGTTCCAACGCGACGGCGGGGGGATGATCATAATAGCGCAGATGCAGGGCCGTTTGGCCGATTTCGGTTTTCCAGAGGCCGCTTGCATCGGCGTTGGCGGCGACGTCGTCATAGAAGAAGACTTTTTCTAGGTAAGCCGGCGCTAATTTTCGCGTTTCACTGGGAGGCGCGGGGATGCGCACGATCAAGACAGGCGTTTTTTTAGCCGTTTCACCTTCGGGAGGAAGAGGCTTGACGGGAAAGCGAAGATCGTCGGAGCCGAAGTAGTTACCATACTGTTTGCGGTAGAGTTTTTTTCTGGCGGGATCAGGCTTGAGAACAGTCGTATCCGGATGCAACTGTTTCCACGCCTCCCAGGAAAGAAGCGAGCAAGGGATGACTTTCAATCGCCGGTTGATATGGGGGCCGGCGATCGCTTGTCCGAGAAGTTGAATCCAGAGACTCTCCCCCGCCCCGCCGGTTTGGCGGTCGTAGATTAAGGGATTTGAATTGTATACAAGGCCGCTCACGCCGAAGCGAAGTTCATGACCGTCCAAGGATCGATCATAGACGGCGGCGCTGTCGCACAAGGGGCTGTATGTAACGGCGATGGCTTGATGGCCCAAGACATCGTTAACGATCTCATGCCAGTTTAAGACGCGCAGGGGGTAGGCGCGCGATTCACCGTTAATCTCTACGCCGATCACCCGATCGCCCGGGACAAGGTATTTGCCTCGTTCCTCCTGATTGAGGGCTTCGACTTGATCGGGCGTCATGACGAGAGGGGCGTCAAGGACGGGGACGCCGTTTTTGGGCATGCCCGCCGCGAGAATTTCGTCGGGATGGATCGAGCAGTTGGAGAAATCGAAGCCATAGGTTTCAACATTTTTACCATCGCCGATCATGTTGGAGCGAGTCAACGAGGAAAGCCGGCGAATTTGGAGAAACAAGACCAAAAGGGCCAGAATCGCGCTGAGGAATATCAAACTCCAAACGCCGGCTATTTTGATTTTTTGGCCATGAATATATTGGGGGGATCGATTCATATCAGCGGCCTTGCCACGGTTTGGTTGTTTGGATGCGAATCGGCGCGGATTCCTTCATAGAATCGATCGTCTCATCTTCGAACAAGGTGGAGTTGAGAGCGTGGAGTCTCAACGGCGGCGCAGAGGCGGACGACCGGTCGGTGACCATCAGCCCCAGCAGAATGGGCAAGTAGATGATGCTGGCGAGGAAAAGACGGCGGGCGTTGCGTTCGGAGCGTTCCAGAAAAAGTTGGACGCTCAAAGCGAAGAAAACAGCGCCCAGCAAAAACGAGCCGGTCAAGAAAAGCAAGCCGGTCAAGCCGCCTAGAAAATAAGCCAGTCCGAGCGGAAGTAGCGCGAGGCTGTAGAGGAGTATGACATTGCAGGTGATTTGTCCTTTGGAATCGGTCACCGGGAGCATGCGAAAGCCGCCGCGGGCGTAATCGCGGCGGTACATCCAGGCCAGCGATAAAAAATGGGGAATTTGCCAAACAAACAGGGTGGCGCCCAGCACCCAGGCGCCGTAATCCAATTGGCCGGTTGCGGCGGTCCAGCCCATCATGGGGGGAATGGCGCCGCAGACCGCTCCAACCAGGGTGCAGAGCGAACTGTAAACTTTCATGGGAGTGTAAATAAGTACGTAAATGAAGATGTTGGCGGCGGCCAGGGATGCAGTGAGACCGTTGACTTGAGTCGCCAGAATAAGCAGCCCTGCGGAGGAGATCGCCATAGACCAGAAGAATGCATGCCGAGAGGAGATTTTCCCGGTTGGGAGAGGGCGGCCTCGAGTTCGCTCCATGCGGGCGTCGCGCATTTTTTCGCGCCATTGATTGAATGAATTGGCGCCTACAGCTGCACAGCCTGTTCCGACCGCCGTCCAAAACAGCCGCCAGAGATCCAGGCTTCCCCGGGAGGCGAGCAGAAAACCGGCGATGGCGGTAATCACAACGAGAGCGGACAAGCGTATTTTTCCCAGTTCCAAATAAACGGCCCATAGACTGTCTTTGCCGTCTACTTGATTCATGGCGGAAGCGCCGGCGATCGGATTCATATTCATCACCATTTGGATTATCGTTCATGGATGCTGCAAGAGAGCCTCCCGATTCTGTAACTCTCTTGGTGTATATTTTTAGCTGATAAAATCTCGAATACGATGGATGTTAGGACAGGATGAAAAATTAAATTGTAATAACAATCGAATCAAGAATTCGCGTTACTTATGAATTTCGATTGTTAAAAGTATAATTCTTTACCAACAAGAATCCAGCAAACACAGCTGGTTCAATAAATCTCTTAGAGGAGCGCCTCTCATGCGCGGACCGGCGAGAAACCGGCGGGCTTTCTTTCAGAGCGGGATGGATCCGTTTTGGAATCGGATATCCGGAGCCATGGATCTGAAAGAGCCGCTTGCGTTTTTAGGGTTTGACAGAAGTTACGTCAAATTGCGCCGCGAAGCCATGGCGACGGACGTCGAGGTGCTTTATTGCAATTACGAAAAGATGGAAATGCGGCGCGCGGCGTCGAAAGTCTTGAGCGAAATCGATTACTATGACAGCCTTCTCAATATCTGGAAAGGCGAATCCGAGTTCAAAAAACTGAATCAACAGGCCGCCAAAGCGCCGGTTCAGGTGCGCGAAGAAATCTTCGCCCTGGTGAAGTTGGCGAAAGAATATCACGCCAAAACCGGCGGCGCATTCGACATCACGGCGACGCCCCTGGTGCGCTGCTGGGGATTTTTCCAGAGGGAGGGGCGCGTTCCCAGCCGGGAGAAGATCGACCAGGCGCTCTCCTGCGTGGGAATGGATTACGTTGAACTGGATGAAGAGAAGCGAACGATTTATTTTCGAAAAGAAGGCGTCGAATTGACCCCGGCCAGTTTGGGGAAAGGCTATGCTCTTGACCGGGCCATGGAAGCGGCGCACGAAAACAAACTGAAAACTGTTCTCATCAATGGAGGCTTCAGCAGCGTTCTGGCCTCGGGAGCGCCCAAATGGCGGGATTCATGGCAGATCGACGTGCGTAATCCGTACAATCACGAAGCCCCTCTGGCGCATGTCCGGCTGCGAAACCAGGGATTTTCGTCGTCCGGTTCGGAATTACAGCAGTTTGAATATGAGGGGAAGACCTACGGGCATATCATCGATCCCCGGACCGGTTGGCCGGCCGGGCATATGGTGAATGTGAATGTGATCGCGCCGACAGCGGCGGAGGCGGAAGCCTTATCGACCGCTTTCTATGTGATGGGGGTTGAGAAAACATTGAAATACTGTGAAAATCACAGGGATATCGGCGTCTTGATGCTCTGCAGCCCGGATGAGAAGGGGCGAGCGGAAGTCAAAACGGCGAACCTGAATCAAGACGGAGTGGAGGTATTAATACCATCGTGTCAAACGCGCCGCGTAACCTAACAGGAGTTCAGCAATTTTTTTTCGTATTGCTGAGAATAGGAATCGGGTGGCATTTCCTTCGTGAAGGCGTTGTGAAATTAGCGGATCCTACATGGACTGCCGCCGGTTATCTGAACGGATCTTGGGGCCCATTTTCGCCGTTGTTCAACATGATCGGCCAAACGGAATGGATGCTCAACGTTTCCAATTTTATGATGCCATGGGCGCTGACCCTGGTCGGATTAGGATTGATGTTGGGTCTGTTTACGCGAACATCCATCCTGGGGGCGATCGCCCTGCTGGCCATGTTCTTTTGCGCCGCTCCCCCCATCGAAGCGTTGCCCAATTATCAGCAATGGGGCGTTGAAGGCTTTCAATGGAACTTGCATGTGTTTTATTTGGAGCATGCGCAATGGGCGGGGCAGCATATGATGGGCTGTGAAGGCAATTATATGTTTGTCAACAAGAATTTGCTGGAGATGATCGCGCTGTTCGCTCTTTTAACCGTCAACTCGGGGCAGAGCTGCGGGTTGGACATTTATGTGCGTAGTTGGTTTTCGAAAGGCGGCCGATCCGAATCTTCTACTCCGCTGCAGCAGCCCAGCGAATCTTGATGAAACAACGGCTTGTTTAGTATTACATCTTTGCAAAAAGAAACTACAATAAAAGAATAATAGATAGATAAGAAAGGAATCAACCATGGCGGTGGATGAATTAAATAAGTCACGATCGGGAATTCAATTGACGGAAGCCGATAAGGCGATAGGCCGGCGTAACTTTCTGAAAGCGGCGGCCGCTCTGCCGGCGGTGGGCGCGTTCGCCTACAGTTCCGCACAAGCCGGCCCCTTAAAGGTAGGCGTAATCGGAACAGGCATGGAAGGCCGGATTCTCGTCTCGGCGATGAATCCGAAGTACACGTATATTGTAGCGATGTGCGACATCCGCCCAGACAACCAGGTCTTCGGAAAGTGGACCATCGGGCAGGCGGGGCATGCGGTGGGAGACGCTCTGCGCGTCTACACCGATTACCGCGACATCTGCCGCGATCCCGAGGTGGAAGCCGTCGTAATCGCCACGCCTTTGCATACGCACGCTCCCATCGCCATCGAGGCGATGAAGAACGGCAAACATGTTATGACCGAAAAGACCATGGCCTATACAGTGGACGAATGCCTGGAGATGATCAAAGTCTCCAAAGAGAACAACGTCAATCTGCAGGTCGGCCATATGCGCTTCTACAATCCCCTTTATTGGGATGCGTTTCGCATGATGAAAGACGGTCTGCTGGGCAATGTGTATCACGTGCGCGCCATGTGGCACCGCAACACCGACTGGAATTACTGGGCGCACATCGAGAAGAAAAGCTACTTTGACATGATCAATGACAAAGCCCAGTTCGATCCGACCAAATATGGATACAAAGACTTAATGCATATGGTCAACTGGCGATGGTACAAAGAGACTTCGCACGGCCTTTGGACCGAGCTCTGCAGCCACCAAATCGCCATCACCAACTGGCTGTTCGGCGACGAAAGCGGCGACGTGCTGCCGACCTCGGTTATGGCGTCCGGCGGGAAGTACAAAACCTGGGAAGATTTTGAGAATTTCAATCTTTACGAACGCAACTGGCCGGATGAAGATGAGCAGGAATGGAGACGAAACTACGATAAGAAAGACGAGAATAACCGCTCCATCAGCGATCACGTCTATGCGATCTTCGAATATCCCGAGAACCGGACGGTAACCTACTCGGCTGTTCAGAGCAACTCGCTGGATAACTGCTACGAACAGATCATGGGAACCTATGCGACCATCATTCTGGCGAACGAGAATGAGTACTACCTCTTCTGGGAGCCGGGCTGGGATGAAAACAAAGCCAAGATGGCCGCGGAAGGCGTTAAAGCCACGCAGACCGAAGTGAGCCAGGAAGACAAAACCGGCTCGGCCTTCCAGGCGCATGTTTCGGCGAAAGCCACGGGCGGCGGCGGCGCTTCGGACATGGCCCCGACCGAACCGTACAAGTGGGAATTAATGGGCTTCGCCGACACGATCAAGCGCGGCGCGCCGAACCTTTGCGACGGGAAGCGGGCCATGATGGCCGCCCAAGCCGTTTATGCCGCCCAGGAAGCTCTGCAAACGCAGAAAAAAGTCGAGATTAAACCGGTGATCTAAGCCGGCTTTCTCCGCTTCATCGAAAAACGCTGTAAAAAAACGCCCCGGCTCTAAAAAGGCGGGGCGTTTTCATTTGGGCAAATTTCGATAGGGGGAGCATACAATCACTACGACAGCCATTTTTTGGCATGGGCGACGTTGTACTGAGTGTCTTCGATGAATTTATCTTTGCGGCCGCTTTCTTCAATGCAATACCACTTGTCGAATCCTATTTCCTTGCACGCTTTGGAGATTTTGGCCCAATCGATTTGCGAGTTGGGAGAATCGAAGCGAGAAACGTCTTTGCCGTTGTCTTTAAGGTGAATTTCACAGATGCGTTCGGCGCCCAACAGGCGAATCTCATTCGGGACGTCGTAGCCGTTGCTGGTGGAATTAGCGATGTCGTAATAGACCTGCACGATGGGGGAGCCGATGCGATCGATAATTTCCAAATTTTGGGCGGCGGAGAGCGTGTTTTCCAAACCGATGGCGACGCCTAAATCTTCCGCGCGGGGAACGATCTGGCGCAGGACTTCGACGACGCGCGTAACGCCGCGAGAGTCCAATTCCCAAATTTTGAAGGGGCCGTCGCTGATATTTCGAGGATTTCCCGCGGCGTCAAACAAGCGGAGGTCGCCGTTTCCAAAAAAGGCGGTCAAAATATTCTTGGCGCCCAAATCGGCGGCGGCTTCCAGGGCGTCGATGACATAAACGGCCGATTGCGGTTCGGATTTGAGAGGGATGCTGTTGAGAATGCCGCCGGCCGCCACCGAATGAATCGCAAAATTATGTTTTTTGCACATTTCCTTGTATTGATTGCGCACTGACGAATCGCGCAATGGAATGCTGTTGGGATCGCGGCCTACGCTGGCCTGCAGACCGTCCAGATGCGATTCAATGGCAAGCGGGATGAGATCCGGATTGCATCGATTTTCTCGACCTTTGGGATCGCGCAGATTCCAATCGCACATTCCAACTTTCACGGAGGCGGCGCTTTCAGATCCCCAGGCCGGTTTGAAAAACAGATTGGCGGCGGCCAGGCTCAATCCCGCGGTTTTTAGAAAGTTTCTTCGCTGCATAGACATGATATTTCGCTCCTTATAAACAATTAAATTAGGAAGCCTTCGAAAAACAACAATAAGAAAACCGTTAAACGCCTCCTTACATCATCTCATTCTCTCATCTGCATATATTGAAAAAGGATGCGTAGAGAAAGTAAAGAGGAAACCGTACACGGGGGGCTAGCGTATTAGGGAGGATGTGACTAAAATGCAAACAAGAAACACAAAAAACGGGGCGTAGCGCAGTCTGGTAGCGTACCTGAATGGGGTTCAGGTGGTCGTTGGTTCGAATCCAATCGCCCCGACCATCCCTAACTTTATCCTTCCCAAGGACTTACGGAAACGTTTATACTCGACCTTTTTACTCGACTACTCCCGAAAAACCCCAAATCGTGCAATTCGTGCAATTTTTTTTCTAAGCGCCTGTTGAATTTAGGATTATGACGTTTTTTTGGGGCAGAATTTTCGAGTTCCGCTCCGCTTTCCAAGCCTGCGCCTCTTCGTCAATAAAGGCCGCGACCTTTTCCCGGTACAAACGAATCAATCGCTTCCCCTGATTGCCATGATAATGACGCTCCGTGATGGATCGGGGCGAATGTCCGATATACCGTTCTACATAGACGCTGTGCCAACCGCCCTCCAAAGCCGCCGTCGGCAAGGTGTTGCGCAGATCCTTGGGTTTGATCCGGATGCCCGGCCGCCAATGGTGCAGCAGTTTCTTGACTGCGCTGGAGTAATGCCGGTAATCCGAGTAGCCCGGCGTGATTTCCGGCGCCTCCTCCGACCGGCTTGTCTCCCATTTTCTGCGCAGCAGCCATTGAACCGCCTCGGGACAAGGAAGACAACGAACGCTGAAGCAATTCTTGACTTTTCCATCCACCACCACCGTCCCCTGGTCGAAATTGACTTTGTCCCAGGTGAGCCGCAACGCCTCCTGCAAACGCAAGCCCATCAGCCCCTGCAACGCGATGGACGCCGAGAGTTTGCGCCCTAAGGCGCGGCCATGGATGAATTCTAAAAAGTCCAGCACTTCGGCGACGGTCAAAACCGGATTGCCCGTCTCCTCGTTGTAGACCGCATTCTGCACCCGATGTCGGCTCAAACGCAGATTTTCACAAATGTTGACGTAGCGCCCGGGCCAATTGGAGGCGATCCAACGAGCGGTGCGCCGGACGGGCCACAAATACAGCCGGATTGTATCAAAGGCCAAGCCCCGCTGAATCAACAGACTCTGATATTCTTCTACGTGCTCAAACCGCAATTCATGCCAGTAACGAAGCCCCTTAGAATCCACCCACCGTAAAAACAATTCACAATTGCGGGCGTCACTCTTTCGGTGAACTTCGTTCCAGTTTCGGTTCTGCGCCGCACGGATCAAGGCGTCGGCAATCTGCAACACCGGAAACTCGTCGGCGGGCGAAACCGGCGAGCGCATGCGCTCTTTGGCGGCCTTCACGGCCGTCTCCAGATCCTCCGCTTCAAACCGGATTCTCCGATACGCGCCGTCTAAATCGCGTCCGCTGACTTTCCATTTGTTCCCTTCTTCCCGGTGAAGGGTGAAATGGTTGATCTTCCAGGTTTTTCTCCTTGTGGATTGGATTTTTGTCTTTCGAGTCAAGGTGAACCTCCTTTTCCACCTTGCCCGTACGTTGATGAGCAAGATTGTGCCAGTATCGGTTCAACGAGTCAATGATGTTTTGCCCCCAATACCCGCTTCCCGGCGATCCAATCAACCCGTGCCTGCGCAGCGTGGAAATCTTGACAACCCCCTTGAGGAGCCATTGCAGCTCATTGGATTGATAGATGGTGGTGGGATCAATTCGTCTCATGACATTCACTTTTTGAGGCGTCAAATGGGGTTCTGGATTTCCTAACTCAAAGCCCCATAACTATCCAATTACTCAATCCCGGCCGCTGTCTTTCTTGGCGAACATATACAGGCTTTCCTGGGAAGAATCCCGGCTTCCGATCAAGGAACTCGGCAATTGACTGCCGGGCATCAAGATGATGTGGATTTCTTGCTTGGCTTTCTTAAAAACGGACGGATCAAGGACGCCGCAAAAATATTCCCGGCCCGCCTCATCCTGATTTCGGGTAAACACGCTAATAATCTCGATATCGGGCTTCATTTCTCCTCACCTCCTTTCGGATGCGTCGTTGAGGTTACGCATTTCTTTTTATTCATAGGGCAATACGGAGCGCAATGAAGTCGAATAGCGGCATCGAATGGAATCCCCAAGCGATGAAAAGGTGCGGTCCACCGGAGGCAGATCACGCATTGATAGTTTGCAGCGCCTTCCTGCAGGATTCGCTGCGCGCAAAGAGACAGGCCGAAGCCCCTGTTGTTTCGCTTCAATCCTTTGCGCGGGAGGTCAGGGCGGCTGCTCGGCTGGACCTGATCATTGCGCTCAAAAAGACGATCTACATGGCGGCCATGAATCCGTTGAATCGAAAGCAAACATTTCCACGGATCGGCGTAGTGGCGATCCTGCTTCACGAGAAAGAGTCCATACGGCTGCATTTCTTGCAGATGATTGGAAATAACTTGCTCTTTGGCCGGCGCCTCCACCCCGCGCACGCAGCCGGTTAGCAGATCGCATGTTCCATGCCCTTTTTCCAATCCGTG
>JAFGTC010000259.1 GCA_016934335.1 Candidatus Omnitrophota bacterium | reverse complement strand
CCCTCAACCCTATTGGGCTATTAAATAATAGAATTACAATCTCCTTATGTTACATCCTTTTTTCTTTACTGATGCGTAACATGAGTTTTTAAGATAAAATGGGAAGGGCGGGCTCGAATCGAAGCCCGCCGCTTGGGTTGCACACTAAAATTCCACTTTCGGCGCCGCGCGCTGGGTTTCGTCTTCAATCTCGAAATATTCGCGTTTTTGAAAGCCGAACATCGAAGCGATTATGTTCGAAGGAAAGATTTCGATGCGGTTGATTAAATCGCGCACGTTTCCATTGTAGAAGCGCCGGGCGCGTTGAATGCGGTCTTCGGTATTGGCCAGCTCTTTTTGCAGTTCGAGAAAATTCTGGTTGGCTTTCAAATCCGGATAATTCTCCGCCAGAGCGAAAAGTTGACGCAGACCTCCAATAAGCACGTTTTCGTCCTTGGCCTGCGATTCCGGCGAACCGTTATTGGCCATGGCTTGATTGCGAGCCTGGATGACTCGCTCGAACACTTCTTTTTCATGGGCGGCGTATCCTTTCACCGTCTCCACCAGATTGGGAATCAAGTTGTAGCGCCGCTTTAGTTCTGTGTCGATGTCGGCCCACGATTCATCGCAATGGTTTTTGACCCGAATCAATCCATTGTAAATGCCCGCAATGAGAACAATCAAAACGAAGAGAATGCCTAGTAGAATGTAAACGCCAACCATCATATGTCTCCTTTCCATTCCCGCTTGAGATAATCGGGCAATAGTTCCAAAATTTGAGTGATCACGGCGAAGGCGTCTTCAAAATCTGAAATTTCGAATTTTCGACTGCGGTAGGCCATTACATAGGGCCCCTGGAAATCCAGCGTAAATCGCGGAGCGTGCAGCATGAATTCCATCGTCTTTTGATGGAGTACGTCATAGGCCCAGCGCTTGTCCGGCGATTTGACGTAGAATTCGCGGCTGAATTCCGCCGATTCGAAATCGATGTCGTCGAAGCCCGCCATTTCGGTTACTTTGTCGAAAAAATTTTCCGTGCGGATAAACAAAGGCTTCAAGGGAAGGCCGGTGTTAATCATCAACGCCGAAAAACTGTGACGCTGTTTGTTTTTTCCGCTGCCGGTCGTGTAGTGATAATCGAATGCGCATACAGGGTAATTCCGAAGCGCGCCCGTCAGAATATTTTTGCCGTACCGGCTGTGGCCGCGCCGCAGGCAGGAGAAGAGAGGGAATTCATCATCCAGGCGGGAATCTTTTTTGGCATATCGCAGACCGTTTTTTTCGCCCCACTCGCGCATCTCCTTTTCGCGCTGCAAAGATTGCAGAATGGCGAAGACGAGAATGGCGATAAAAATGATCGCGAAGCCTATGAAAATCAGGGGGGATTCCATTGTTCTCCTTTTTTTCAGTGAATAGCATGCATGATTTTAAAAAAATATCATGACAAATATTTGCATGCAAGTAAATGCGCCGATCATAACTGGCGGCTTTGATTGTATCATGTAATAATGATAAACGCTTGATGGGCGGTTTTGATTTAAATCATGAATCATTATAATGAGTCTCGGACAGGGCGATTGCATGATTCTTGCCATTAGTTTCATTATGATTTTGTTCATCCAATCGCATCGGCAGGCCTGAAATGGATTGAATCGGAAGCCGCTTCGGCGGATAGGTTGATAATGACTCAAAAAGCGTTCCTGATCATAAAAGCCGATGACACGGCCTGGGTGTTGACCTTTGATCCCGAGACGCGGAAGCGTTTTCTCTATGACTTTCACTCGTGGCTCCTGGAGAAGGATCCGGCGCCGGCCGTCTCGCCCGCCGAGTCATGGCTGGAGCATGAAGGCGCCGTGATCGAAGCCGCGTTCCCCATCGATGCGGAAAAGCGGACGATCGCCGTCTCCCCGTCGGATATGTTGGAACACGCTGAGTTGTTGGAAGATATTGAGCTTTATTGATGTGGAGATGAAATGGCGGGCGGCTCTTCGCTTGGCGCACGCCCTGCCAGATGATAAAGGAGGAGTATTTCGATGAAAAAATTACGCGCAGCCGTGATTGGATGCGGCGCCATCGCTCATCATTGCCATATTCCCGGATATTTGAAGAATCGGTCGGTCGAACTTGCGGCGCTGGTCGATCCTTCCCCCAAGAACCGCAGGATCGCATGCGATACTTTCGGCGTCGAAAAGGCCTATAAATCAGTCGAGCAATTGTTTCAAAAGGAAGAGATCGACGTTGTCAGCGTGGCGTCTCCCAATGTGTTTCATGCCGATCATGCAGTAGCCGCACTGAATCATGGCTGCCATGTTCTTTGTGAGAAGCCGCTGGCGCTGTCGATGAAAGAGGCGCGGGCCATTGAATCCGCCGCCAAAAAAGCGGGAACGATTTTTATGGTGGCTTTCAGCAATCGCTTGTATCGGGGAAATATCAAAGCCAAACAACGCCTCGACAAAGGCGCCGTCGGAAATCCCTACATGATCCGCATTCGATTCGCTCACCAAGGCCCCATGTCGGGTTGGGCGATGAGCAATTGGTTTTACGCTCCCGACAAGGCGGGCGGCGGCGCGTTGTTCGATATGGGCATTCACGCCATCGATTTGGCCGCATATTATTTCGGGCCGATCCGGCGCGTCAACGCCATGACGGCGACGCTCGAGAAGAAGATTTCATTGGAAGACGTCGCTATCATGCAATTCGAATTTGACAATGGCTTGTTAGGGTACGCCGAGTCGGGCTGGACCAGCAAGCAGGGATTCGCCGGCGTGGAAATTCACGGCAGCGAGGCGGCTCTCATTGTGGATTACGTCGAAGGCGCTTATTTGTTGAGCGGTGAAACGACGCCTTCGGGAAAGCGCGTCATGCGCAAGAAAATGTTCGATAAAACGCCTTTGGTCGGCGGCTGGGATGTCGAAATCGATCATTTCATTCGAGCCGTTCGCAAAGGAGAACAGCCGAACATGGATTTAGCCGCCGGCGTCCAGTCGCTCAAAGTCGCGCTCGCGGCGTATGAATCCGCCAAAAAAGGAAAAACTGTCGTGATTCGTTAAGGATCTTGCGAAATCGTACGAGCGAACTTTTTTCTTTCTCTATTTTTAGGGAATCATTCAAACGGTTGCTTCGACCGTTTATGCAGGAGTTAATCATGTCCCGAATCTTTGGTCTTCTTATGGTCTTGTCCATTCTGTCGCTTCCGTCTTCTTTTTTATCTGCGGATGAATCATCGCAGGATAAAGTGCAATATGTGAAAGAAGTTCGCGAAGCCGTTCTGGAAGAAATGGAGGCGAAAAACGAACAAGCCGATGAAGAGCGCCGCGCGGAAACCCAGCGCATCCGGGACGAACAAGAAAAAAGGAAGAAAAGCAAAGAAGAGAAGGAAATTCGCTTTGACTTCTCGGGCGTCAAAAAACCCGCCTCTCCCGATGTCTTCCAAAGCGTGTTTCATTTCGCTCCCGTTCGCCAGTATTTAACGGGGACGTGCTGGTGCTTCAGCACCACTTCCTACTTTGAATCCGAAGTCTACCGGCTTTCCGGCAAAAAAATCAAATTATCCGAGATGTACACCGTCTATTTTGAATACCTGGAAAAAGCCCGGCGCTATGTGCAAGAGCGCGGCGATTCGGTCTTTGACCAAGGCTCTGAAGGCAACGCCGTCATCAGGATTTGGAACAAATACGGCGCCGTTCCCGCTGAGGCGTATCATGGCGAACTGGATGAGGACGGCCGCTTCGATCACAGCCAGATGATCAAAGAGATGAAAGCCTATCTGGAATTCATCAACCAAAATAATATCTGGGATGAAGAATTGACTCTCTCTTCCATCCGGTTGATTTTGGATAAATACATGGGGCGGCCGCCGGAGCAGTTCTCTTATAACGGCGCCCAATGGACGCCGCAGCGATTTCTGGCGGAAGAACTCCAACTCCAACTCGACGATTACGTTTTCGTCATGTCGACTTTGTCGCAGCCGTTTTTCGAATTCGGCGAATACGAGTTCAAAGACAATTGGTGGCATAGCAAGGATTTCTATAATGCTCCCTTGGATGATTTCTATACGATCGTCAAAAAGGCAATCCAAAGCGGCTATTCCGCTCGGATCAACGGAGACGTCTCCGAACCGGGATTGTACGGCATGGAAGACGTCGCCATCGTTCCCACGTTTGATATTCCCAGAGAGTTCATCAATCAGGATTCGCGCGAATTTCGCATTTTCAATCAAACGACTCAGGACGATCACGACGTCCATTTGGTCGGCTATACCCAAATCGACGATGACGAATGGTTTTTGATCAAAGATTCCGCCAGTTCGCCGCAAATGGGAAAGCATAAGGGATATTATTTTTACCGGAGTGATTATATTCGGCTCAAAATGTTGACCTTGACGGTTCACAAAGACGTCATCAGGACGGTCTGGCCCGATTTCAACGCCGATTCGGCTGATAGGTAGAAAACAGGAATTCCATTCGATAGGCGTTTAGGATTCGGCGTCTTCTCCGACGCCGAATCGAAACAGCCAGATGGAATGACCTATATTTCCTATGGGTCGATATTTTTCCAACCAGTTGAAATAGTAGGGGGATCGCGGGTGAATGCGGTTGCGGATCGCCCAATGCTTGCTGACCGCAACGATTCCTCTCGGCGGCGATGCGATTTGTTCGCGCTGCAAAGGTTGGGCGGAAAATCCAAACGCGTATGGCGAGAAAATATATTCTTGCGCGATGAAAATCGGTTCGTCCGGATACATGTTTTTTACGGCGGCGATGCGCCCCAAATCCTGCCCCCAATCGATGTTGGAGTCGTCCAGGTATTCATGGCCTTTTTCGGGCCCGCCCGCCAATCGGTTGAAATATGAGAGATAATCGGGATGAATGAGTGCGCATGACGATGCATATCCAATCCCCAGAAGCATCAAGATAAGAGAACCCGCGCGCCGTTTTTGAAATTCAACGATGCGCCCCATATATAAATACAGCAGCGGGTAAAAAGGCAGGATATGGCGTAAGCCGATGTTGACGCGGTTGAAGGCGGCCAGGACATGCAGCAGCACAATAGCGCCGAGGATCAATCCGTCGCTGCATCCGCGCCAGCGGCGTCGGCCCCAGATTCCATATAAGATCAGGGAAAGCATAAGAGCCGGCGGAGTCTTCACGGCGGCGGCGATCAGATAATAGTAGGGCCAACCGTTGGTGGAGTACTCGCCCATGAGATAAAACGCGTAATTTCGATGCGGCATGCCGGGAATCGATTCGCCGCCTTTCCCCGATGCGAACGATTTCCCGACGACGTTGTTCAGCGTGTCGATGAAATAAAAAGGCTTGAATGGGAATCCGTAAACAAGAAACAAGACCAGGATGCAGGAAGCGAAGATCCATCCCATCTGCTTGCATAATGCGCCATAAGAGATCGCGAGCAGGGAAGACGCTCCGCCGGCCTGTTTCCATACAATCGCGGCGAGAAAGATCGGAGTTAGGAGGAAGGCCGTCGCTTTGGACGCCAGCGCCGCGCTTAAGGCGGCTCCCGATAAGATCCATCGCAGTCGATTCGGCGACTGCAGGGCGCGATGCAGCATGTATAACGCCAAAACAAGAAAGAAACTGCTTCCCAGATCCAATGTCGCCAGACGGCAATGCGCCAGCATATTCGGGCAAAACACATAAAGAAACAGCGCCGCCAGCCCCCCGGCGCGTCCATACATTTGACTACACCAAATATAGATCAACCAAGCCAGTGCGCAGGATAACAGCATGATGGGACAGCGCGCCGCCAGCAGGATCGTTCGAATGTCGTTGTTTCGATGCAGCAGCATGTCCTTGCCCAGGAGGTATCCCAATTCGTAACTGACGGGATCATCCCATTTCTCCATTTGAGGATCGGGGGCGTTGATGGAGAGAAACTGCAGCGGCAGGCCGATTAACAATCGTATCAAGGGAGGATGCGTGCGGTCGAGGCGAAAATCGCCTGTTTGGACATAATAGTATCCCGACGCGATGTACGTATATTCATCGATGGTCGGCGACTTGATCCGCGCGCTTGAAAACGCGAGCGCGAAGTGAATCCCGATCAAGACGGCCGCCGCTGTATGCGCGCTCCAGGAATGCTTGACGATTTCCTTCATGGAAAAATGACGGGTTTTGCAAATTAAGACAACAAGATCGACGGTCTTCGGCCGCTGCCATTGCAATGAGGGCAAGTGTAAGTCAATCGTTTGGTTAAACTCTCTCCCGAGCGCTGCCGCGTCAATTGAATCAATCCCAGATCGGTGAATTGCTGAATATCCGATGGAGTGCGATCTTTTTGCAGCTCGCGCTCCAGCGTTTTAAATACGCGCTCTTGATTTCGCTTCAAGCGCATATCGATGAAATCGATGATAATAATTCCGCCGATCTGCCGCAGGCGCAGCTGGCGGGAAATTTCCATGGCCGCTTCGATATTGGTATCGACGATTGTCTGCTCCTGGGTTTTTCCGGCGACGTTTTTCCCCGTATTGACGTCGATGGCGGTTAGAGTCTCCATCTCTTCGATGATGATGAATCCTCCGCAGTCCAGCCGGATTCGGTTGGTGAACAATTGGTCGATGTCCCGAACCAGATTGTATTTTTGCCAGACCGAGTGAGCGGCGTCCGTATGAAATTGAATCAGTTCGTCCGGTTTGCTCCGCGGCGCGATAATTTTTAGAAAACTGGAGATTCGATGCTTCAAACGGGGATGATCGACAACGATTTCTTGAATGTCGCTTGTGAATTGATCGCGAAGAACTCGTTCGAACAGCGTTAATTCCTGATGAATCCGTCTCGGCGAATCGCCGTCATCGAACTCGTTTTGAATTCGTTTCCAGATGCGCGTTAAATAATTTAAATCATGCTGGATATCGCTTTTGCTGCGACCTTTGGATGCGGTCCGGAAAATCAAGCCGCCTTTGAGCGAAAATCCCTTTCTTACGAGTTCGCGAAATCGTTTTTTCTCGCCCTCGCTCAGCATGCGCGACATGCGAATCGCATCGGCATGAGGCATATAGACGACAAATCGGCCCGGCAGTGAAATTTTGGCTGTCAGAGATGGTCCTTTATCCGCGATGGCCTCTTTGGCCATCTGCACAAGCACTTTGTCTCCGACCTTGAGGAGGGGATTGGAGCGATCGGATTTCGATGGATTTCGGTACTCGGGGCCTAAATCGGCAAAACTCAGAAATCCATCCTTTTCGAGTCCCAAATTGACGAACGCCGCATTCAATGAAGGCAGCACTCGTGAAACCACGCCTCGATAGATGTTCCCGGACGTTCCGTGGTCGTAGGTTTGTTCTTTCGCTATCCAGAAATCGGTTAAATGGTGATCTTCTGCGATGACGGCAATGGAATAATCTGCTTCGTTGGCGAATATCAATCGATGTACCGGTAAATCTTTGGGTTTGGGAGCCGCGGCTTTGGGCGTCGAAGATTTCTTTAAATCTTGAGAGGACGGCTGAGATTTTTGAGCGTGATGATGATGCGCTCCTTTGTGACCATTGGATCGTTCTTGATGTGCATTTGAGCCGATCGGCGTGGATTGAGACTTGGTGGAAGCCTGTTTGGCTTTCGTCGATTGCCTTCGAGGTGAACGGCGGGGCGGTTTTTGTGATGGGCGCTTCTTGAAAGATGGCATGGATATTATCACGGATCAATCCCGTGCGATTTACTCCTATTAACAAAGTTTATTTCATCCGGTCTTATCCTACATTGATTTTTCGCTTATAGATTGCATGGAAAGCCGAATTCAAACGAAAAAGATCGGATACTCATCAGGATTACGCTGCTCTTCATATTACAGTATATATAATCCTGATGAATTTTACCTGATTTTCCTCAAATGGGAAAGCTGTTTTTTTATATTTTACTTTACATGGAGTCAAAAACAATTGGAAACGAATATTCGGCGTCCTCCTCAAAGCGTAGAAAGTCGAGGGATGGGACAAAACAACAATCCGTATTGTTTTGATTTCACCTGAATTAAAATCGTAAAAAAGCATAATAAAAACATGCTTTCAGTGAAATGGCATGATTGACAGGAGCGTGATTGCTTGATAAGGTAAATTCCGCCTCGCTGTAAGTGAGAAATTGGATGCAAATGGAAATCAAAGCGACTGACGCGGAACCATAGATTTAGGAGGAAAAGCGACTGTGGACATCCTTCGCAATGAACGTTCAGGACAGGCTGTTTCGACGCCCCAAGCAAACATTCAACAAGCATCGTCTCCCAAAAATGAAAATCCCTATACGACCCTGGGAAAAGATACGGATTTTGAAGGCACGCTTCAGTTTAAAGAAGGTCTGAAAATTGAAGGTCGATTCAAGGGCGATATCACATCGGAAGGCTATTTGATTATAGGAAAAACGGGCGAAGTGACCGCCGAAATCAACGTAGGCAGCATTATTGTTGAAGGAAAAGTCACTGGAAACATCATAGCCGACGAATTAGTTGAACTTCGCGCCTCCGCCCAGATGCGCGGCGACATCACTGCTTCGAAGATGAAAATCGAAGAAGGCGTCCTCTTTGTGGGCAAGTCGGATGTTCAGCCGCAAAATGTGCGTAAAGATGTTGGAAGCAAACCTGCTCCGCAGCAGCCGGCAAAACAGGAAGAAAAGAAAGATAAAGCCGCTGCTCCAAACAGTGGAAAATAATTGACGGAGGCCTTTTTGGGAGGCTTGCTCGAGCTGTACAGAAATAGCGCGAAAATTCACAGCCCTTTTTACTTGACTCTTCTAGTAAAAAGGGCCTGATTTATTTTTATGAATTGCATTTTAGGGGAAAATAGGCGAGCCCTCGGCTCAGACCATATTTAGATAAAACAATTCTTGTTTTTGTTGATTTATCGATGTCATGATATAATGCTTGACGATTGGAGGATCAAGTCATGTCCGTATTTCCATCCAAAATATCTCTCGCCCAAATCCCTACGCCTATCCATTATCTCTCGCGATTGAGCGAAGAATTTGATATCGATTTGAGAGTCAAGAGAGATGACTTGACAGGTGCTGCCCTCGGTGGAAACAAGGTCAGAAAACTGGAATACCTGTTGGCGGACGCCCAATCGAAAGGATGCGATGCCATTATCACCTGCGGCGCCGTCACTTCCAACCATGCTCGAGCGGCCGCCGTCGCCGCCCGGCAAGTAGGCATGGAGGCGCATCTCATCCTCGCCGGCGAAGCCCCTGAATTCGCCCACGGGAATCTGCAGTTGGATCTTTTAGTCGGGGCCGGCGTTGAGTATATTTCTCGAGCGGATTATTCCAACAACATCGATGAAATCCTGCAGGAAGCGGCGCATCGACTGCGAAGTCAAGGAAAAAAACCGTATGTTATTCCAACCGGGGGCTCTAACTCGGTCGGATTGTTAGGCTATGTAGAAGCCGTTCGTGAAATGCAAACTCAATGTTTGGAAATGAAATGGAAGCCGGATTTTGTCGTTTGCGCGGTCGGCTCCGGCGGCACGTATTCGGGGCTTTTTCTCGGAAACAGTCTTTTTCCGATAACCTCTCACATCCTGGGCGTTCTTGTTTGCGGGACAGTGAGTCAATTTTGCGATAAAATAAAGAAAGATATTTCAGAAGCCTGTGATCAAAATAATTTAGCTGTTCCCGATTTGAGTGCGATAGAATTAGTAGACGGATATATAGGCGAAGGGTATGCGAAAACGAACGCCTCTCAATTGCAACTGATTCGAAAAGTCGCCGGCGCGGAGGGGATGATTCTCGATCCTGTTTATACGGGAAAAACTTTTGCCGGCTTGTACGGAGAATGTTTGAAGGGGCGCATCCCAAAACAAGCGAATGTCTTATTTATTCATACGGGTGGGATTTTCGGGCTCTCCTCCTTCTCTGACGAAATGAAAAAAGTTTGGCCGTCTATGGATTATTGGTCAAATAATTAAATGACTTAGGAAAATATATGTCTCGTTCATGGGAGAAAAGCAAATATCAGGGCGAAATGTGCAAGGAGGGCTTATTTTCTAAACAAAGTTATTTTAGTGGCTTATAGCGCCTCGTGTTGATTTGGGCGCAAATGCCATTGACAAAGTGATAGATCGAAACTATGTTTCTTAACCCAAAATGACAAAGCATCTTTTGATTATCCATCAGCGATTTTGAATCAAAGCGGGATAAGCATCAACAAGATTCAGAATGTATTCATAGGATGAGGATAATGGCGACGACTAAAACCGGGAAAACTTCAACGAAAAAATCGGCGGAAAAGAGTTCCGGCAAGGCTGTCACAAAAAAAAATACAAAAAGCATCGCCAAAAGCACCTCGAAAAAGACCGTGAAAAAGGCGCCGGCTTCTGCTCAATCTGCCAAAACCGTCAAAGGAAAAGCAAAATCTGCTTCGAAAAAGGCGAGTTCTAATCGGAAAACGACTAATAAAACATCTCAAAACGCTCCCACCAAAAAAAGAGCCCATCTGATCATGATGCTCAAAGAAAGGCTTCTCGAAGAGCGGGATGCGATCCTGCGGGGATTGCACTTGAAAAAAGCGGAAGGCGAGATCAGTACGCATGGCGATCTGGTCGATCAGAGCACCAATTTCAGCGAGCAGGAAGTGATTCTCGGTCTCGCCGAACATGATCGAAACCGGTTGCAGGATATTAACCGCGCATTGAACAAAATCGAGGACGGGACCTACGGCATCTGCGAAATGTCGGGAAAATTAATTTCGGACGAACGGTTGGTCGCCATTCCCACCGCTCGCTATAGTGTGGAATGTCAAGCAAAAGTGGAAGGGTTCGGCTGATCTTCTTCTTTTTCAAATCTGAATTGATTTGAAGATCGGCGATTGAAAAGCGCCTGTTGTTTTCATTTGTCGTGCGCCTTTTTGTTTTTTGACAAGAGTCTCTTTTCTGTCTGTTTCCAGCCGAATCGAATACGCTTCTATCAGCAGGTTCAGCGCCAGACGGTTCGATGCTATGGAAATTGCCTTTCTTCATCATTTTGGATTCCCCGCCGACTTGATCGATTCGCTGCGCTCCGAATACGGCGATCATCTTCTCCCTCTCCAGGAAAAAGTCATTCAAGAAGGACGGCTTTTTGAACAAGCCAATCTGCTTGTTTGTGCTCCTACCTCCTCCGGGAAGACCTTTCTGTCGGAAATTTTGTTTTTACATCAGGCCCTGCAAGGCCGAAACGCCATCCTGTTGGCGCCCACCAAAGCGCTCGCCGCTCAACGCTATCAACAATGGCGGCGGCGATACGGCGCGCTCGGCTATGACGTTCTTCTCTCGACGCGCGATCATCCCATCCATGACCGGCGCATTGTAGAAGGCCGCTTCCACTTGGCGATCGTTATTTATGAAAAAATGCGCGCTCTTTTGTCGCAAAATCCCTCGTTTCTCGCCTCGCTCGGGGCCTGCGTCATCGATGAAATTCATTATTTGTTCCATCCCACCCGCGGATTCGATCTCGAAATGCTGCTGACGCGCCTGCTTGAAGAGCCGCATTTGCAGCTCTTGGGCTTGTCAGCCATGGTGTCCGATTCGCGCGTCGCCGATTGGCTCAACGCACGTTTGATCGTCGAAGCGCAAAGGCCGGTCGAATTGCGGCAAGGAGTGTTATGCCGGGGGAATTTCACCTACCGCGAATTCAATTCCGGCGAGGAGGGCGTCGAACGGTTCATGCCGTCGGATGCGCAGGATGAGGGCGAAGCCATGCTGGAGGCGGCCCGCTTCTTTGCCGCTCGCGGCGAAACCACGCTGCTTTTTTGGCCGCTCAGGGATTATTGCTATACCGCCGCTCGCAAACTCGCCGAGCAATATGAAGCCGAGGATGATTTTCAAATTCCTGAGTTGGATTCATTGGAGCCGACGGCTATGCGCGATTTCCTCGCTTATTTGCTGCCGCGGCGGATCGCCGTTCATACCAGCGATCTCTCTCCATCGGAGCGGGAATGGATCGAAGCGTTGGCGCGCCAAGGCGAGATTATGCTCATTTGCGCCACCAGCACCTTGGCGGAAGGCATCAATTTTCCCGTGGTCAACGTCCTGACAACGCGCCGCATGTACGCCTCGCGGCCTCAAGACGCCCAGTCGGGGCGGCCGCCCATATCTCAGCCTCTTACGCAGGATCGCTTGCATAACATGATCGGCCGCGCCGGCCGCTTGGGTTTAAGTCCGTTTGGGCGGGGAATCATCGTCACAACTTCGCCCGGCGACGTGGCTGGGCTTATGTCTCATTACATCCATTCGAATCCGCCCGCCTTTACTCCTGTTTTGAATCAGTCTCCCGCCGGCCGCATGGTCCTGAGCGCCATGGGATGCTGCGGCGCCTTTACGATAGAGGCTTGCCGGAAAATTCTCCAACATACTATGAGCGGTCAGTGGGGATTACTGTCTGAATCGATCGGCGAATCGTTGATCGACGTCTTCCAATCGCTGGTTGACAAGGGATTTTTATCCGAAGAATTAGGCGTATTCCATCCCACGCCCTTGGGTGACCTGATTCGTAAAAGCGGTCTTTCGGAGATGTCGGCCGAACGCATTAACGACTATGTTTTGCATTCTTCAGACCATGATTTTTCGACGCTGGATGAAATCGTTTTCATCTGCACCCTGCAGGAAATGAGCGAAGTGCATCTCGCCGTTTCGCGTAATGAAATTCGCCTGCATTCTTGGAGCCGAACTCTTTCGCAGCGTTGCGAGGCCTCGGATTTCGAAGCGGGTTCGTTTGTTAAAAAACTTTTATCCGAGCCCGCTCGGCTGCGGCCGGAGCATCATGAAGCCTTTAAAAAGGCATTGCTGATCCTCGATTGGCTCGGCGGCGGCGCTATTCCCGAACTCGAGAGGCGTTTCGGCGTTTACTCGGGTTTGATTCTTCATGTAGCCGAAGAAAGTTCCTGGTTGATCGGCTGCATGGCTGAAACGGCGGCCTCTCACGCCTTGTCGAAATCATGGCTCGACCATTTGTTGGAATTGAAAGAGCGTTTGCTTTGCGGCATCTCTCCATCGGGTTTGCATTGGGCGCCCTGGATTCGCCGCCGATTGTTGACGCGAGGTCAAGTCCTGAAATTATTGGATTCCGGATTCGACAATCCGTCGTCGATTCTTCCCGAAAATTATGAAATGATTCGTACGATGATGCCGCCGGAATCGGTTGACGCTTTGCTGCAAAACAGAGATCAGCCGAATGGAAATGCGTCGGGCGAAGATTCGTTTACGCTTGTGTTCGATCCCTCCCGCCCCGATGTGATGATCGTGAACGGCGTCCAAACGTCTCTCACGCCCCTGCAGTCGAAATTGATCGATCTTTTGTCGCAGCATGAAGGCTGCTGCGTTCCCTACGATGAACTATTGGAATATATGTGGCCGGACAGCCTGGGAGACCGGAAGCAAATCTCGCGTCAAAAAAATCAGATCCTTCGAAAAGTCTCTCTGGCGCTCAATCAACCGGTCGGCGGCCTGATCAAATCCATTGCGGGAGTGGGATTGGCCCTTCATGCGCAAATCGACGGGAAAAAATGATCGACCGGCGAAACTTTTTCGCGAGGGCTTCGTTTTTAGAAGAGGGATCGATATCCTAATCCAACAGGCAGCTTAGAGATTTTCGGAATTTTGGCTTGCATTATTACGCTTTATAGAGGTTCGTATACTGATGAGAGATACTCGAAAGCGCAAAAATCGTCCTCAAGATCAAAAGGGAAATATTTCTTCCGAAGATTGGAGCGCCAAAAAAGCGCCCCTATCGGAATCGGGAGAAGTGCGCGTGAATGCCTGGTCGATTTTTGCACGAGCGGCGGCCATTGCGGCGGCGGTGTTTCTCACCGGATTCGTTCTCACCGTCATCTCATCCGTCGCCTACGATTTCCAGGATCTCCCCCATAAAGGCATGGTTCAGTATGGCAGCGACCGAAATCAAATTTTTTATCCGTACTACCCCAATTTGCATAAATTTGCCATTGTTGACAATCCCTCGCAAGCAGGCTCTGAATCGTTGTTCACCCGAATTGGAACCCTGGGCACGGGATTTTTCATTTATGCAGTGATCAATACTTTCCATTGGGTGATGGAGATCGGATTTTCCAGTTTGGGGGGCATGGTTTTGATCCCGATCGTTGTTCTTGTGGTCGGCGCCGCTATTTTCTTTTATAAAATGCTGCCCTATTCTCTTCAAAAGCCTGATGCGGCATTAAGGTCGGGGATTGGAATTTCCATGATTCACGCCCTGTTTGTCGTGGCTGTTTTTTTATTGGCTCTGCAAATTTCCCCCACGTTCAAATCGATGTTTCGAGGCCCTTATTTCTACTCGGGCGATATTTTAATGACAACGACTCGCGCCGGAATTCCCATCCTTCTGCTGACAGGCTTCGCCTATGGAGCGATCGCAGGGGGGATTTTGTATGCCTGGGTATCGATTCGCCAATACCTTCCAAAACGCTGAGCGGTTATTTGCACAAATGAATTTAACGGATCGGCGTCCTGATCTCTCACGAGAATAAATTCCAGCCGATCATTCGTACGTAGTCTTTAAGGCTGCAGTTTTGTCCGAATGAAATTGTGGTTTCGAATCCGGAATGGATTTTACAGGCGGTGCAGCGGGGATCCTTGCCCGGCCCCAGCGAATCCCAATCCGTTTTTTCCATCAATTCTTGGAACGTTTTATAATACCCGTCATTCAGGACATAGCAGGGGGCCTTCCAGCCTTGAACAGTCCGGTTCGGGCTGCCCCAAGGCGAACAGGCGATTTCCCGCAATCCTTGGAGAAATTCGATGTACAGCGGTGAATTATCCAATCGGTATTTTTTGACGGCGCCGTTTTTACCGAAAATTTCCTGGAAAATGCTTTCCATTTGTTCGCGTTCTTTGAAACTGGCTTCTCCCTTGACGCCTTCTTGGGGGTAGGCGCCTGAAATCAACATGCCGTCAACGCCGATTTCCTGGAGGTATTCCATCATATTGATGATTTCCTGCGGATTGCTGCCGGAAAAGAGAGTCGTGTTGGTGGCCACTCGATAGCCGCGCTTTTTGGCTTCCTGCAAAACGGCGTTGACTTTCTTGAATACGCCCGGTTTGTTAACGGCCCAGTCGTGCCCTTCTTCCATACCATCCAGATGGATGCTGAGGCAGAGGCGTTTGTGGGGAGGGATGCGATCCCAGAATCGGTCTAAAAACATGGCGTTGGTGCAAAGATAGACATATTTCTTGCGTTGATAGAGTTCCTGGATCAATTGGTCGACCGGTTGGTATATCAGCGGCTCTCCACCGCATACTGACACGATCGGCGCTCCGCATTCATCGACCGATTCGAGGCATTCTTCCAATGTTAAATCGGGGCAGCGTTTTTCGTGATATTCGGCGATTCGACCGCATCCGATGCAGTCGAGATTGCAGCGCAGAGTCGGCTCTAACATTAAGACGAGGGGAAAACGCTTGTTTCCGGCGAGATGCTGTTTGGCGAGATATTGAATAATGGTTGAATAAAGTACAGCGGGAAACCTCACTATGTGCTCCTTAATCCTGAGTGAAAATCGTCGAGAAGAATAATTTGATGTTCAAGCCGCTCCCTGGCTAATGACGTTAATCCAAAAAATAGCTGGAAATAAATGCGGCGTCATTAACCCAACGCGACAGCCGGCGTTGCCGCCATTCCGCCGTACTTTCCTGGGTTTGAATGTCTGACGAATTCGCAGCGCTTCGTCAATCGCCTGATCTACGATTCAATCATCGATTGATATCGGCCTAAAGCCATCAGCGGGAAATAATTGCGGTACCCAGTATAGCGTAAATAAAAAACTCGGGGAAAGCCCGTACCGGTAAAATAGTCTTCTTCCCAATTTCCTTCGGGGCTTTGGCAGCGGATAAGATAGTCGACGCCTTTTTGGATTGCGGGATGATCGACCAGCCCGCCATTCATAAGCCCCATCAACGCCCAGGCCGTTTGCGAGGGGGTGGAGGGGCCGGCGCCGCGTAAAGAGGGATCGCCGTACGTTTCGCAGGATTCGCCCCAACCGCCGTCTTCCTGTTGGAATTTGAGCAGCCATTCCACCCCTCGTCGAATGCAGGGATCGGAAGGAGATACGCCAATTTTCGTCAATCCGGTGATGACCTGCCACGTGCCGTAAATATAATTGACTCCCCAACGCCCGTACCACGAACCATCCGGCTCCTGCTGGCTGCGCAAAAACGAGATCGCCCGCGCGGCGGGAGAGAATTTGTAGTCGTAGCCGAATTCGCCCAACATCTCTAAAATGCGGGCCGTCACGTCGGCCGTGCTGGGATCGAGCAGCGCGTTATGATCGGCAAAGGGGATCATATTCAGAATTTCTTTGTTATTGTCTACATCGAAAGCGCCCCATCCGCCGTCGGAACTTTGCATGGAGAGCAGCCAATCGATGCCTCGCTGAATGGATCCGATGCGCCGGTTATCCATCGGAATTTTAACGTTCCTGATGGCCATCAAAACCATGGCGGTGTCGTCTGTATCGGCGTAATAATCGTTGTCGTATTCAAACGCCCAGCCGCCGGTCGGCCCATAGGGATTCTTGATCTGCCAGTCTCCCTTGATGGGAATCTCCTGTTCGACCAGCCATTCGCACGAGCGTTGAATTTCGGGATGATCAGCCGGCATGCCGGAGCGCTGCAGGGCGGCCATCGCCAGCGCCGTGTCCCAAGTGGGGGAGAAGCAGGGCTGGAACCAGAGCCGCTCTTCTTCTTCCACCATCAATTTCATAAATTCGTTATAGGCGTTTTGAAAGATGGGATCGTCTTGGTCGTAACCCAGGCAGTCGAGCGCGATGACGGCGTTGAGCATGGCTGGATAAATGGCCGCCAATCCGCCGCCGCGGCGCATGTGTTCGAGCATCCATGTTTCAGCGCGCCGAAGCGCTTCCCGGCGAGTGAACGGTGCATAAAATCGGGCGGAGCGCTTGACGATGGCGTCAACCGTATTGAAAAAGGTTTTCCACGAGAATGTGTCGCGCAGCGTTTTACCGTAGCCGCGAGGCGGTTTCGGCCGCCACCAGCGGCTGCAGTCCACCGTCTTGGGGGGAGTTTTAATAGGACGATGAGACCAAATGATGCACAAAGGCACCAAAATCGCTCGTGACCATGAGGAAATCTCATAGATATTGAAGAAAAACGATGTCGGCAAAAACATCAATTCGGGAGGCATGGAGACGATGCGATTCCAGGGATATTGATTGAACAGTCCAAGGTAAAATCGTGTGTAACTGTTAACTTTATGCAAACCGCCCAGGCGGAGCAGGCAGTCTTCCGCGCGCTTCAAGGCTTCGTTTTCCAACGTATAACCCGCCAGTTGAAGCGCAAAGGCGCATTTCACCGTGGCATTCAATTCGCTGGGGCCGCCGTGATATATGTTCCACCCTCCGTCATCCAATTGCGTATCGAGAATCCAACGGATAGCTTTTTTTTGACGTATGGCGTCGACTTTGCCAATATAATGAGAAAACATGATGTAATCGGCGACTAAAGTCGAATCGGCTTCCAAGGGGAAGCACCAATAATGGGCCGATTTTCTTATAGATAGAAGGTATTCCTGGCTGGCATGAATCGCTTGATTGATGGATTTTGTTTGATCTGAGATGATAGGCTGCGTTTGGGATTGTTCAGAATCGATCCGGTTGGCATTCAATACCATCGCTTTCACCGATGCTCCTTACTCGTTAATTGGCAGAAAATCAAGAATTTATTTCACAAATTTATTCTATCAATGGCCGTGTTTCAAGTCTTGTGCGCTTTTTCGGGCAGCCAAGTTGATTCGTCAATATTCGGAGTAATACAAAATAATGTTATATGGATTGCTGAGTACTTTATCCCCGAACAGCGCCGGTTGGAAAACCATTTTGTTGAAAAAATACTTAAAACGGCGCTAGGGGTGAAACCATTGCGTTTTCTAACTTGAAGACAAATAGCCTGATTTGAATCGTTTTGCAGCTATGAACGGCCTTCTAACTGAATTCTATCCGAAGATTTTCGGAATGGTAGACGAGCTGTTCTTCGAGAAGACTTCGACCTTACGGAGAAAGATGTTTATGTTTAACTTATCCTCAGAAAGCGCGATGATTTTTTTGTATGGCATTTTCTGTCAAATAGCGTCAATCATTCAAGACTTTTAATTGGGAGTATTATTTTCATGGCTTCGGAAAAACGCTTCGGTTATGAATGGTCTATCTACCATGAACTCAATCCCTTGTATGAAGAGCAGTTCAAGCAGTGGCTTGGGCCGATCTCGCCCGATTTTATCGCGGGAAAAAGAATATTGGACGCGGGCTGCGGGATGGGGCGCAATAGTTATTGGTGTTTAAAATGGGGCGCCGGCGAAATAGTCGCCTTCGATAATGATCCAAGGACAGTTGAACAAGCCCGGAAAACTTTGTCTCAATTTTCCAACGCCAAGGTCGAAAAAGATAGTATCTACGGAATTTCATATGAAAATGAGTTCGATATGGTCTTTTCGATCGGCGTTGTGCAACTTTTAGAGAGGCCGCGTGAAGCGGTCGAACGTCTGATTCGCGCCCTGAAGCCGGGGGGGACGCTGCTCCTTTGGCTCTATGCGCGCGAGGGGAATGATTTTGTTCTGAAGGTCATCGATCCTCTCCGCCGGCATTTTACGTCGAAACTCCCGCCGCGATGGCTTGATTATTTTACCTATTTGCTGTCTGTTCCGTTCTATGCCTATTTGAAAATGTTTCGGCCCCGGTCAGAATATTATCAAAGGCTGCAGGCCTTTCCGTTTCGAAACATCCATTTGATACTTTTTGATCATCTCCTGCCCACCGTCGCCTGGTACTTCTCGAAGGAAGAATCGCTAAAACTGCTGGACGGTTTGGATCAGAAATCCGCCTTCTATGTGAATAAAAATAGTTGGACCGTTACCGGCGTTAAATCCTAGTCTCGTTAAATCGATTCAGGAATATGGAAATGCATGTTTAGTTGGGAGACGATGAATGACGGATTACACCATTCGGACTCGCAATTTGACGATAGATTTCGAGTCGGTTCGCGCCGTGGATCATTTGACCTTGGATATTCCTACGGGAATCGTCTTCGGATTTTTAGGCCCGAACGGCGCCGGCAAAACGACCACCATCCGCCTGCTTTTAGGCATTTTAGACGCCACGGAAGGCGATGCGGAAGTTTTGGGCTATGATCTTCGCACGCAATCCGCCGCCATCCGCGAACGAACCGGCTCTTTGCTCGAGTATCACGGCCTCTACGAGCGCCTTTCCGCGGAAGACAATCTTGAATTCTTTGGCCGAATATGCCGCATCCCGTCCGACAAGCGGAAAGAGCGCATCAAGGAATTGTTATCCCATCTAGGGCTTTGGGAGCGCCGCAAGGATCGCGTCAAAACGTGGAGCCGGGGCATGAAGCAGAAACTGGCGGTGGCGCGCGCCTTGTTTGCGCATCCTTCGCTGGTTTTTCTCGATGAACCGACGGCGGGATTCGATCCCGAATCGGCGGCCTCCCTGCGGCAGGATCTCGCCGACCTGGTCTCGCGAGAAAACGTCACCGTTTTTTTAACCACTCACAATCTTGTCGAAGCGGAAAAATTATGTTCGCTGGTGGGCGTGATTCGCAAGGGGAAATTGGTCGCTCTGGGGCATCCCGATGAGCTTCGCTCCTCGGTCGGCTCAATCCAGGTGAAAATTGTGGGCGGCGGATTTTCCGATAACCTGGTTTCCTATTTAAGAAGCGATCCGACTGTGCAATCCGTTATTCGACAGGACGGGCGGCTCGAGTTGCAGTTGAATCCCCGGGCGCGCACGGCGCCTTTGGTGCGCTTCCTGGTTGAACAGGGCGCGGAAATCGAAGAAGTGCGCAAAGGCATTTCCACGTTGGAAGACGCGTATATGGCTTTGATGGAGGAGGGGGAAGAATGATTCATGATTTACGAACCATCATGTGGAAAGAATTCAAAGATCTGAAACAGCTGTTAACCGGCAGTTTCGGGCAGAAGGCCGGCTTGGTCTTTTTTTTAGTTGTATTCGGCGTGTTCATGCCGCTCCAATCGGGGCCGGCTTTTCGGGAAGCGCCATTCTTGCTGTTTGTTTTCTCCTTCATGTCGTTGTTCAGCGTAATCCAAGTGGTGCCCGATTCCTTCGCCGGAGAGCGGGAGCGGCATACCCTGGAGACGCTGTTGGCGACTCGGCTTACCGACAAGGGCATCCTATTCGGTAAAATATTGACCATCATCATGTACGGCTGGCTGATGGCCGTCGCCATCAAGATTCTCGTTTTACTGACCGTCAATACTGCTTTTTCCGAAGGAGAGATCATTTTTCCTTCTCTTCCGGTTCTAATCGCTTCTCTTTTGGGAGGATTTCTGGTGTCGATGTTTGGCACCTGCACGGGAGTTTTCATTTCCATGAAGGCGCCGACTGTCCGGCATGCTCATCAATCGCTGGCCTGGCTGGTCATGGGGATCTGGTTTATGCCCATCATGATCGGCCCCATCCTTCTTCGCGTCATCCCTCAAGAGACGATCCGCCAGGTCACAGGCGCAGTCAAGCAGATCAATCCTGTTCCCATCTTATTCGCCGTGAATTTCTTGCTGCTGCTTGTGAATTTGGTCATTCTTTATTTTGTGCTGAAGCGCTACAAGCGGACTCAATTGATCTTAAGTTAATAAAAAAGGGCGGGAATTTCAAAAAAGGATGGGAATTTCATCCCGCCCTTTCTGCGAATTCAGCGATGGATTCAACTAGACCACCCACATCCCTCCGTTGGCGTCGATGGTGGCGCCGGTCAAGTAACTGCTCTCGTCCGAAGCCAGAAAGGCGATGATTTGCGCCATCTCCTCCGCCGTCCCCGCTCGCCCGATGGGGACGTTTTTCATGAGACCCTGCATGACGTCCGGCGGCGTGAATTGTTCATGGAAGGGAGTGTCGATGATGCCCGGCGCAAGGGAGTTGACGCGAATGCCGTCCGGGATCAATTCGCGCCCCATCGATTTGGTCAGCGTGATCACCGCTCCTTTGGCGACCGCGTAAGCGCATGCGCCGACGCCTCCTCCGAACCGCCCGGCCACCGAGGCGTTGTTGACGATGACGCCTCCGCCGTGGGCTTTCATATTTTCCCCGATTTTCTGCGACAGCAGCACCAGGCTCCATACGTTGAGATTCAAGATTTCATCCCATTTCCGGCGATTGATCTCGAAAAAGGGCATGCGTTCGACCAGGCCGCCGGCATTGTTGATCAACGCGTCGACTCGGCCGAATTCGCCGATCGTTTTTTCCGCCAGGCCGACGACTTCTTCATCCTGAGTCATGTCGGTTTTTATGCCGATCGATTTACGCCCCAGTTTCTCCAATTCCGCCTGCAGGTTCTTGGCGCCGTCTTCGTTGCGGCAGTATGTGAAGGCGACGTTCGCCCCTTCCTTGGCCATCAGGACGGCGCTGGCGAAACCAATTCCGCTGCTGGCGCCGGTAATCAGTACGTTTTTGTTTTCGAATCGCATAATTTTCTTCCTCTGTCTTTTGGTGGTGCATCGATCTTGCCACGCTTCGATTGTAAACGATGGGACGATATGTGAAAGTGGATGGATGTTTTTGATCGATTCATGCAAGTCCAATCAACCATATCCCCATCCGGCGTTTCATCCTGCTTATACGAAATCGCGGCGAACATCGCGCGAAGGGATCTCAAAATTGAATGCTGCCGGAGAGAATGCATTTTCCTAAATTCAGAGAGCGGCTCGCGCGTATTTTTAGATAGAGATGAAAGCAGAGAAGGGAAGAAGGACAAAAGGGCTAAACCGCTTAGGTTTTTGTACCTCCCTCCCTTCCTGCAAAGTCGAAAAAATCACAGTGCGAATAGATGAAATTGTTAACAAAAAAACAATCAATTTATAGTTAGGTCGCCTAAAATGCATGATCTTTTCGCGATGGGCGTTTCAAATGCAAATGGATATTGTTATTCTGCTTAATGGAAAAAAATCAATCAAAAACAAAATGCTCGCATCTCAATGCGCTGATTATGTTATCACAAAGATGGAGAGAAAGAAAATATGAAATCTATTTTTTTTGCTTTTCCCCTCGCTCTTTTTTTCATCCATGCCGTGGATTGTTTTTCGCAGCCTTCGCTGGGAGATTGGTTGATTCAAACCATCGCCGATCCTGTTCGCATTGAAGAACAAGTCGGCGGCAAAGAACTCGTGATCAGCAACGGTCTGATTGCGAGAACGTTTCGAATGGAGCCCAATCTGGCTTCGATCAGTTTTCAAAATAGGCAGACCGGCGAAGAGTTTATTCGCGGCGTCAAACCGGAAGCGTTGATCGCGATCGACGGCCGCGATTATCCCGTAGGCGGATTATTGGGACAGCCTGATTACGGTTATTTGGCGCCGGAGTGGCTCGATTCGATGACCAGCGATCCGGCGGCGTTTCAATTGACCGGCTATTCCATCGGCGATATTGCGCCGCGCTTTGCTTGGAAGCGCAAGCGATATGGCGAAGATCGGCCTTGGCCGCCGTTGGGAAAATCCGTTTCCTTCCATTTTACGCCTCCTCAAGCGCTGCAGGATTCCAATCCCGGTTTGATCCTCTCCGTTCATTATGAAATGTATCAAGGGATTCCGGTGTTGGCTAAATGGGCGACCATCGACAACGGATCCGAAAAAAACATCGTCATCGATCGTCTAACCGTCGAAATGCTGGCCGTCATGGAGCGCGTCAGCGAAGTGAATTTGGCTCGTTCGACCAAGCCGCGCTTGCATCAAAATTATATCGATCCCAACGATCTGGCCGAAATGAGCGATTTACGCATTCATGTACAAAGCGATTACACGTTTTGCGGGGGAAGTTATCTGTCGTCCGATCAAACGACGTTCTGGACGCCGGACGATCAATACCAGACGCAAGTCAATTACGATCGCACGTGGCCTCATCTTTTGACCTGCCGCTATCCTTACGGTCCGGCGGCGTCTCTTCCTCCCGGCGAAGCCTTTACGTCTTTCCGAACTTATGAGCTGCTGCACGACAGCGACGACCGCGAGCGGCGCGGTCTGGCCGTGCGCCGCATGCATCGCGTCTTGACGCCCTGGTGCACCGAAAATCCCCTCATGCTTCATTTGCGCTATTCGGATTCGGAATCCATTCGGCGCGCCGTCGATCAATGCGCCGAAACGGGATTTGAAATGATCATTCTCAGCTTCGGCAGCGGCGTCAACATGGAGAGCGACGATCCCCAATATATGGAGCGCTTGAAAGCCGACTTCGACTATGCGCACAGCCGCGGGATCGAGATTGGAGGCTATTCGCTGCTCGCATCGCGCAGCGCGGGGCCGGATTATAATGTCATCGACCCGAACACCGGCGAGCCCGGCGCTTATTTCGGCCAGTCGCCCTGTCTGGTCAGCGAGTGGGGGGAGCGCTATTTCAAAAATCTCAAAAATTTCATCCTCCAAACCGGCTGCGATATTTTAGAACATGACGGCTCCTATCCCGGCGACGTATGCGCCTCCACTAGGCATAAAGGGCATCGTGGTCTGGAAGATTCACAATGGGCGCAGTTCAGGAAGATTTCCGAATTCTATCATTGGTGTCGCGAAAACGGCGTCTATCTGAACGTGCCCGATTATTACTTTCTGAATGGCGCCAACAAAACCGCCATGGGGTACCGGGAGACCAACTGGAGCCTTCCCCGCGAGCGGCAGATCATCCACGGCCGCCAAAATATTTACGACGGAACCTGGTTCAAAACCCCCAGCATGGGCTGGATGTTCGTTCCCCTGGTCGAATATCACGGCGGCGGAGCGGCGGCCACCATCGAACCGCTTCGCGAACATCTGGATACCTACGAAGCGTTTCTCGCGCAAAATTTGGGATCGGGTGTGCAGGCCTGCTATCGCGGACCGCGCTTGTACGATGCCGATGAAACCAAAGCCGTGGTCAAGCGCTGGGTGAATTTCTATAAAAACTATCGCCCCATTCTCGATTCGGACATCATCCACCTTTGCCGCCCGGACGGGCGCGACTGGGATGGCATCCTGCATGTGAATCCACAATTGAAGACGCGAGGCTTCGCGATGCTCTTCAATCCTTCGAAGGAAGTCATCGAGCGAACCATCGCGCTTCCTTTGTATTATGCTGGCCTGACCGATGTCGCGCGCGTTCGAGAGAAGGAAGGAGAGTTTGCCGAGTATACGCTCGATCGAGAGTATCGAATCGAACTGCCCGTCCGCATCGATCCCCAATCGTGGACATGGTTTGTCATTGAATAGTAGGATTTGAAACGGTTATTTGGGGATTAATAAGCCTCGACATCGCCGCTGAGGAATCAGCAGGCGATCGTAGGATTCTTGAATCTGCTCGAGAGTCACAGCCTCGATGCGCTCCAGATAATGAATCGCATGGTCGATGTCGACGGTGACCCGGCTGTAGCCGTAAGTATGCGCGATCGAGATCATTTTCTCATTGGAAAATGCATAGTCGGCGCGCGTGATGCTCTTGGCTTTCTCCAGTTCGTCGCCGGTTAGAGAGTCGCGGATGCGGTTCAATTCGCCCTGAATCTCGTTTTCCACCCGGTTCAATTTATCGTCTTCGGTAACCGCCTCGATCAGAAACAATCCCGCATATTTCAAAGTCCACGATGTGCAGCTGATCGAGGAAACCAAACCCAGCTCGTCGTGCAGGCGCTGATGCAGGCGGGAGGAGCGCCCTTCGCCGATGATGATCGAGAGCAGGTCGAGAGTGTATTCGTCGATGGCGGCGAAGATGCCGGGCGTGGGGTAGCCGATCAGCAGATAGGCTTGATTGACGTCGCGTTCGATTTTTACTTCCTGCGGCTCCTGGATGAGATCCCATCTCAGGGGAGTCTCCGCGGCGCTGGAAGCGGATTGATCGCCGAGAAATTCCTGGCAGGCGTTTTTCACTTCATCGAACGAGACGTCGCCCACGACGCACAAGGTGATATTGTCGAGACGGTAGCGTTTTTGCAGATAGTCGAAGAAAACATCCTGGTTGATGGCGTTCAGCGATTCTTTGGTCCCTAAAACGCTTCGCCGGTAGGGGCAGCGTGCAAAGGCCGCCTGTGTGAATTCTTCATAAATTTTCGACCAGGGATTGTCTTCGTGGCGCTTGATCTCTTCGACAATGACCGCCCGCTCCCGTTCGATTTCTTTTGGATCAAAAAGCGGATTGCACAAAGAATCGAGAAGAACGTCCAACGCCTGCTTCCAGCCGGCGGTCGGCAGAACTACGTAATAGTGAGTGTAATCCAAAGAAGTCGCCGCATTGTTATAGCCTCCCAGCGACGTGATGATTCGATCCATTTCACCGACGCCGTGGCGTTCGGTCCCCTTGAAAAACATATGTTCATAAAAATGCGAAAGCCCGGAGGCGGGATCGGGATCATGAATGGCGCCGGTATGCACCCAAATATCGATGGCCACAATCGGGGCGGATCGAATTTCCTTATGAACCAGAGTCATTCCGCTGGGGAGTCGATGTTCTGTGTAGGGGAGTAATGGATTTCCGTTGGCGTTGATCATAGCGTCTCGATAAAATGGATAAAAATTATAGGTTATTGGCGCCGGTTTGGGCGACCAGGCAGCCGGCTTCATGCAGGGAGGTTCGGGTCTCGCCGCAGTCGGCCCACCAGCCGTTGAGGATATCGTATTCCAACTCGCGCATTTGGATATAAGCGTTGTTGACGTCGGTGATCTCCAACTCGCCGCGCCCCGAGGGCTGCAGAGTGCGAATAATGTCGTAAACGCGGTTGTCATACATGTAAATGCCGGTTACGGCCAATCTCGCAGCCGGCGCTTCCGGTTTTTCAGTAATGTGAAGAATCGATCCGTCGTCATCGAAGGAAGGAACGCCGTATTGCTCGGGATGCTCCACTTCTTTCAAGAGAATGCGGGCGCCTTTTTCCTGCCGGCGAAATTTCTCCACATAATCAACAATGTTTTTTTCAATGATATTATCCCCCAGCATGACCACAACATGGTCGTCGCCGACGAATTCGCGGGTCAGGGAAAGGGCTTCGGCGATGCCGCCTTCGCGGGCCTGGTAGGTGTAATGCAGCCTTTTGAGGCCGAATTCGCGCCCATCGCCCAACAGGGGAAGGAAATCGCCGGCATGGTTGCCGCCGGTGATGATCATGATGTCTTCAATTCCCGCCTGCGCCAGCGTTTCGATGGGGTAAAAAATCATGGGGCGGTCGTATACGGGCAGCAAGTGTTTGTTGGTGACTCGCGTCATAGGCAGAAGGCGGGTTCCCAGCCCCCCGGCGGTGATAACGCCCTTAAGATTCTTGGCCATATTTCCTGACTTTCCTGATTGGTCGTTACATGCTTGTTCTTGCGCTGTTTGCTCTCGCGAGAAAGAAGAAGCAAGATCGGCGGATCATCAAAATTCCAGGGCGGCCCCTTACGCTTTCGCGTGCGCGAGACGCCGGCCGTATTGCGTCTTATAATAATTCTTGTATTCCGTATTTTTGATCTCCTGCCACCATTTCCGGTTCTTCTTGTACCAGGCGACTGTTTTGGAAAGCCCCTCCTCCAGAGAGATTTGAGGCTGCCAGCCCAATGATTTTACTTTGCCGGAATCGATGGAATAACGGACGTCGTGGCCGGGACGGTCGTCGACATACGTAATCAGTTCGCGGGGCTTCTTGAGAAGATCGACAATGGTTTCGGCGATCACCCGATTTTTCTCTTCGCAGTAGCCGCCGATGTTATAAATTTCACCCGGTCGGCCATTTTGCAAAACCGCATCCAGCGCCCTGCAGTGATCTTCAACATGCAGCCATTCGCGGACTTGACTTCCGTCTCCATAAAGAGGCAGCGGTTGGTCTTCGAGAGCGTTGGTGATGAAGAGCGGTACAATTTTTTCCGGATATTGAAACGGCCCGTAATTATTGGCCGCCCGGGTAATGATTGTAGGAAGTCCGTACGTCTTGTAATAAGCGAGACAGAGCAGATCTCCCCCTCCCTTGCTGGCGGAATAGGGAGAAGAGGGCGTCAGAGAGCTGTCTTCGGAAAAAGAGCCCTCCGAAATGGATCCATACACTTCATCCGTGCTGATTTGTAGATACCGTTTAATGTCGCTTTGCCGGGCGGCCTCCAGTAGGGCGAACGTTCCAAATATGTCGGTTTTCAAAAAATCGTCCGGACGATTGATGGAGCGGTCGACATGCGTCTCCGCGGCAAAGTTAACGATTGTGTCAAATTTTTTGCAGCAAAGAATCTCATTAACCAACTGGCGGTCGGCGATGTCGCCCTGGAAAAACGAATATCGATCGTCTCGCTCCACGGAACGGAGGTTGTTGAGGTTGCCGGCGTAGGTCAATTTATCGAGATTGACGATTTCAACTTCTTTGTACGTGTTTATCATGTACTGGATGAAATTCGATCCGATAAAGCCCGCACCGCCGGTGACTAAAATTCTCTGCATGGGGAATACGCCTTCCTTGAATCAACAAGCGTTTTTTCGCCTTCGCAAATATCATCCACTTTCCCAAGCATCTCGGAATGGGAAAAAAGATTTGAAAAATTCCTTTTTTCGCGAAAGAAGCCCGTGGATGAACCTCGGGCCGCTTATTATTCTCATCATATATTCAATAATCCTAGCACAAGGCCAATATAAGGCAAAGCGTACGTCGGGGTAATATACCAATAGAAAAGGCCGCCCGAAGACGGCCTTTCAGCAAAATTATTTTCTTTCGAGAAAACTTTGCCAAACAAATTACTCACAATGGTACCTTATATTATGCTTGCGGCGGATTCATTGTCAAGATATTTTTTTGATTTTTTTAAAATATTTTGAAAATCCGCTGTTCCGATTCTTTTGTTATTGATTTCAGCGCCTGCATTTAAAAAGATCGGGAGTAATTATATTATAATATGTTGATTTAAAATGACTTATAAATATTTCAATAATCTTTCGCCCGCGGTGGCTACGGTCTCCAAGAGTATTCGCAGGCGTTTTTTAAGTTGTTGTTTCTCCTCATCTTCGGAAAGATTGGCGGGCCCAAGTTTCATAAATTCAAACAGTTCGCGAGGCGCGCCATATTCAATCAGATATTCCGCCGTTGGATCGCCGAAAATGGCTTCGCTGAAAGTATGGATCCTTTTTTCCCACTCCGCAGGCGAGCAATCGTTCCCCTGCTTAAATTCCTCTTGTTCCAGTTTTTGGATTCCTTTCCGGGCGATTTCCAGGCGCGACTCCAGTTTTTCACGCAATTCCTGCTTCAATGGAATGGAATGATCGCCGGCGGAAAGATCCTCGACCGGTTGTATCGTTTGTAATACTTTCGATGCCTGAAAGTCGGCGCGCCTGTACTGCCGGAGAGCTTCTTCCAGCGCGACAATCCGGGAGCCTTGGATTTTTGCGCCGCCTTCGGTGGCGTCAATGACATGGAGATGGAGCGATCGAATGTCTTTTTCCAGCATGCGAAGATAGATTCGGAAATTTTGTACGGTCGGAACCGGTTCGCCGTCTACGCCTTCCACCCAAAAGAGCTGCTCCCGCGCCGTACCGGGCTTCTCGGCGGGGATGGGAATATCCACATGATGCCGGTCTTCTTTCAGATATTGCGCTTGGCGGCAGTAAACCGTTTCGGAATTGTGCGTGTCGCCGGTCTGGGGATCGAGCGCTAAATCCTGTCCAACCAATATGATTGGGTCGCAGCCGAGAAAATGAGCGGCATAAATCCCCGCCTGAGAAACCATATTTCCCTTCGAAATGACTCCCTTGCCATTCAACCGGTTATCCAGCCAGGCGAAGAATGGATGCTTATCCGTCATGAATGTCATGCGGCGCGAGAATTTTGGAATGATATCCGGGCGCGCTTCGGGATCGAAAAGAAGGACGGTTGCATCGTCGTAGCAGTCTCTCGGAAAATGCCTGGCATTCAAGGCAGTTGGATCGACGGTGACGGCGATGTGCGGGACAATCCCGCGCCGCAATAAAGATTCCAAGGCTGTATCCACGGCGATAAGCAGGAAGTTGTCACCCGTTTTTTTGAGTACTTCGATATTTTTTTTCAGCGATGGCCCGGCGGCGACGATGACGGCCGGCATATTTCGAAAGGCGTCGCCTAGATTTCCAATCCCGGGCGCGGCGGCGATGGAGTCCAAATTTTGAAACAGGTTTTCCAGCGTCAGAGGGCCGTCCTTGAATTTGCTGAACAAGCCGCTCTGTCCAAATTGTATGACCTCATGGATCTGCTGGTTGGCCGATTCGGCCCATTGAGGAAAAGCGGCGGCGATCGGCGGCGACTTCACGATCAGCAGAGGATTGGCGATCAGGTCGACCACTGTTTTCAAAAGATCGGCGTAAATCGCTCCCGGCTCATGGCCGACGATGTAGTGCACGCGCCGATCCTTCAAAAGCGGCGCTAGATCGACGGCGTGCAGAGCCGCTCGAAATACGCTGATGGAAGGTTCGAGAATGAATAAATGCTGCAGTTTGGGCTTCGATTGAAGCATTAAAAGCGGCGTATATCCCAGCCCGCCGCCGATGACGGCGATGTTGCGCGCCTGCCTCCAACGGGGGATGGAATCGAGAAGCGAGCGGCTATGCTCGATGGGATCGCCGGGATGATGCAGCGCAAACGCTTTTCCCTGTGTTTGAACAATCACAGTCGGCGCGCCGGATTGGGCTCTTTGCAGATTGACCGGCGCGTCATCGGTTTGATTCGCCGCTCGCTCCGCCAAGGTCGAGTGGCGTTGTCGAAGAAACGTTAGGTTGTGCTGGAAAAAATTCATGATTTTTTTGTAAAAATAGCATCATTCAGGCGCGGGATAAGATAGGTCATTATAGTAGCAGTCATATCATTACGAAGGATGTTGAATGAGATCAATACATGAAAAAAGGACGCCTCCCGGTGGGAAAGCGTCCTTGAATTGCTGATTCGCAGCGATCTTATTTATCGGCGCCCATGCCGTCTTCGAAGGATCCTTCGGCGACGGGGAAGCATAATTCGTCGCGAACGAACTGGATGCCGTTGACGCTGGTTGCGTCGGGATGGCGATGCGCGCTTTCCGCTTCGACGACGAGCGGCGCAGTGCCTGAGCCCATTTTACTGAGGTATTTTTGAGGATATCCGACAGTTATCATCAGTTCGGTGAACCGCGTCATGTTGATGTCGCCGGAGGGCAGATCGGTAAACTGCATGGCGCGCGCTTTCCAATCGCCGGCCATGGAGCGCAGGGGAAAGTCGGGGCGAACGACGTGGTTTTTCACGTGGCAGCCGTAGCAGTATTTGGCGACTTTGAGGAATCGGGTTTCCCAGGATTCGCCTTCCCAGCAGTGCGATGGGTCGACGTTGACGCCCAAGCAGGGATCGTTGTCGCAAATTTCGACTAAGCGCAGGAAATCGTCGGCGCACATCGCCGCCGTGCCCGGATGAATTTCGTGGCACAAGACGATGCCATGCTCGTTGGCTTTTTGGCGAAGTTTGGCGGTTTTGTTGACAAATCGCTCATCGCCTTCCTTCAGGAGATCATATCCCGGCCCGGCGAAGAATCCCCAGGGATACCCGGTCGCCATTTCCCAGCCATACGCCGCGCCCCAGAACATGGTGACGATTTTAACTCCCATCTCCGCGGATAGATCGAGCACTCTCAATATGTAATCTTCCGCCCATTGCTCAACTTTTTCGGGCGATTCGTTGTGCAGATTTCCGGGAATAAAAGGCCGGACGGTGGGGCTTTGCGTCCATGCCGTCGTGTGCACCCAGAATGCGCAGTGGGTGGAAATGCCGTCGAATTTCAATCCGCGGGATTCAAATGCATTTTTGATCTCCTGCGCGCTTTTGAAGCCCCCTTGGCCGTCTTCGAGCATAAAGTTGGAAGGCTGTGCTCCCGCCGCGCCCGCTTTTTTTGCAAAATCCAAAAATCCATTCAGTCCTTTAGGACCATGCTGCGCGCCTTCGATACTTGAATGAAATATCGGTTGGGCCATAATCTTTCTCCTCCTCTAGAGTCTTCGATTCTAACTCTCAAAAAATAAAAGATCTTTTTGATCTTCTTTGATTCGTTTTTGAGGGTGTAAATTCACTAATTTTATTCAAATTACATAAATTTACCCTATTCTTCAAGTCTGACAGATCGATTCGCGGCCTGGATTTCTCTTTTCATGCCATTCTTCCCTTTATGGGAAAAAAGGGGAAACTCATTTTCTGCGGGTGTTTTTTTGACCCTCATTATTGAAGTATCTGGTCTGATATGGTTAGATAGATGCATGTTTATTCTCATAGTGGAAGAATATTCAATTCCAGCGCAGGGAGGATTGGATCATGGAATTTGAACGACGGGATGTGTTGAAGATTTTGACGGCTGCGCCTTTTATCGGATTGTTTGGAGCGGGGCGTACGGCGGATGCTCGATCATCGCGGGAAGAAAGAGAATTCGCTCATATTTGGCGCATGTTCGATGAGCCGTTTCTTTCGGAAATCGCTTTTCCTCTCGGCGGAATCGGGACGGGAACCTTTTCTTTAGGCGGACGGGGGAATCTGCGCGATTGGGAAATCTACAATCGGCCGGATAAGGGCCGAACGCTGGATAATACATTTTTTGGATTATGGTGCAAAGAAGAAAACAGCCCGGGGCGGGCGTTTGTACTGGAATCCTCCATTCGTCCGCCCTATCGGGGGGGATTCGGCTTGAACCGGGGCGAACTATCCGGCATGCCTCGGCTGCAAAACGCTCGTTTTTGGGGCTCTTATCCCTTCGCTCGCATCGAATTCTCGGACGATCGCCTTCCTCTCGAAATTTCGCTGGAAGCCTTCAATCCCTTCATCCCTCTCAACGAAAAAGATTCAGGCCTGCCGGTCGGCATTTTCTATTGGCAGATTAAAAATACGGGGAAAAAGCCGGTCGATCTGTCTTTAATGGCCTCGCTGCAAAATATTGTCGGAAATCAAAAAAATGATTTCGGGCAAAACATCAATGAATATATCGATGCGGGCGATTATCGCGGTTTGATGATGCGCAGCAAAAAATTCGAGCCGAACGATGAACGTTACGGCACAATGGCGTTAGTTACGCTGCATAAGAATGTAACCTACACCTGCCGTTGGGAGCGCGGCGGTTGGTTCGATTCGCTCAGTCTGTTCTGGAATGACTTCAGCGATGACGGCCGGCTGAATCCCGTCGATCCGTCCGATCCAAGCCCGGATCGGCAGACCGATACGGGATCCTTGGGCGCTCTGGTTCGCTTGGCGCCGGAAGAGGAGACTACCATTCCCTTCCTGATAACGTGGCATTTTCCCAACCGCCGCAACTATTGGAACGGCGAAAATCAGGTCCAGGGTAAATTTGTCGGCAATTATTATGCAACCCAATTTACCGATGCGTGGGATGTCGGAAAATACGTGACCGGAAATCTGCAGCGGCTGGAGAAGGAAACCAGGCTGTTCCATGAGGCGCTGTTCAAATCGACGGTTCCGGACGTCGTTTTAGACGCGGTTTCCAGCCAGGCGTCCATCATTCGCACAAATACCTGTTTTCGCGACAAAGAAGGCAACTTTTTTGCCTTTGAAGGATGCTCGGACAACAGCGGCTGCTGTCCTCTTAATTGTACGCATGTCTGGAATTACGAGCAGGCTTTGGCCTTTTTGTTCCCCGCGATGGAGCGCACCATGCGCGATACCGACTTTTTGTTCAATACTGACGAAACCGGTAAGATGGCGTTTCGAACCTTGATCCCCTTGGGATTGGCGCGGTGGCAGTTTCATGCGGCCGCCGACGGGCAGATGGGCTGCATTATCAAACTCTATCGCGAGTGGCAGATGTCCGGCGATTTTGTGTTCTTAAAGAAGATGTGGCCGCAAGCCAAAAAAGCCTTGGAATTCGCTTGGAAGGATTGGGATCCCGATAAAAACGGCGTCATGGAGGGGCAGCAGCATAATACTTACGATATCGAGTTCTACGGCCCCAATCCCATGATGGGCGCCATTTATTTAACCGCCCTGCGCGCGGCCGAAAAAATGGCTCTGGCCCTGGGAGATCATGCGGCGGCGGCGGAGTATCGGCGGCTCTATGAATCCGGTCAAGTTCGGCTCGATCAGCAGACCTGGAATGGAGAGTACTTCATTCAGGTCTACAATCCCCAGCAGCATGCTAAATACCAGTTGGGTGATGGATGCCTCTCCGATCAGTTGTTAGGACAATGGATGGCGCATGTGGTCGATCTGGGATACGTCTTGCCGGAAGACCACGTCAAAAAAGCAGTACATTCGGTTTATAAATACAATTTCCGCAATGCGTTCTCCGAGCATTACAACCCGCAGCGCATTTATGCTTTGGGGGATGAAGCGGGCTTGCTATTGTGCTCATGGCCGAAAGGCGGACGGCCGTCGCTGCCCTTTGTTTATTCCGATGAAGTATGGACCGGCATCGAATATCAAGTGGCGGCCCACTTGATTTACGAAGGCTATGTGGACGAAGGACTGGATATTGTCAATGCCGTTCGCAACCGCTATGACGGAGAACGCCGCAATCCGTGGAATGAAGTCGAGTGCGGGCACCATTATGCGCGCGCCATGGCGAGCTGGTCGGTGCTGTTGGCGCTTTCCGGATATAAATACACCGGCGCGGAAAAGATGATTTCATTTTTCCCGAAGGTGAACGAAGACGAATTCACGGGATTCTGGTCGAACGATGCGGGCTGGGGCGTTTATGTTCAAGACTTGGGATCGAGCCGCTTGGAGGCCGACATTCAGGTCTTGTACGGGCGAGCCTCGTTGCAGAAATTCTCGCTGCCCGCTCCGCGCAGGGGCCGCAGCCGGGGATATTTCAAAGCGGAAGTGAAATCGGGCGTCGATACGTATTCCGTGGCGGCCCAGCGCGTCAACGAGATCGCCATTATCTCCATCCCGGGCGTCGTCGACCTCAATGCCGGCGATTCTGTTCATATTACGGTTCGATCGTAATGATTCTCTCAAAAACAACTCATCCTCCCTCTCTGCAATCGGCGGGGGAGGATGAGTTGATGTTTATCAGGGATTGTCTAATTCTTCCTTTTTTTATGATGATCTTATTGGTTTCTTATCCTGGTTTTGAATAGAATGGATGAGTGGAAAACAACATGGATTTTTCAACAGGAGGCCAAACGCCATGCCGTTCAATATATTGATTGTCGATGATTCCAAAATCGTGCATGCCATGCTCACCCAGGCCTTGGAAATGACGGATATTGAACTCGGAGAAATTTTCCATGCCATGAATGGGCGGGAAGGTTTGGATCTTTTACGCCGGCATTCGGTGGATCTTGTCTTGTCCGATATTCATATGCCCGAAATGGATGGGGTGGAAATGGTGGAACAAGTGCGTCTCGATGAGTCTCTTCGCTCGATTCCCATCGTAGTGATTTCGTCGGAGGGGAGCCGAAAACGAATGGAGCAACTCCGGGAAAATGGAGTACAATACTTTATTCGAAAGCCATTTACGCCGGAAAAGATAAACGAATCGATTCGTCAAGCGATGGGAGAGGATTATGACTGATCAAGTCCAAGAGACATTGGTGCAGGTTCTGGAATCGATGCTCGAGCAGTATGCATTCGCCTTCTGTGAATTAGCGCCCAAAAATGAATTGGAAACCGAGGAAGTCGATTTCGTTCATTCCTTGTTGACATTTACGGGCTCTCGGACGGGAGAAATCGCTCTGACGATGCCGGCGGAACTTTGCGAAGAGATCGCGGGCAATATTCTCGGAGGAGAAATGGACAACGGCGAATTGAGCGAATATGCGCAGGATTCGCTGAAAGAACTCTTGAACATTTATGCGGGAAATGTTCTCACAAGCCTTTATGGGGATGAGGTGTCCTTTGATTTTGATGCGCCCGAGATCCGAAATCTGGATCGGATCGGGTGGCAAAGCCTGATCGACGATCCATTGACCATCGGCGTGTTGGTCGAAGATACGCCCGCTTTGCTGCGCTTCAGCGCTCGGGAATCGTAACTCGAATTAAAATTATTGCATAAAACGCGTAAAAAATGAGCGCCGATGTCTTTTAATCCGGCTAAATTTTCCTCAATCCCATTCGATTTCTGACTTCGGTCATTGTTTCTTGGGCGATCGGCTGGCAGATTTTCCTGCTTTCTTGGGCGATTTCATAGACCGTATCGGGCTGCTTCTGCAAATCTTGATATTTTTCCCGGAACGGGCAGAGAAATTCCTCCATGTGGCCGTACAGGATTTTTTTGCAGTCGACGCAGCCGATGCCCGCCGTTCGGCATTCCCTGTCGATCATCTGGATTTCTTCTTCTTTGGAGACGGTCTTATGCAGGGAATAGATATTGCAGATGTCGGGATTGCCCGGATCGCTGCGCCGCTTGCGGTTCTCGTCCGTGACCGCCGTCATGATTTTTTGCCGCAGCGAGTCGGCGGGCTCAAATAAGGATATGTGGTTGTCGAGCGTCTTGCTCATTTTGGATTTGCCGTCCAATCCCATAATGCGCGGCGTGTGAGTCAGCAGCGGCTCCGGTTCGGGGAAATACTCGCCGTAGGCATTGTTGAATTTCCGGGCTAAATCGCGGGTTAATTCCAGATGCTGGACCTGATCTTCGCCGACGGGGACGGCGTCGGCGCGATAAATGAGAATATCGGCGGCCATTAATGCGGGATAGGCCAGCAGCCCTAAATTAATATACTCCGGCGCCTGCTGCGATTTATCTTTAAACTGCGTCATGCGCTCCATCTGCCCCAGGGGCGCGATGCAGGAAAGAACCCACGACAGTTCGACATGCTCTTTAATGTCCGATTGAAGCATCAAGGCGGATTTTTGCGGATCGATTCCACAAGCCAAAAGCGCGGCCAGCGTGTCGAACGTTAATCGGGGCAGCTTCTCCGCCTCAAACGGCGTCGTAATCGCGTGATAATCTACGACTCCGTAGATGCAGTCGTACGAATCCTGGATTTCCACCCAATTGCGCAAAGCCCCGAAATAATTGCCGATATGAATCTCGCCGGTGGGGCGAATGCCGGAAAATACGCGTTTTTTGCTCATGGATCTTCTTTCTTTTTCCAAATGAAATGATCTATGAAGAAATATATCTAAACCCTGATTTCTGTCCAGCCGTTCAAAAAGACAGCGTGGATTGAGCCAAGCCTCCATGGCTTGGTGGGAATTGGTTGTGTTTGGCTGTCATCGCACGCCGTGAACGCGCATTGGCAGGCTGTACAATCCCTTGCTGGCGGTGATGAAGAGCGTGTGCATGTCTTTGCCGCCGAAGCAGACATTGGCGGTCCAGCCTTCGGGAACGTCGATCTGTTCGATCTGCTTGCCGGTTTTATCGAAAACCGTCACGCCTCTACCTGTTAAATAGACGTTGCCTTCGTTATCGATGGTCATGCCGTCGGATCCCTGCTCGCAGAACAAGGTTCGGTTCAACAAGGCGCCGTCCGGACCGATGTCGTAGCGGTAGGTTTTTCGGTCTTTAATATCGGCCACATACAGCGTCTTCCCATCCGGCGATCCGATAATGCCGTTGGGCTGAACAAGGTTTTCATCGGCGCGGGTCAATGTTTTACGGTCGGGCGAGAGGTAGTAGACATGCTGGCCGTCTTGCTGCATATCTCCTGAACGCTCCCAATAGGATCGTTTGTATAGGGGATCGGTGAAATACACGCCGCCGTTCGGATGAATCCAAAGATCGTTGGGGCCGTTAAGCAGTTTGTTTTGATAATCTTTGATGAGAACGGCTTCCTTGCCGTCCGGATCGATCGACCAGAGTTGATTTTTCTCATCGGCGCAGGCGAGCAGATCGTCGTTCTTGTCGAAATAGAGGCCGTTGGATCGGCCGCAGGGCTGCAGGAAGGTTGTCAATTTCCCGTCGACGCTCCATTTCAGGATGCGGTCGTTAGGCTGATCGGTAAAAAAGACGTTTCCTTCGGTGTCTGCGGCCGGCCCCTCCGTGAACGCAAAGCCGTCCGCTAGTTTAACAACTTTCGCTCCCTCGGCGATGATTCCCTCTTGGGCGCAAATCAGTGTAGGAGCGAGCAGCAATACGAAAATGGCTATGACATAAGATAATCTCATCGTTTTTCTCCCTTGGCATGGTTGTCAATTCGATAGGTTCGATGACTCAAGGAAAGAGTAAACCATCTTTTCCTTCAGCTCAATCCGGAATCACCTGCGTCGGCCGTCTTCATAACAATCTCTTTCGAATGAGACAATCTCATTCGAGCGCCTCTTGTAGAATCGGGAGCAAGGCTTCGGCGAGCATCCGGCGGCCTTTCGGATTCAAATGGACGGAGTCGTTGCGGATGAAAATCGAAAAATGAAATCCATGCTTCGATTTTCAGTTGTATAATAAACTCTCAATTAAAAACTATAACATACAAAATTTACAAAAAATCGATGCTTGGGAAGGATTCGCCATGAACTGGAAAGAACTCTTGACCGTAGAAATCGAGAATGCCTACGCGACGACGGAAGGCCTGCTGGAAAAGGTGAGCGATGGCGAATTGAATTGGAAGCCTTCAGACGGATCCAATTGGATGACCATGGGGCAATTGCTTTGCCATATCGCCAGCGCATGCGGCGTCTGCTTCAAAGGATTTATCACAGGCGATTGGGGCATGCCGGAGGACATGGACCTGTCGGATCTGAAGCCGGAAGACATGCTGCCTCCCGCCGAAAAGTTTCCGACGGTCGAAAGCGTGGAAGAAGCGAAGCGCGGCTTGGCGGAAGACAAACGCATCGCTTATGAGATGCTGGAGCAAGTTTCGGAAGACAACCTGGCGAATCAAAAAGTCACGGCGCCCTGGGATCCAAGAGAGAAAATATTAGGGCTTCAGCTTCTGCATATGATTTATCATCTTAAATCCCATAAAAGCCAGTTGTTTTATTATTTGAAACTGCAGGGCAAGCAGGTCAACACCGCCGATCTGTGGGGCGGCTGATCAGGCCCATCGATGGTTCACAAGAAAAAGGACGTGCGGGAGAACGCGGCCCCCGGCGCGATTTTTCCCAAAACAACCGATTTCCCGGCGCCGGTTGCGGATGGAATATTGGCGGGTATGCCGCACAGCGTCGCATATCCCAGAACGGCGAATCCAATGGCTTCCTTCGCGCTGGATGGGATTCCATGCTCGTCGCTTTTTCGCCACGTCAATTCCGGGGATAATTCTCGCAAACGCTCCATTAAGTAGACATTTTTCGTTCCTCCCCCGCTGACGATCACTTCCTCAGGGCGTCCGCAGGGAAAGACGTAGTCTTGGTAGGCGTCGATGATCGATCGCGCGGTCAATTCGCATGCGGTCGCAAGAAGATCTTCGATGGGAGAGTCTTTTCCTTCGCGCATAAACCGACGCGTAAATCCTTCACCGAAATCTTCATGACCGGTCGCTTTGGGGGGCGCCTTTTTGATAAAGGGGTGCTGCAGGCAGTCTGCCAAAAGAGAGGGAATCACTTCGCCCTTTCTCGCCAGTTCCCCATTGGCGTCATACTGCTTTCCGGTGAATGCTTTTTGCACAATCGCATCCATCACCATATTCCCCGGCCCGCTGTCGAATGCGAGAATTTCTCTCGCCGGCGAGATAAGCGTGCAGTTGGCGATGCCCCCGATGTTCTGGCAGAGAACCGATCGATCCGTCTGCGCGAAAAGGAACGCATCCACAAAAGGCATCAGCGGCGCGCCGATCCCGCCGGCGGCCATATCCCGCACGCGAAAATCTCCCACCGTCAACACCCCGGTTTTTTCGGCGATCACGCAAGGATCGCCGATCTGCAGAGTGGAGGGCGTTTCCCAGTTGCGCTGCGCATCGATCGATGGAATATGGTATAACGTTTGTCCATGCGACCCAATGAAAGAAAGTGCGCTAGGGTCGATGTGCGCTTTTTCGACCAAAGCGTGAACCGCATCGGCGAATAATGCGCCGACCTCAAAATTGAGCTGGCAAATCTGTTCGATGTTGGAGCGCTCTGGATGCATGGCCTCTCGCAGGCGGCGCTGCAAAGCGGTGGGGATCGGCGTTTCGACATATTCGATCAGCCGAACGGGAGGCCGCTCCGCCGGGGAAATGGCGACGAGCGCTGAATCCACCGCGTCCATGGACGTTCCGGACATGAGTCCAACGCCGAGAACCGGCGCAGACGGTTTTTGTTCATGGAGTCGCTGATATTCTGTAGACATGTGCTATTCTAAGAGATCTTAATCAGGTGGTTATAATGGACGCAATCGGCTATATCATCTTGTTGATGTATTTCGCTGTCCTTATTGTGATAGGACTTCTTTGCTCGCGCAAGCAGGATTCTCTTTCCGATTTTTTCCTGGCGGGGCGCTCCACCCCCGCCTGGGCGGCCATGGCCGCCGTGGTCGCCACCGAAACCAGCGCCGTCACGTTTCTGGCGGCTCCCGCCAAGGCGTTTTCTCCCGATGGGGATTTTTCGTTTCTGCAGGTGGTGTTGGGATACATCGTCGCTCGCTTCATTCTGGCTCTTTTTTTCCTGCCTCGCTTTTTCGAACGGGAGATCGTGACGATTTACGAATTTGTGGGTCTTCGATTCGGTCAGGACGCCAAGCGCCTTTCGGGGATTTTCTTCTTCGTCACTCGAGCGATGGCGGCCGGCGTCCGCCATTATGCGGCCGCCTTGGTCTTGAATGTCATCCTGGGAATTGATCTGACCGCCGCCATCATCGTGACGGGATTGATTTCATTGGCTTACTGCTACCTGGGTGGAATCTCCGCCGTAATCTGGACGGAGGTCGTTCAACTGGCGGTGATGATGATCGGCGGTCTCTTGGCCCTCGTTTATTTGTATCAATTGATTCCCGGCGGATGGGGCCAGATTGTCGAAACCGCGTCGGCGCAGGGGAAATGGACGTTAATTCACTGGGATTGGTCGGGCGCGGGGCAGTATTCGTTTTTCATGGGATTGCTGGGAGGGATGTGTTTGTGCCTGGCCTCTCATGGAGCGGATCAGGATTTGGTGCAGCGCCTCCTCTCTTGCCGGTCGCTGCGCAGCGCGCAAATCGCCATTGTCGGCAGCGGTTTTTTTGTTTTTCTACAATTCGCTTTCTTCCTGCTCATAGGCGTCATGCTTTTTGTTTTTTATCAAGGCGCGGTTCCGGAAGCCATAAACAAAAGCGATCAGATATTGCCTTACTTTTCCGTCCATAACATGCACGCCGTCTCGGCGGCCCTGGTCATCGCCGCGGTTCTGTCGGCGGCGCTGTCCAGCACCGCTTCCGCGCTCAACTCGCTGTCCTCGACCTCCGTGAACGATTTTGTGCTGGCCATGCGCAAAGAACCGTTGTCCAATAAGCAAATAATCCGAATTTCGCGCCTTTTTACCATTGGCTGGACGGTGATTCTGATTATCATCGCCCTGATCGCCGGCATGTTTTCGGAAAGCCTGCTGGATACCGCTCTCAGCATCCCCAGTTATACTTACGGCAGCCTTCTGGCCGCTTTTCTTTTGGGAATCTTCACCCCGTTTCGCCGCGCGCGCGGCATGATGATCGGCATGTTGGCCGGCGTTGTCGGCGTATTGATCATCTCTTTCCTCCGATTTCATTGGACATGGTTCGTCCCCGTGGGCGCCATGACCTCAATCGGAATCGCCTATCTGTCGGAATGGCTTTTCCCCTCAACGTCTTCGAAGAGTAATGATTCATGAATCAAACCAACTTGACGAGAATGTCGCGAAAGGGCTATTTTCTCTTTGTAATTTATGGCTCGATCGTTCTGTTGGGATTCTATAGTTATGATCTGTATAAATCGGCAAAAAATGCAGAAATATATGATTTCGGGACATTCTATCTCTCCGGATATTTCCTGTCCGTAGTCGAAAATCCCTATCAACATTCCAACCCATTAAGCGCGAAGATGCAAATTGGCGCTTATAACCTGAATCCGCCGATTTTTTTGTTCTTCTCCGAATTTCTCTATCAATTTGAACTTGTACCAATATATGTATGCTGGCAGATTTTCTCTTTTCTCTGTTTTTCCCTATCGATTTTTATCTTACTGAAATTCTTCGCATGGAATGATATAAATAAATTCATTCTCGTGATGTGGAGTTTCGCTTTTGCAGGTTTTTATCAAGTTTTATACAACGGGCAAATGCAGGCCTTTTTGCTGCTTCTTTATTGCTTGTTTTTATGGTCGCTGGTTAAAACGAAAAAAACGATTATCCCCAGTTTATTATTAGGCTTTCTTGTCGCCGTCAAACCTTTCTTTGGATTGATCCTCGTTTTTTTATTTGCGGGGGGATATCGACGAATCGCCGTTCAAAGCCTCATCGCTTTTAGCTTTTTTTGTCTGCTGCCGTTGCTGCGATACGATTTTAACGTCTATCAACAATGGCGCGCTTCCATAGGAGAAAGTTTTGTCTATGACGATCTTTCCAATAATTCGCTTCTCGCATTTTTTACGAGACTGCATCTTTTATGGCTGGGCAAGATCATGGCCGGCTTCATTGTTTTGTCCGCGATCCTTGCGTTCTATCGGGGAAAATTTAATGCTGTCAAACTATGCAATATATCTTTTGTCATTATCTTGCTGGCGTCGCCCATATCCTGGACGACCTACACATTGTTTCTTCTTCCCATTTTTTATCTGGAGCGCTGGACGATTTATCATTACATCGCCTCGCTCGTTTTTCTAGTTCCAGTTCAACTGGTTTTTGGATTATCCAACATCTCATATTACCACGCCGTGATTTTCGGTTCGTTTCATTTATTCGGAATCGTTTTATTGTTTATCCCTTATATAAAGGACTTTATCAGCGTCTTGAAAGCATGGCGTCGCCCGATTTTGGATGGTTGATTCATGACAACGTATCTTTTTCAACGCCTCCTCTGGATGATCCCCGTTCTCCTGGGCGTGGTGACCATCACGTTCTTCCTGAGCCGCCTCGCTCCCGGCTGCCCGGCCGACGCCATGGCCGGGCAGCGCGCCAGCGAAGAACAGCGTCAACTGATTCGCGAACGCTACGGATTCGATCAACCTCTGCATGTTCAATATGGAAAGTATCTCTGGAATCTGCTGAGGGGCGACCTGGGGATTTCGTATGACAGTCATCGCCCCGTCGCGGAGATCATCGCGGAAAAATTTCCTTATACGGCCAAATTGGCGGTCAGCGCCATGATCGTGGCGGTGCTGCTGGGAGTCAGCGCCGGTTTGATATCCGCCTTGACGCCCAACGGATGGGCGGATCGCACGGCGATGGTGTTTTCTCTTTTAGGCATTTCTACGCCGGTCTTCTGGCTGGGATTGCTGCTCATGTATTTCGTTAGCATGCGGCTGCAATGGCTTCCTCCGTCCGGCTATGGCGACGGCGGCCTCCAGTATCTGATTCTTCCCGCCGTCGCGCTGGGAACTCAATCCATCGCCTTCCTGGCGCGCATGACTCGCGCCAGCATGTTGGAGGTGCTCAACGAAGAGTATCTGCGCACCGCGCGCGCCAAAGGCGCCGGTCCGGTTCGCGTGATCGTCAAACACGCCTTCGCCAATGCGGTCATCCCCGTCGTCACTATCATCGGGCTCGATTTTGCCAGTTATCTATCCGGCTCGGTGTTGACCGAAAAGGTTTTTTCCTGGCCGGGATTGGGGCGGCACATGGTCATCGCCATTTCGCAGCGCGATTATCCATTGATCAATGGAACCGTCTTGTTCTTTTGCTTGATCTTCATCGGAATTAATCTGATTGTGGACATTTTATACGCGTATCTAGATCCGCGCATTCGGTACGACTCATGAAAGCATTTCGCCATCCGTACGTTCTTTTCGGCGGCCTGATCGTCGTTCTGCTGATCTTCTCCGCCCTTTTCGCCGATTGGATCGCTCCCTATGCGCCTGACGCCATAAATCTAGAGAAGCGTTATCAGCCGCCGTCCTGGCGTCATTGGTTCGGAACCGACGAGATGGGGCGCGACGTGTTCAGCCGAACCGTGTACGGAGCGCGCATTTCGCTGGGGATCGGAGTATCCGCGCGAACTCTGGGGCTTCTTATCGGATTAGTAGTTGGGTGCATATCCGGCTATTACGGCGGCAAAGTGGATTTGATCTTGCAGCGTTTCGTGGATATGACGCTGGCCTTTCCCTTTTTGCTGCTCGTCATATCCATCGCCGTGATTTTTTCGGAAATGGAGCAGGATCTGTTGGGCGTATTGATCGCTCTCAGCGCTGTCATGTGGGCCAGCCTCGCCCGCCTCATGCGCTCGCAAGTGATGGTGGTGAAGGAGCGCGATTACGTGACCGCCGCTCGGGCGTTCGGCGCGTCTGATTTTCGCATCATTCTCCGGCATATCATCCCCAATAGCTACGTCCCCGCCTTGATCTGGTGGACCATGGGGCTGGCGCAGGCCGTCATGGCCGAAGCGGGGCTCTCGTTCCTCGGTTTGGGCGCGCAGCCGCCGACTCCCAGCTGGGGAGGCATGATCAATTACGGATCGCCCGCTCTGCGCATCGCCCCCTGGGTTTCCATCTTTCCCGGCGCCGCCTTGGCCTTCACCGTCCTGGGATTCAATTTGCTCGGCGAAGGTCTGCGCGACGTGTTGGATGTGCGATGGGAAGAGAAAGCGCCTCGTTCGGAATAATAGAGGAATGATATAGGTGAACATTTTCGCCAATCAAGAGATTCGGGGATTCGGTTCACTGGCGAGTGATCCGAAAGACGGATTGAATGGAGGCGGGATTTATTGAGAGAAATTCGAAAAAATTCTTAAGGTTGAATTAACAGCGCCGATAACTGATACCGATCTTGTTTGAGTTATAAATATGTGGTTGAGGTGCAGCAGGTTTTACAAAAGATATATCGCCATGAGTTCATGGAGGAACTCCAGCGCCGGGAGGCGCTGAAACGCGGCGACCCCGACGCTTCACGGTTCTCGGAAGGAAAGAAGAGACCGCATTAACCGGCAAGGATTGCCGGTCTTCAAGTATCACGGAGGATACGACCATGAGTATCACGCGCATCAATAACAACACATCTGCATTCACTGCTAATCGATATCTAAACAACGCCGGCGATCGTTTGAGCCAGAACATTGAGCGATTATCATCCGGTCTCCGCATCAATTCGGCGGGAGATGACGCCGCGGGCTTGACGATTCGCGAGCGCCTGCGAACTCAAATCCGCGGGACGGATATGGCCATCCGCAATGCGGAAGACGGCATCAACATGGCGGATACGACGGAAGCCTCGCTCGATTCCTTGGTATCTTGCTTGCAGCGCGTCAGAGAATTGGCCATCCAAGCCGGAAATACGGGCAGCAATGACGCCGCTTCCATCCAAGCTATTCAGGACGAAGTCTTCCAGCAAATCGACGAAGTAAATCGAATCGCGACCACGGCTCGTTATAGTTCTCTGATCTTATTTACAGGCGATAACGCCAATACCTCGGAAATCGTCAAGGGACAGGATGATGTCGGCGTGAGCATCTCTGTGGATCCGAACGCCAGCAATCTGAGCAGCGGCACCTCGATTCTCAATATCGTTCGCACAAACGAAGGGGCGGAGAATTTGTTGCCTTCCACCACAGAGAATGGGCAAGCAATGTTCGCCACCGGCTTGAAAGACGCAACCGATATCGCCGTGACGGCCAGTCGGTTCATGAATGGCGCCAATGCGGCGGCGAACGCAGACAACTTAGCCGGATTGGTTTTCGGGACCGTCTCGATTGAGGCCAATAATACAATCACTTTTCAGGGCGTTCTTTCCGACGGCGCCACGCAATTCGCGGGAGCGCTCAGCGTGGGCGGAAACTCCATGTCGGATCTTATCAGTCAAATTCAAACGGCCATCGATAATGCGGAAACCGCGCTATTCGGCGGCATTGAAGCCGACATCCCCGCAAATTTCGTTCAAACCCATGTCAGCATCCCGTCCAGCGCTTTGAGCGAAGCCGAAGGCAGCGGGCGAATCCGATTCTTAAGCGCAAAGTCGGAAGGAAATTCGATCACCACCAACGCCGACATAACCGATGCGACATCTAAATTTGAAATCAGTTTCAATGTAATCAATAATGCGGGAAATCTGAAAACGGAGGTCGTCTCCACACGCGATTATGTCAAGGGGGTGGACGTGGGCGGCCAGTATGGAAACGTCATCCAAGGCATCACCGGCTCTACGTTCGATACGGGAAATTTTGGCATTGAAGTCACAGATATTGTTCCCCCTAACCGGCGGACTGTGGATACCGATTTGCAATTCCGGGATTCCGCCGGCGCCATCGTCAGCCGCAGTTTCAGCCTCGCGCGCGGCGCGGTCATCAATGGCACTTTCGTCAATTCCGTCTTCACCACCGGCGATACGGGAATTCGCTTCGAAGCGGATGACACCCTCACCTTTCAAGGTACAAACGCGGATGGAACCACTTTCGAAACCGTCTTTACTTTGTCCACTGACGGCGCCGACGACGCCGTGATGGGTGACGGCCTGTTCGCCACCCTGTCAGGATTGATACAAGAATTGAACTATCGGGATCGAACGCGCGGCGTGAATGGACCGGTTGAGCAGAGCGCTTTTAATGACGCCACTTTGACTCTTACCGGCGAAGGAACTCTCCGGCTGATCGACGATATCGCCGAAAATTCCCAATCGGGCTTGTTTATGATCATTGATGAAGCGAACGGCAATGGCACGTTGACCGATCGCGCACAAGTCGTTCTCAATGGGAATCCTGAAATGGCCACCATTTCCATTGACGGCGGCGAGAGAATTCGCGTCCGCGTGGGCGAAGAGGCGACCTTAACGGGATCCGATCCCACGTTGGCGGGAGAATCTACGCCGCAAATCACTTTGCGAATCGGCGCCGGATCCCGGGAAAGCATGAGCACTACAATCCTTAATCAGGGAGAAGACACCCTGGAAGTTACGGCGCAGGAATTTGTCGGAAGCCTGAATGGCGGGCCTGAAGTGATGTTCCAAAATGGCGATCAGAACGTCTTCTTCGAAAGCGGCGTCAGCGAAGGCGTCGCCGAAACTCTGATGATCGATTTCGACGCTATTCTCGACATCACCGGGCCGCCTACCGATGGTTCGCCTAATACGGGCGTTGCCATCCTGATTTCGACCGTCAATAACGCGTTGAATTTCCAGGTAGGCCCCTTCACGGGACAGGATTTGCAATTAAACATCCCCAATCTCCAAAGCAAGTATTTGGGGTTTGGCTACGGCACTGGACGATCCGTCGCCGATATCAATGTCACGACCGTCAAAGGCGTAAACGACGCCATCGAGATTATCGATGTAGCGTTGGATCAAATCAGCCGGGCGCGATCCGCTCTTGGCGCCTTTATCAACCGCCTCGAAACAACCGTTGAAAGCCTCTCCACCTCGTCCGAAAATCTCAGCGCTTCGGAATCCAGAATCAGCGATGTGGATATGGCCTCCGAAGTATCCGATTACTCCTCCAATCAGATTCTCTATCAGGCGAGTACTTCCGTATTAGCCCAGGCAAACTCTTTGCCGCAGACTCTGCTCTCGCTTTTGGGATAAGACGCATCGACTTTCTTGGCTCGATAGAATCGGACCGTTCATCTCCAGCGGGGTAGGGATCTCATGACTTCTCCCTCCCCCGCTTCAAACAAAACAACCCTGGCAAGAACGAAACAGTAAAATCGGCGGGCGCCGTCAGTGAATAAAAAGGATTGAACCATGCTAAAGATAAAAGCCGGTCATTTGTTTTTTGGGGTGCGACAGTGGATTCAACGGCGCTTTCGTTTTCGCTCAGGCCGGTCGTTATCCCTGGCCTAATCGCTGGATCTTGATCCGGAGCGGATAAAAAAGCAGGAGCGCAGAACATGAACTTGAACGCGAAAACCATCCCTCTTTTTCGATTCTCGGGTGCGACGAGAATCGAAGCGAAGTGGTCTTCCGGTCCTAATTGGGTGCGACCAATGAGCCGCTGCGCCAACCGATGGACGACGGCCTTCTTCCTCCGTCCATGTGTTGGAGCGGCGTTGACTGGAAATCGATGGCGACGCGCAGAACGTTCATTTCGTGATTTTGTTTGTCGTAAAAGAACTTCCCTACGTTCCATTCGGAACCGCCTGCGATGCGGCTGCTTTCGTGGAATCGCAAGGCTTTTTTCGAAATTCAAACAGGTTGTGCGCCTTTTGGATCGTTGGGAAGTTCTCTTACTCGACATGCATTCTCCTTTCCTGAATGGAGCGCCCGCCCCTGTATTTCTACATGAACGCAAGAACGCGCGCCGAGCCGAACAGAGGGGATGAAGATAAGAATCCGTGAATAATAACCGACTGGAATGGATTGTTTTGAATTAGAAAACGAGTCAGAAGGAGAACATTACACTGTTCATAAAACTCACATAACCCATTTTCGCTTTGAATGATTCTTCGATGCGAACCAGGCTGACGCCCTGGCGCCCATGGGAAAGAAATCAAGATGGATTCCGCCGATAAAGCGGATTGGGCTGCGCAAGTGGAGCGCTGAAACTCGAAGCCCCACTTCTATTCGTTCATCCGGGTTTACACCTATGCAACAGCATCCATTTTCAACACACCTCCAACAGCCCCAAATCACGCATCGATCGCACGGCCGCCGGCGTTGGCGTTAAGGCGCATCACTCGACGTCTTGGCGCTCCTCGAAGCCCCACGGATTGGCGCAGCGCGATGGATGAAAGGTTAGAGTTCGGATTCAAACTCCACTGTTCGGCGCAGATCTCGAACCAATCCCTTCTCATGGAGGAATGACCATCACGGCGCGGCTTCGCTCTGGTCGGCGGGCGGGATCAAGCCGCCATGGAAGAAATGAAGGGCCGCTTGGATCGCATCCACGTTTTGGCGATTCAGGCGGCCGGTTTATCATTCAACGAACTCAATGATCACGCTCACGACAATCGCCGCCATGACCAAATGCTCTCTCACCAAATACTCTCTCACTAAATACTCTCTCGAACCGCATCGCCCAAAATCAGGCGCCATCAATCGTCTTGACAATATAGTCAGCGTTATTCGATAGAATTTATCTCTTGTTCTCTTCAAATCTCCATTTTTTTACATAATGCGCCTTTTTAATAAATCTGAATCAGAAAGACTTAAGGTTTTTTGCAAGATGGACGATATATAGAACTGAAATTGTCGAAGTCTCTTTTTACCGAGGATTTAATAGGAGTATTTAGAATTCATAAAAATGCAGGAGAGGAGGGAATAACCGGCGCTCACATCACATAATCCATCGACGCCTGACAAGGCGGCCAGGCTGCCATCCTGGAAGCGATGGAACGGTTCAACTGGAAATTCTTCTGGGGCGGATATTCCCCGGTTCTTGCAAGACTGACGGAGTTTCTTGAAAACCCCCAAGGTGTTCGCACCACCCTGCGGCGGCGAAGATTCTCGCTTGGAAGAGCCAAACATATTCAAATCACAGCACCCAAAACGCGGCCAAAATCGCACCCATTGGCCGTGGAATCCGGCAAGGAAGCCGGATTCAGATTTCAAGGAGGAAGAAGAATGAGTCTTTCCAGAATCAATAACAATATTACCGCAATTAATGCGAACCGAAATCTGAATAACACCAGCAAAGCGCTGCAAACTTCGATTGAGCGATTGTCTTCCGGTTTGCGTATCAACAGCGCCGCGGACGACGCCGCCGGTATGAGCGTCGCCAACCGCTTGAGAACCCAAGTCGAAGGCTT